>CAZMFX010000073.1:0-12870 GCA_964565625.1 uncultured bacterium
TGGCGATGAGCACCGTGCGGTGCATGAGCGGGTTGCCGGTCTTGGGGTCCTCGAGCTCGGGGAACTCGACAAGCACGTCGGTCATCTCGTTGCCGCGCTCGCCGCAGCCGACGTAGACGACGACGTCGGCGTTCCCGTACTTGGCTATCGACTGCTGAGTGACGGTCTTGCCGGAGCCGAACGGGCCAGGGATGGCGGCCGTGCCGCCCATCGCCAGCGGGAAGAGCACGTCGAGGATGCGCATGCCGGTGAGGAAGGGAACGACCGGGTCGAGCTTCTTCTCCACCGGGCGCGGCTGGCGCACCGGCCAGGCGTGGTACATGCGCAGCTCCGTGCCGTCCTCGAGGGTCGCGACGACGTCGTCTACGGTGTACTCGCCTTCCGCGACGACGGACTTGACCTTGCCGCTGACGCCAGGGGGCACGAGGATCTTGTGGGTGAACGCGAACTCCGGGACGGTGCCTATCGGGTGGCCGGCCGTCACCTCGTCGCCCGCCTTCACGCTGGGCGTGAAACGCCACTTGGCGTCGCGGGAGAGAGAGTTCACGGTGATGCCTCGGTCGATGTAAGTGCCGGAGGCCTCGCGGATCTTGTCGAGGGGCCTCTGGATGCCGTCGAAGATGCCGTTGAGCATGCCGGGGCCGAGCTCAACCGCGAGGGGCAGCCCGGTCGAGACGACCTCCTGCCCAACGGTGAGGCCACCGGTGTCCTCGTACACCTGGACGAAGGCGGTGTCGCCGTCGAGGCGGATTATCTCGCCGATCAGCTGCTCCTCGCCCACCCTTACGATGTCGAACATCCGGGCGCCCATCATGTTCTCGGCTATGACGGCCGGCCCCGAGATGCTCCTTATCTTGCCTGCGATTGCCATTGCAGTGGTTCTCCTGTCAGTCAAGCTTGATGTCGAAGCCGATGGCGCTGCGCACCAGCTCCTTCATGTACTCCGTGGCGTCAGCGCTCTCGCTGAACGCCGCGCCGAGTGAAGGCACGCTGAGGAGGACGGGTAGGTCGCGTCCGCGCATGGTCCTCTCGGTGGCGCGCACCGGGTCCGGCACGAGGCCTTCGTCGACCGCGACGAGGGCGTACGCATCGCTCGAGATCATCTCCTCGAGCTCCCGAACGGCCTCGTCCCTGGTTGTCTCCCTTACCTCGACACCCGCCAACCGGTATCCGGTCGCGGTCTCGGAGTCGGTGAGCACGACCATCCTAGGCACCTTGCAGCTCCTTCTCGAGCGTGCTGCGTGGCACGCCGTAGTACTTGCCGCGCGCGAGGAGCCTTACCCTGGCGGCCTCGGCCTCCTTGCGCCTCAGGAAGTCGACCACGACACCGATGCCGAGAGGGTCGGCGGCGAGACGCTTGGCGCTGCGGTCGAGCACCGAGCGGATCTCGGCCTCCGCCTCGCTCAGGTCAGACGCCTGGACGACGCCCGCGAAGCCGGTGCTGGCCAGCGCCTGCAGTGCGCCGCCCTCCTGGTCGAGCATTATGGCGTCGAAGACGGTCGCCGGGACCTCCTTGCCGCCGGGCACGAACAGCGTGCGGTCCGCTCCCCTGCCCCGCAGCTTGAGGGCAGTGAGCAGGTTCGTGGCGTCTATCTCTCGCTGAACATGACGGATGAAGTCCTTCGGCGCCCCCACCTTCTCCGACCTTGTCAGCAGCGCCTTGAAGTACGCCTTGTCAAGAGCCAGCTCGAGCGCGTACAGGTCCTGGTCCTGCTGGTAGCGCCGCGCTGCCTTGAGGAACGCCGATCCCAGCTCGTTCTTGCTGAAGGCGAGCACCTGAGCCGCAGAAGCGAGGTCGGCAGCGGCGGCGGCTTCTTCCAGCAGGGCGGGCTTGAGTTCGCCCGCCGGGAACAGCGACCCGCGGATGTCGTCTGCCTCTTTGCCTGCGTGCTTGCCGCGCGCGATCGCCTTTATGTTCGAGAGGTCGTAGCGGAGCAGCAGCAGCCCGATTATCTCGCGCGGCTTGCCGTCTGAGAAGGACAGGAGGCTGTGCGCCGTCTCGTAGAAGTTGCGCGCCACGGCGCTGTCGACGACTGCCAGGCCGTCGTAGCGGGCCTGCGCCTCCTCGACGTCGCGCATGTACGGCGACTGGCTCAGCGCGGAGAGGAAGGCCCTGAAGTCCGTGCCCTCTAGGGCGGCCTGGGTGAAGGTCGGCCCCAGCAGCTTGGACTTCATCCCGCGGACGCGGGCGTTTATGTAGCCGAGGTCGCGAGGCATGCCTACTCCGCCTTGGCGCCGAACAGGGCCTGTGACACTTCTGAGGCCAGCTCGCCCGTCATGGCATCGAGCCTGTCGTAGACCGTGTTCTCCACAGCGCTGCGCCGTGCCGTCCGCACGCGGACGCCGCCCTTGACGTCGTCTGCGGTGCTCACCTCTGCGCTGACGCCGAGCTTCTGTGCAGCGGCCCTGGCCAGCTGCTCGTCGGCCGGCGCCACTTCGATCCCGGCGACGCCGACGTCCCGCGTCGCAGCCACGGCCTGCTCGAGGAGCTTCTCGAACACGGCCGGGTAACGGCTCTCGTCGGCGACAAGCTCGTCGAGCCGCCTTCTGACGTCGTCGAAGACACCCCTTACGCCTTCGTGCTGCGCACGCAGCCGGATGGCGGAAGCCTCCAGCTGGGCGGCCGACCTGGCCCGCACGAGGCTGGCCTCGCGCTGCGCCTTGGCGCGGCGCTCTCGGTCGGCGACGATGGACTCTGCCTCAGTGCGCGCCGCCTCTGTTATCTGGGCGGCGCGCTCGTTGGCTTCAGACAGGATGGCCTCGATCTCGGTGCTCGCCTCCTTGGCGAGCAGGGTCGAGAGGTCGGCCATGGTTAGCCGCCGATCTGGTTGTTCAGGAAGAACGCGATGACGAAGCCGAAGATGATGAGGGTCTCTGGGATGACCAGGTAGATGAGGATCTGACCGAAGGCTTCGGGACGCTCGGCGAGCGTGCCTGCGCCGGCGGAGCCGATGGCCGACTGGGCGATGCCTACTGCGATGGCCGAGAGGCCGATGGCGAGGCCGGCGCCGATGGCGATGAGGCCTGCGCCGAGCCCCGGGCCGCCCACTTCCTGGGCGAACGCGAAGCCGCCGAGGAGCGCGAGGACCGAGAGGCCGACAAGGACGCGAGCGAACTGCTTCATGACTTTCCTCCTACCAACCGCAGGGGGTTGTATGGCGTGCCGGCCTCGTCGTAGAAGCCGAACTTGGTGAAGAACTCGACATACTGCAGACGCAAGGGCTGCAGCGTATGTCCGATGATCGTGAGGGCTATCGCCAGCGTGTGGACGGTCAGCGCCACGACGATGCCCAGGATGGGGCCGATGACGGGAAGGATGCCCGCCAGTCCGAAGCCCAGGTCGGTCGAGAGGTTCGCGACCAGGGCAGCGGACAACCCGACTGCGAAGAGTCGGAGGTAGCTGAGGATGTGGCCGGAGTTGGAGATGATCTCGACCAACATCAGCGGCATCCTCGCGAGCACGGCGCCGACGAGGAAGATCAGCAGGCCGATCCCCGCGATGGCGAGCGTGACCGAGTTGAGGTTGCCAGATAGGTACGCCCAGGCGAAAACGACTATGCCGGTGAGACCTGCGAACATGCCTACGCCCTCGTAGACGTGCTTCATGTCGCCGTGCATGAGGCCCTGCCGTACCCTTATCAGCCAACCGAAGAGAACCTGGAACACGCCGAAACCGAGCGTGATGAGCAGCAGCGGCGTGAACTCCTCTACCCGGAACAGCGGAATCTCTATGAGGCCGTAACCGACCTCGTGGTGGGTGTCGGAGTAGAAGACGGGGTTACCTGCCGGGAAGCGCTCGAGGAAGTTGCCGAAGAACTCGCCGTACACGAAGCCCCATACGATCGCCCAGACGGCGCACCACATGATCACGGTGCTTATCGGTGCGAGAAGCTGCGGCGGGATCGTGATGCCCAGTGGGCCGAGCCCCAGCTCCTTGCCCTGGGCGCCGCGCCGCCGTAGCCAGAGCGCGAGCAGCGCGAAGACGATGCCGAAGCCCATGTCGCCGACCACCAGCCCGAAGAAGAGCGGGAAGAAGACCGCGAGCGTCCAGCTGGGGTCGAAGCTGCCGTACTTGGGCGGCGCGAACAGCGCGAGCAGGCCCTGGAAAGGCCTGACCCACGCAGGGTTGTCCAGTTTCACCGGAACGCCGGTGTCGTGGTGGTCGTCCGCGGGCCGCCATGCCGCCATGACGTCGCCGCCGAACTGGCTCTCGAGGCTGCGCAGTACGTGCTCGCGCTCCTGCGCCGGCACCCAGCCCTGCATGGCGAAGCCGTACCTGCCCTCCAGGAGGTTCTCGGCAGCCGACATGCGCTCGGTCACGTTCCGGGCGTGGAGGTTCAGCTCGGCCAGGTGCTCCCCGTGCTTGGCCGCCAGCTTGCCGAGGTCCTCTTCGACGGCGGCGAGCCGCTTGGGCACCACCTGCGAGCGCTCCTCCATCGAGTGGGCGACCTTGGCTATCTCCTGACCGGCGTACCGGTCGGGCAGCTGCAGCTCGGAGACGCCCGCCTTCGCGAGCGCCGCACGGAACTCGGAGGCGTGGCCCCTCAGGACGACGGCGACGACGAGCACCTGCCCACGGTGCGGCCTGTCTGCGAGGACGAAGCCCTCGCCCAGCTCGGCCCGCAGCGCGGACCTGAGGTCGTCGACGTCTCCCTCCGCCACGAGGAAGGGAACGCCTTCCAAGTAGCGGGAGGACTCGACCTGGGCGAGCATCGGCGCCAGGTCGCGCATCAGAGGCAGGTAGGTCCGGATCAGCTCCAGCTCGTCGCGAAGCTCGCCGCGCTCGGCTACGAGGCGGTCTATCTGCTCGCCCGCCTCCTTGACGTCGGACTCGGCGGCCGCGGCGTTCATGACCGCCGGCCCGCGCGCGACGTGACCGGCGCCAAGGCCGAGGACGTCGAGCAGCGATGTCGTGCGTGCGAGCACGCGCTCCCAGGCCTCGCGCTCGTGCAGTTCCGCGCCGCGGAGCTTCATGCCCCGCAGCGCCTGATCCTCATCGTCAGGGGACAGCCTCGTCACCTGCATGACGCCGAGGCCCTGCAGGGCTGTCAGCACGTCCTTCGCGACGGAGCGGCGACCGACGACGGTCACCTGGTCCATCTTCGCGATCACGGCAGGATCTTCTCCATGACCATGGCAGCTGCGGCCTCGCGGTTGGCTGACACCTTCGCCGCCAGCGTCTCGGACGCTTCGCGGGCCGAGGCGAGGATCGTCTGCTTGACGGACTCCTCTTCCTTGCGGCCGGCCTCCGCCTCGGACTGCGCCAACGCTTCGGCGCGCGCACGAGCGGCCTCCAACGTGGCTGCCGCCTCCTCGTTGGCCTTGTCAACTGTCGACTTGGCCTTGGCGCGCGCCTCGTCTACCTTCGTGACGAGCTTCTTCTCTTGGGCCAGGAGCTCTTGCAGCAGGCGTTCACCTTGTGCTTCCAAGCGGCCCTCCCTCCTCATGCGTACCGGCGACCATCAGCGCCGGGTGGCGCAGTTGGCGATTCTGTGTGCGACGGGCATAAAAAAGAGCGTTCATTGCGTGGTGAACGCCCCAGACGCTTTTCCGGACAAAGATAGCAAGGTGAGATGGGGGTGTCAACGAGACAGATGTCCCTTCACAAAGGGGGAACGACGTGTTTAGAGCGGGCCGGACGGGCACCGTTCCGCCCGGCGCGGCCGGCTCGTCAGCGGCGCCTCTGACCCGGCGCGTGCCTGACACGGGAGCGCCTCTCGGCTTCGCGCGCTGCCAGCATCCCCTGTATCTCCTTCAGCTCCGCGTAGAGGGCCTCCAGGTCGTCTGCTGTGCGCGACGCCCCCTCCGCCAGGATCCGCGAGATCTCGTCCCGACGCTTCAGGAGGCGCGCCCTCGTGTCCTCCTTGCGGCCCTCCAGCAACAGCTCCCTGAGACGCGAGAGGGCGCGGTCCAGCTGCAGGTCGAGGTCGAAGCGCTCGTCATCCTCCTCGCCCCCGAGCAGCCTCTCGAGCACCATCGCTCCCTCTGGCCTGGCCGTCACCTCGGCGAGCACCGCGTCCGCATCCGCGCCGTGGCGCCGCACCGCCGCCACCAGATGCGATAGCGGAGAGTCCTCTGCCCCGCCGATGTCGGGCAGCACGTCCTCGACCTCCGCCAGGCGTCGCGCGATGAGGGCGGGCTCGAGCAGCACGAGGGACACGACCTCGGCCTCGACGCGGCGGACGCTGTCCAGCTCGACGCGCTGCTGCCGCATGCCGCGCACCTCCGCGGTGTTGACCCTGCGCCGCTCCCTCGACGCCAGCCACTCGTCGAGCCGGCGCTGGTCCATCCCCAGCCGGTCGACGACGAGGCGACGCATCTCGTGCGACACCGGGTCGAAGACCGTGCGGGGACGGAGCACGTCCTGCAGCTCCGCCAGGATCGCGGCCTGCCCTTCCAGGGTCCCGGCGTCGTGACGCGCGAGCACTCGCTCGAACCGGAACTCGACTTCCGAGACGCCCCGCGACAGCGCCTCCCTGAACTCTTCGAAGTGCCCTCCGAGCACGGCGTCCGCCGGGTCCTTGCCGCCCGGCACCGTCACCGCCCGGACGGCGAGCCTGCGTCCAACGGCCTGGTCGAGGCCGGAGAGTATGGCGCGCTGCCCGGCCTCGTCGGAGTCGAATGCTAGATAGACCGTTCTTGCATCCAATCTTTGAAGCGCGTCGGCCTGCTCGTTCGTGAGGGTCGCGCCCAGCGCGGCGACGGCGTTGTCCATGCCAACCTGATGGAGCGCCATGACGTCCGTGTAGCCTTCGACGACCACCACCTCGCCGGCCTCGCGGATCGACACACGCGCCCTGTCGAGACCGTATAGCAGCTCCGCCTTCCTGAAGACCTCGGACTCCGGGCTGTTCATGTACTTCGGGGTACCGTCGCCGAGAACGCGTCCCGAGAAGCCGACGACGCGGCCGAGCGCGTCCTTTATCGGGAACATGATGCGGTCCCTGAACCTGTCGTACCGCCGCCCGCGCTCGTTCTCTATCACCAGCCCGAGCGTCAAGAGGTCCGCCTCCGCCACGCCCTTGGCGAGCATGTGCTTGAGCAGCCCGTCCCATGACTCGGGCGCGTAGCCTATCTCGAACGCGTCTATCGTCTCGCGCGTCAGGCCCCTGCCGAGCAGGTACGCGGTGGCGCTCGACGACAGTTGCGAGCGGAAGAACGCGTTCGCGCGCTTGTTGACGTCCAGCAGGTCGCGGCGCTTACCGGCCTCCGGCGCCGACGCCGAGACCTCTATGCCGACTCGGGCCCCGAGCAGCCGCAGCGCGTCGCCGAACGAGAGCGACTGCGTCTGCATGACGAAGTCGAAGACGTCCCCCTTCGCGTGGCAGCCGAAACAGTAGTAGAAACCGCGATCGACCTGGACGTGGAACGACGGCGTCTTCTCCGTATGGAACGGGCAGAGCCCCTTGAGCCTTCCGCGACCGGCGGGCTTGAGGCTAACGACCTCGCCTATCACGTCGGCGATCGGGAGGCGCTCCCTTATCTGCTCCTTGGCGTCCGAGCTCACTTCCCACCTTCTCGCCAGCGTCCCGTTCGGCGCGCGGGCATCAGACCCTTCTTCAGGCGCCCGCCTCCGCAGGGAACAGGGGCAGGTGCCCGACGGCTATGACGTCGTTGCGGGCCTCACCCTCGGTGAAGACGACGAGCGTGGCAACGACCTTCGCCCCAACGCCCGCGAGCATCTCCTTGAGGCCGTCGAGCGTGCCGCCTGTCGAGACGACGTCGTCGACTATCGCCACCCTCTTCCCGTCGAGGCGCTTGACGTCCGCACCGTCGAGGACCAGCACCTGCGGCTTGCCGGTCGTGATGCTCACCACCTCGCGGGTGACGGCCTCGAGCATGTACGGCTTCACGGTCTTGCGCGCGACGACGTACGGGAGGCCGCTCCTGACGCTGAGGGCGTGGGTCAGCGGCACGGCCTTCACCTCAGGGGTGACGAGCACCTCGACGTCTGGCGGCAGGCGCTTGGCCAGCTCGTCGGCGGCGGCCTCCGTCAGCTCGGTGTCGCCCAGCAGGTTGAGAAGGGCTACGGACGCCTTGCCGACGTTGACGACCCGCAGCGCGCGCGTAACGCCGCCAACGCTTATCACATGCTCGGACACCAGCTGCAGCCCTCCTTGCAGGCCGACCCTGCATGGCGCAGGGCGGACGAACATGCAGGATATCGCGCCCCGGGCGACCCGGAGGGCCGTGATACGCTGCGCGTCGTGGAGGACGTTCGTCTGCGCCCTGCCACCCTGGCGGAGTACGTCGGCCAGACACGCCTCAAGAAGAAGCTGGCCGTCTACCTGGAAGCGGCGCGGAACCGGGGGGAGGCCCTCGATCACCTGCTGCTGTACGGCCCGCCCGGGCTCGGCAAGACCACCCTCGCGCACATCGTCGCGCACGAGATGGGCGTCGGCATACGCGTGACTTCCGGCCCGGCCATCGAGAAGCCGGGCGACCTTGCCGCCATCCTCACCAACTCGCTCGAGGACGGCGACGTCCTGTTCATAGACGAGATCCACCGCCTCGGGAGGGTGGCGGAGGAGCACCTATACCCCGCCATGGAGGAGTACAAGATCGACATAGTGCTCGGCCAGGGCCCTGCCGCCAGGTCGATAAGGCTGGACCTGCCGCGCTTCACGCTGGTCGGCGCGACGACCCGGCCCGGTCTGATAACGGGCCCGCTGCGCAGCCGTTTCGGGATCATCGAGCACCTCGAGTACTACACGGGCGATGAGCTCGCAGAAGGCGTTCGCCGCGACGCTGCCCTCTTCGGTTTCGACCTCGACGACGAGGCGGCGCTGGAGATAGGTCGGCGCTCCCGAGGCACGATGCGCATCGCCAAGCGCCTGCTGAGGCGCGTGCGCGACTACGCCCAGGTCGCAGGCGACGACCGCATAACGCTCGTGCGTGCCCGCAAGGCCCTCGAGTCTCTCGGCATAGACGACGCGGGGCTCGACCGCCGCGACCGGGCCATCCTCGACGCGATCGTCGGCAAGTTCGTCGGCGGTCCCGTCGGCCTAGACACCCTCGCCACGGCCGTCGGCGAGGACAGGACGACGCTCGAGGAGGTTTACGAGCCGTTCCTCATACAGCGTGGGCTGCTCAAGCGCACGGCGCGCGGGCGCGTGGCGACCGAGGAGGCGTACAAGCACCTCGGCCTGCCCGTGCCGGCCGGTCCCGAGCCGCTCTTCGAGGCAGGCACGGGGTGATGCGCGCTGGCGCCACGCCGGAGACGCGGGTCACCGGAGGTTCGCGAGGGTGATAGAAGGCAGCCTGCGGAACGTCCCGCTCACCGACATCTTCCAGGTGATCGCAACGGGCCAGAAGTCGGGCGTACTCACGGTTCAGCGTGGGTCCGCCAGGACGCGCATCTACTTCGACCAGGGGCGCATAGGCTACGCGCACGTGGCGCCCGGCGTGCACCTGGGAGAGATCCTCGTGCGCATGGACCTGCTGACCGCCCACGAGGTGCAGGAGCTGCTCAGGCGCCAGCACACGGAGAACCCGGGAACGCAGCTGGGCGAGATGGCCGTGCGCCTGGGCCTTCTCAAGCAGGAGGACCTGCACCAGGCGATAGACAGGCAGGTGCTGGAGGTCATAGCCGACCTGCTCACGTGGTCGGAGGGCCGGTTCTTCTTCACGGACAGGCCCGTAGACGCCAGCCACCAGCCGCTGGAGCACTCGGTAGACGCCATGAGCCTGCTTATCCGCCTCGCGGCAAAGCAGGCGGAGTACGAGGGCATAGACGTCACGCCCGACGCCGTCTACGTGCGCACCGGCGACCCGACGCTCGTCGACATGCCGGTCGGCGGCTGGGAGCTTCTCGCGTCCGTCGACGGAAGGCGCTCGGCGCGGACGATCGCCGCCGAGCTCGACCTGACGGAGCGGCATGTCTACCTCCTGCTTCAGCAGCTCGCCGACCTCGGGGTCATAGAGCGCAGCCCGGTCGCGGCAGACGACCCTCTCGTCCTCGTCGTGTCCCCCAACTCGGCGCTGCAGAGGCTCATACGGCTCGGCCTGCAACGCGGCGGGTTCACCGCAGCTGCCGCGTACCGCTACGAGGACACGGAGCAGGCGCTAGACGAGCACCATCCCAGCGCGCTCGTCGTCGACGACGACCAGGAAGGCTCTGCCTGGGAGGTCGTAAGGGAGCTGAGGAAGCGGCCGGCTCATGCTCACCTGCCGGTGCTGGTGCTCGTCGACGAGATGCCGAAGGCCGGCCTCTTCAGGCGGGTCCCACGGGCCGAGACCCTGACCAAGCCGTTCCACGAGCTGAGGTTGCAGGAGCTCGTGAGCCGGCTCGTCGGGCGCAAGGCGACCTAGCCTCGACCGCACAGCCAATGCGACCGGACCGATCCGGACGGAACGCCGTTCTTCCCGTCCTGGACGCCCACTGTGAAGGCGTGAAGTTTGCCACAACGCCCCGGCGCTGCTATCATCACTGAGCCAAACGTCCGTTCGCGCGTCCGGTTGCCTCAAGGCGCCAACCTGTTGCAGTTGGCTCTCCTCGACGCCATCTCACGCAGGGCGGCCGCCAGCGCAGCCGGCGCGGCCCGTCACAGCGAATGGCCGGGCATCGGAAGGGAGAATGCATGAAGAGGTTCGTCCTAGCAGCCTTGACCCTCCTGCTCATGGGTTCCATCGCGTTCGCGCAGACGACGGTCACGTTCGCCACCGGCGCGGTGGGCAAGGAGCTCGAGCTCACGCGCGCGGCCGCCGAGCGCTACATGGCCGCCCACCCTGACGTGATCGTCGAGGTCCTCGAGACACCCGACCTCACAGACAGCCGCCTCGGCGTCTACCTGCAGCTGTTCGAAGCCCAATCGCCTGACGTTGACATCTACCAGATCGACGTGATCTGGCCAGGCGACCTGGCTGAGCACTTCATCGACCTCTACGAGTACGGGGCGCGCGATGTCGTCGACCAGCACTTCCCCGCCATCATCGAGAACAACACCGTGGACGGCAGGCTCATCGGCATCCCGTGGTTCACGGACGGCGGGCTCCTCTACTACCGTACCGACCTGCTCGAGAAGTACGGCTTCGACGGGCCGCCCGAGACATGGGACGAGCTGACGTCGATGGCGCAGACGATCCAGGACGGCGAGCGCGAAGGTGGCAACCCCGACTTCTGGGGCTTCGTGTGGCAGGGCAAGTCGTACGAGGGCCTGACGTGTGACGCCCTCGAGTGGATCTACTCCAGCGGCGGCGGCACGATAGTCAGCCCCGACGGGGTCATCACGATAAACAACGAGCGGGCGATCGAGGCCATCGACCGGGCCGCCGGCTGGGTCGGGACCATCTCCCCGAACGGCGTGACGAACTTCGCCGAGGAGGAAGCCCGCAACATGTGGCAGGCCGGCAACGCGGCCTTCATGCGCAACTGGCCGTACGCCTTCAGCCTCGGCAACGCGGAAGACAGCGTCATCGCAGGCAAGTTCGACGTAGCGCCGCTGCCAGCGGGCGAGGCCGGCGAGTCGACCGCCACGCTCGGCGGCTGGCAGCTCGGCGTCTCCAAGTACAGCGACAACCCGGACATCGCGGCCGACGTCGCGCTGTTCATGGCCTCGCCGGAGGAACAGAAGATCCGCGCCGTAGAGGGCAGCTACACCCCGACCATCGCCGCGCTCTACGAAGACCCCGAGGTCCTCGCGGCCGCTCCCTTCTTCGGCAGCCTCTACCAGGTGTTCACGAACGCCGTAGCGCGCCCGTCCACCGTCACGGCGCCCAACTACGCAGAGGTCTCCCGCATCTTCTCGACCGCGGTCCACAGCGTGCTCACCGGCGACGAGACCGCCGCCAACGCGATGGCGATCGCCGAGGTAGACATACAAGACCTGACCGGCCTGGAGACCGGACAGCCGTAACGCGCTGAGCAAAGCAACCAGGCCGAGAACCTAAGAGGGGGCCGGGCCGCGAGCGAGCCCGGCCCCCTTCTTCAAGAACCGGCGTGAGAGTCTCCTGAGTGGCCGCAAGACAAGAGAGGAGCCGTGAGTGGCCGAAAGCAACCTTCCGGCGGAGACGGGCAGGTCCAGCACAAGGGCGAAGCCGTCGAAGCTCGCCAGGATCGAGTCCCGCATGGCGCTTTACCTGCTCCTGCCGACCTTCGTCATCCTGGCCGTCATCGCCATCTTCCCCTTCTCTCGGGTCGTCATATCTAGCTTCACGGACGCTCGCTTCGCGAGCTCGGCCGAGACCCACTACGTAGGGTTGGCCAACTACCGCGCGCTCCTGTCGATGACCATAAGGGAGCTCCCGCCGAGGCTCGACGCGCAGGGCCAGCCCGTCCTCTCCGACGACGGCAAGGTCCAGTACGAGAGCTGGGTGAGCGTGCTGCCGCGCCAGCCCCTGCGCTACCGCTCCGTCTTCGAGTTCGGCCTCTTCGGCAAAAGGTACGTCGTCGGCGCGGTCACTTCCCAGTTCATAAGGGCGGTATGGGACACCACCGTCTTCACCGTTATCGCGGTCGCCCTCGAGACGATCCTCGGCATGATCATCGCCCTTGCCCTCTCGAGCAACTTCAAGGGCCGGGGCCTCATGCGAGCGGCGATGCTGGTGCCGTGGGCGGTCATCACGGCCGTATCCGCCCGCATATGGGAGTGGATGCTCCAGCCTACGCGGGCGGGCCTCTTCAACACTATCGGCAGCTACCTAGGCATAAACGACGGCCGTACCGACTTCTTCGGCAACAGCGCGCTACAGCTTCCGAGCATGATAACGATGGACGTCTGGAAGACGACTCCGTTCATGGCGCTGCTGCTCCTCGCGGGGCTCTCGACGATTCCCTCCGAGCTCTACGAGGCCGCAGAGATGGACGGGGCGAGCACGATAAGGCAGTGCTTCAGCATCACGCTGCCGCTGCTGTCATCCCCCCTGGCCGTC
>CAZMFX010000074.1:0-12443 GCA_964565625.1 uncultured bacterium
GCGCGCCGAGCACGTGATGCTCGTCGACCTCGGCCGCAACGACCTCGGGCGGGTATGCAAGCCGGGCACCGTCAAGGTCTCCGACCTCATGCGCATCGAGCGCTACAGCCACGTCATGCACATCGTCAGCACCGTCGAGGGCGAGCTCGCCGACGGGAAGACGGCACTGGACGCGCTGTCCGCCACGCTGCCGATGGGCACGGCCTCCGGGGCGCCGAAGATACGGGCGATGGAGATCATCGACGAGCTGGAGCCCGTGCGCCGCGGCCCGTACGCCGGCGCGTTCGGGTACGTCTCGGCCGCCGGCGACATGGACATGGCCCTGACGTTGCGCACGGTCGTCGTGGTGGACGGCAGGATGCACCTGCAGGCCGGCAGCGGCGTGGTCGCGGACTCCGACCCGGCGTACGAATGGCGCGAGGCGCACAACAAGCTGGCCGCCCTGAGGCGCGCCGTCGAGATGGCGACGGAGGGCCTGGCGTGAGCAGCCTGGGCTTGCCTGGTGGCGAATCGAGCTCGCGCGTCGCGAGGGAACCGGCAGGCACGCCGGGGGCGCAGCACGTGCTCGTCGTAGACAACTACGACTCGTTCACCTACAACATCGTCCAGTACCTCGGCGAGCTCGGCGCGCGCGTGACCGTCTGGCGCAACGACTCCTTCGACGTGAACGACGTCGTCGACCTCGCGCCGGACCGCATCGTCATATCGCCAGGGCCGTGCACCCCTTCACAGGCAGGGATGAGTGTGAAGGTCGTGCGCGACCTCGGCCGCCGCGTCCCGCTGCTCGGCGTGTGCCTCGGCCACCAGGCGGTCGGCGCAGCGTACGGGGCCAACGTTGTGAGGGCTGGCAGGATCATGCATGGCAAGACGTCGCAGATCCAGCACGACGGCACTGGCGTCTTCCAGGGCCTGCCGCAGCCGGTAACCGCGACGCGCTACCACTCACTCGTCGTGGAGGACGTGCCAGACGAGCTGGTCGTGAACGCCACCGTCGAGGAGGACGGCGGGCCCGTCGTGATGGGTCTCAGGCACCGAGAGCACCCTGTGTGGGGCGTGCAGTTCCACCCGGAGAGCGTGCTCACCCAGTCGGGGCACGCGATGCTGCGCAACTTCATGGAACTCTGAGCCGTGGCACGACCGACGATAAGCGTCATCACCGCGACGGCGGGCGGTCGGCTCGAGCTGCTCGAGCGGAAGCTCGCCGCGCTCGTCGGCCAGGACATCGAACCCACGCGGATCGAGTGGGTGATAGCGGACGACGGCGGCAGGGAGCCGGAGCTCGAACGCCTCGCGACGCGTCCTTCGCCTTTCGAGCTGAAGGTCGTGCGGTTGCCAGATCCACGGGGCCCCGGCGCCGCCCGCAACGCCGCACTCGGCGTAGCCGAAGGTGAGGTCATCTACCTCTCGGACGACGACTGCTCTCCCGGGCCGACCACGTTGCGGCTCCACTCCCAGGCGGTCGCGGAAGGCGGGGTCGTCTCACTCGGCGGCATACGGTACGAGCCCGATGACGGCAAGGGGAGCACGTGGTTGGCCAAGCGCGTCGGTTGGTGGAACGTCAACGGCGCCAACACGGCGCTGCGTGCGGACGCGCTCCGCGAGGTCGGGGGGTTCGACGAGTCGCTCAAGGGATACGGCGTCGAGGACGTGCTACTCGGTTACGAGCTCAAGCGCGGCGGCATGAGGTTCGTGGGGCTGCCCGCGGCGATCGCGGTGCACTATGGGTCGGACCCGATGGCGGGCGACGACCTCCTGAAGCCGGAGAGCGCCGGTCGCAACGCCGCGGTGGTAGCGCATCGGTACCCCGAGCTCGCGCTGCGCCTGGGTGTTAGCCTGCCCCTTCTACTCGTGAAGAGAGCGCTCCTACCACCGATGGCAGCCACGTTCGGCGGGCGCTACGCCGCCGAGTTGGCGTACGCGCGCGGTGCGTGGGAGGAGCGCGTCTCGTGGAGGGGAGAGGCATGACGACGAGCATGGGCTTCGACGTCTCGGAGCTGCTGGAGGACGTCTTCGCCGGGCGCACGCTGTCGGTCGAGCGCGCGAGGGACGTGATGGGGCGGCTCATGGACGGCAAGCTCTCGCAGATGCAGGCAGCCGCTCTCCTGGCGGCGCTGCGCACGCGCGGCGAGAGCGTCGACGAGATCGTCGGCTTCGCCCAGGCGATGCGCGAGCGTGCCGTGCCCGTGAAGGTCAACGTGCAAGGCCCGTTGGTCGACACGTGCGGCACCGGCGGTACCGGCATGAACGTGTTCAACGTGAGCACGACCGCGATGTTCCTCGCGGCCGCCATGGGTGTGAAGGTGGCGAAGCACGGGAACGTAGGCGTGACGCGCACCTCCGGTTCCGCAGACGTGCTCGCGGCGGCGGGGGCGAACCTCGCCCTGTCGAGCGCCGACGTCGCGAAGGCGATAGAGAGCCTCGGCGTCGGCTTCATCTTCGCGCGCAACCACCACCCAGCGATGCGCTTCGTCGCCCCCATAAGGGCCGACCTAAGGGCGCGCACCATATTCAACAACCTCGGCCCGCTTACCAACCCCGCCGGTGCCGAGCGCCAGCTGATGGGCGTCTTCTCGCCCGACCTGGCTGGGCTGCTCGCCGAGGTGCTGCGCGGCCTGGGCGTGAAGCGTGCGCTCGTCGTTCACGGTGACGGCCTCGACGACGTGACGGTGACTGGCCCCACGCTGGTCACGGAGCTGGGCGAGGACGGCGGGATCCACGAGTACGAGGTGACCCCTGAGGCGCTCGGCGCGCGGCGGGCGACGCGCGAGGAACTGGCGGGAGGCGACCCGGAAGCCAACGCCGCGATCATGCGCGCGGTGTTGAGGGGGGACGGCCCCCGCGGGCCCAGCGACGTCGTGGCGCTCAACGCCGGCGCCGCCGCCTACCTCGCTGGCCTGGCAACGGACCTCGCGTCGGGCGCGGAGCGCGCGCGCGAGACGCTCGCAAGCGGCGCGGGCCTCGAGAAGCTTGAAGAGTACGTAGGTTTCACCAACTCGGTAGAACCGCTCTAGCGGGTAGCATGGTGGGCGTGAAGCTCGTCCAAGGGCTCTTCCTTGTGCTGTTGACGGGCGCGTTGTCTTTCCTGGCGCTCGTCACGTCATCCACGCTCAAGTGGGCGGGCGAGCTGCCTTCCCTAGACCAGCTCGACGCGCTCGAGTACACGTCGACGTCGATGGTCTACGCCTCGGACGGCAGCACGCGCATCGGTCAGATCGTGCCTGCAGAGGGCGAGAGCCGTATCTCCACCAACCGCATCCCCGTCGCGCTCGACGACGTGTCGCCGGCCGCCCTGCAGGCGATCGTCGCGTACGAGGACGACCAGTTCTTCAGGCACTACGGCCTCGACCTGCCTGCGTTCTTCAAGGCGGTCTACGAGGAGTTCTTCGGCGACGCGCAGCGCGGCGGCTCGACGATCACGACGCAGGTGATAAAGAACACGCTCCTGCAGGACATCCGCAGCGAGCGCTCGCTCGAGCGCAAGGCCATGGAGATAATGCTGGCGATCGTGCTCGAGCGCCGGCTCACGAAGCCCGACGTGCTCCAGCGCTACATCAACGTCATCTTCTGGGGCGGCAACGTCTACGGCCTGCGCGCCGCCGCGCAGGCCTACTTCGGGAAGGACCCGATCGAGCTCAACCTGGCCGAGGGCCTCTACCTCTCGAGGCTCATCCCCTCGCCCAACTCCAGGCACCAGGACTTCGCCGGCACGCGAGCCAGCATGCGCGAGGTGCTTGACAAGATGGTAAGGCAGGGGACCATCAGCCAGGGCATGGCAGACCGCACGTGGCGCTACCCGCTCGAGCCGCTCGGCTGGGACGTCGAGTACGACGGGGAAGGCAACCTGGTCTCCGCCACCCGCACAGACCAGGACGTGCTCGTGCAGGGCTCCGTCAGCTCCGACCTGTCGCGCGACGTCGTCATCGCCGTCCGCAACTGGCTGACGGACCGCTACGGCGAGAGCGTCGTCTTCGGTTCCGGCGGCCTGCGCGTGATCACGACCATCGACGTCCAGGCCCAGATAGCCGCCAACCAGGCGAGCCTCGAGGCCGAGGTGCCGGAGGGCGCGCAGATGGCGATAGTCGGCATAGACCCGCAGACGGGCGCCGTCCTCGCCATGGTGGGCCAGAAGCTCGAGCCCGGCGTGCCGCCGGGCGAGTTCAACCGCGCAACGCAGGCGCTGCGGCAGCCCGGCAGCTCGTTCAAGCCCATCGTGTACGCCACGGCCATAGAGCAGGGCGGGTTCAACCAGGCCACCATCCTGGTCGACCAGCCGGCGACCTTCGAGATCAGGGGCCAGCCGCCGTACGAGCCCGACAACTGGGACTTCGCGTACGACGGGCCGCAGACCGTGCGTGCGAACGTGAACCGCAGCCGCAACATCCCTGCCGTCAAGGCGCTGGAGGCCGCTACGGCCACCGCCGTCGCCGAGAAGGCGCGCGAACTCGGCTACGACGTCGAGCCCTACCCGGCCATGGCCCTGGGCAGCTTCGTCGTGTCGCCGCTGCAGCACACGGCTGCCATGGCGGCGTTCGCCAACGGCGGCGTTTACATAGAGCCTTACTTCATCCAGCGGGTCGAGGACGCGGACGGCAACGTCATCTACGAGGCCTCGCCGCACTCCGCTCGCGTGTGGAGCGAGGAGACGGCGTACATCATGCTCGACATGCTGCACGGCAACGTCGTGGACCGCGACCCGGCGTACGGCCTGTCCAACCGCGCCGTCGTGCCCGGCCGCTGGGTGGCCGGGAAGACCGGCACCACGAACGACGAGATCGACATCTGGTTCGTCGGCATGACGCCTGGGCTCGTCGCGTCCGTGTGGATAGGCAACGACGACAACTCCAGCCTGCCGGCGCGGATGACGCTGTCCGACGGCACCGTTGACACCGTGACCAGCTCGCGGCAGCCCATCTACGCCTGGAACGACTTCGTCGAGGCCGCGCTGCGCGGCAGGTCGGGCGCCGGCGCCACGTTCCCCGTGCCTGAGGGCATCGTCTTCCACCGCATAGACCTGAAGACCGGCGCCCCTTCCGACGACGGCGTCATGGCCGCGTTCAGGCAGAACGTCGACCTGGCGGCTCAGCAGTTCGCGCCGGTGGTGAGGCTCAAGATCCCGATAGACACCGCGACAGGGCTGCGGGCGACGGTAGACACGCCCGGCGACCGCATCCAGATAATCGAGATCTCGCCGGAGGAGGCGTCCGAGTACCTCCCGGCGGGCGCCGGCTAGGCGTGAGAGCAATACGCCCCGTGTGGGCGGAGCCTTCCGACAACGCGACGCTGACGGCCGTGGAGGGGATCACGGTCGGCCACTGGACGCACGAGGTGGCGCGCACCGGTTGCACGGTAGTGCTTGCTCCGGAGGAGGGGTGCGTGGCCTCGGGCAAGGTGCTGGGGCCCGCGCCCGGGTCGCGCGAGACGGTGCTGCTGGAGCCCGACAGGACGGTCGGGATCGTTCACGCCATCGTGCTCGCCGGAGGCAGCGCGTACGGGCTGGCTGCCGCCGGCGGGGTGATGAACTGGCTTGAGGAACAGGGGCGCGGCTACGTGACCGAGTTCGCGCGAGTGCCCATCGTCCCGGCCGCCGTGCTCTACGACCTCGGCGAGGGTGATCCCGGCGTCCGCCCTGACGAGGCGGCAGGCAGGGCGGCCGCGAACGAGGCCCACTCAGGGCCGGTCGCGATGGGCCGTGTCGGGGTGGGAACAGGCGCCCGCATCGGGAGGTTGATCGACAGGGCCGGCCTCGTCGAGAGCGGCGTCGGCAGCTACGCTGTCCGGTTCGCGGGGGCGACGGTCGCAGCGCTGGCCGTCAGCAACGCCGTCGGCAGCCTGGTAGACCCCGACGACGGCACGCTCGTCGCGGGCCACGGCGAGCTGATCGGCCTGGCGGCGCTCGACGGCATCGCCGCCCTGCCGGGCGCGAACACGACCCTCGTCGTCGTGGCGACCGACGCCGTCATAAGCAAGGCGGAGGCGCACGCGCTCTCGACCTCGGCTCACATAGGCATCGCGCGTGTGACGCGGCCCTCACACACGATCGGCGACGGCGACAGCGCCTTCGTCCTCAGCACGGGCAGGGGGCCGCTTGTCCCCATGCAGGCGCTGTCCATCGCCGTGCAAGAGGTGGTCGCCAGGGCCCTGGTCATCGGTGCCGTGGCGGCGCGGGGCCGCGAGCGTCACTGGCCGATGCGGTAGATCACGCCCCTGCGGTAGTCGGCGACGAACAGCTCGCCGTCTGCGCCCTCACCGAAGGTGGACACGTTGAAGCCAGGGTCGAGCAGCTGCGTTACCTCCCACTGACCGCCTGCCGGGTCCGCCCTCCAGATGCGACCCGACACGTAGTCAGCGAACACGTAAGAGCCTTGCAACGTGGGCACCGCCGCTCCCCTGTAGAGGTAGCCGCCGCTTATCGAGCTGCCCCACTCGCCGCCGTGCGGGTACGCGATTATCGGCAGCACAAGCCCCGACTGGTCGCAGCCGCTGCGGGGCTCGAAGCACGACTCGCCCTCCATGATCTTCCAGCCGTAGTTCTCGCCGCCCGTGGAGGACGCCGGCTGCATGTTCACCTCTTCGAACGCGTTCTGCCCGACGTCGGCTATGTATAGGTCGCCTGTCTCGCGATCGAAGCTGAAGCGCCACGGGTTGCGCAACCCGTACGCCCAGATCTCGGGCCTGGCGCCTTCGGTTCCCACGAACGGGTTGTCGGACGGCACGGCCAGCTCCTCACCGGAGACGTCGAGCCGCAGGAGCTTCCCCAGCAGCGTCCCAAGGTCCTGACCGTTGCCCTGCGGGTCGCCGCCGCTGCCGCCGTCACCCAGGCCCAGGTAGAGGTAGCCGTCCGGCCCGAAGGCGAGTTGACCACCGTTGTGGTTGCTGAACGGCTGGCGCTGGGTCAGCAGCACCTGCTCGGAGTCCGGGTCGGCGACCGTGCCGTCGGACGCGAAGCGCGAGAGCACAGAGTCGCCGTCTACGTCCGTGTAGTAGACGTAGAAGACCCCGGTCTGCTCGAAATCGGCCGGGAACGCAAGACCCAGCAGGCCTTGTTCGCCGCCTGTCGACACCTGACCGGTGATGTCGAGGAACGGCTGCTCCACCTTGGCGCCGTCCTGCAGGATGCTTATCGTGCCGCCCTTCTCGACCACGAACAGCCGGTCGTCGCCCGCGTGGGCGATGGAAACCGGCGATGAGAAGCCCGTTGCCACCTGAACGAGGGCGGGCTCGGCGTTCGCGTCCGGCGGCGCGGCGGCGCATGCGACAAGGCACATCGCGGCGGCCAACAGTAGCGCTCTGCTTCTTCTCCACATGTGGCAGAGACTAGGGGCTACGAGCGTGAGATGGGTTCACCAAGTTACGGATGGGGGTCGGTTGGGCGTGCGCTCAGCGTGGCCGCAGCCACCGCTCCTCGAGGGCATCGAGCTCGTCCCGAGGCAGTCGCGGCGAAGAGTAGAGCCCGGCAGCGAGCCGCTGCCGCTGGGCCTCGAAGAGGATGACGGCCGCGGCAACTGACACGTTGAGGGACTGAACCATGCCGAGCATGGGGATGATCACGCGGGCGTCCGCCAGTGCGGCCGCCTTGGGCGTCACGCCCTCGCGCTCGTTGCCGAGCAGCAGGGCGCATGGGACCGTGTAGTCGACCTCGCGGTAGTCGACCGCGTCGCCCGAGAGGTGGGCGGCGTACACGCGCAGCCCCCGGCGCCTCACCGCGGCGATGGCGCCCTCGATCCGGCCGTGGATGAGCACCTCGACCCATTTCTCCGCGCTGGCGCTGGTCGCGTTGTAGGTCGGCACGCCGCCGGTCGGGTTCACGGCGTGAACGGTGCCTATGCCAACCGCGTCGCACGAACGCAGGACGGCAGACAGGTTGTGCGGCTTGTGCACATGCTCGGCGATCAGCGCCAGGTCGGGTTGGCGCCTCGACAGCACCTCACGTATGCGTTCGCGCCTGCGGAGCGTCACGCACGCGAGGATATCGCCACCGGGGCCGCGCGCCCCCCTACGGGCAGCTCGTCCCCCGACTTCTCGATCCCCACCGCGTCCCTGTACGCGCACGCCGTCGCGACCAGCATGAGGCCTTGGACGAGCGTCATCACGACGGCGGTCGCCAGGCCGAGAGCCACGGCGCCCACCGGGGGCAACACGCCGCCGAGGACGATGATGGGCAGCGCTGCCGCGAGACCAAGGACGGCGCCGGAGAGCAGCAACAGCGACGTCTGCCAGACGTTGCCGGACACCACTCGCAGGCTGGCCTCCAGCGCCTGCAGCGCCCCGTGGTCTCGGTCGACGATGAACATGCTGGTGAACGTGAACGCCACGCTGCCCGCGATGAACAGGATCGTGGCGAGCACCGGCCCAATTGCGCCAAGGAGCATCGCGGCGAGGTGTGTTGCAAGGGCAAGCATGAAGATGGGAAGCGCGTAGCGCGCGTACTTCGTGAGCATCGAGAATCGGACCTCTAGGCCCTGTGCCCTGCGCAGCGCGTACGCCGAGAACGAGCCGCTGAACAGCGCCGCGACCACCGCGCTGACCAGCGTCCCGCCGAGGCTGTCGTGGGCGGTGAATGACCCGAACATCCACGTGTTGCCGGTCACCACGGCGGTGCTCCTGCGCACGAGCTCACCGTCGGGCCCGGTCGTCCACTCGGGCGCGGAGGCCGGTAGCACGATGCTCAGGGCGAAGCTGACGGCGAACATGATCACGAACACCGCCGCCGTCATGTAGAGGTACGTGAGCCTGGCGCCATTGATGCGCCGCCATGCCTCCGCGATCGCCGGCCACGCTGCGAACTTGCCTACCTGCATGTGATGCCAGTTTAGCCGTTCTGGACGTGACGCGCAGGAGTACCTGACGTTCTGGGGCCCCTGGGCCATTACCGCATGAAGACCGCGTCAGATCACGAACTCTGACCCCAGGAGCACGGCCCCCAGCACCATGAGCCTCACGGAGGCTGCCAGGTTCGCGCGCTTGGTCTGAACGTACTCGGCCACATCGGCATCGGAGATGCCCCAGAAGAGGGCCTTCTCGTACAGGAAGCGCCCTGAGTCGCCGGACATGAGCAGCGAGCCGAAGGCCAGCATCAGGCCGCCGACCCAGAACCGTGTGTCGGGCGAGAAGCCGAAGTTGCGCTCGGCGAAGGCCAAACCAGCGGCCAGGCCGACGCCGGCGCCCGTCAACCGCAGCAGGCTGGCAAGTGCGCTTCCCACCGTGGAAGTCTAGCGGTGCGCCATGCATGTTCGCGCGTCTCTGCTCGCCTTGACGCTCCTTCGGCAGCGACGATAAACTGGCGTTTGCGTCTAAGACCGTTATGGCAACGGGCCGAGGTGGCGGAATAGGTAGACGCGCTAGCTTGAGGGGCTAGTGGCCGCAAGGCTGTAGGGGTTCAAGTCCCCTCCTCGGCACCACCAGCCAGCGCCGGCGCCACTAGGCTCGCCGGCGCACTTCGTTCTATTGGACGGGTGCACGTCCCCGCTGCCGACCAGCGTGGCATCGCTGCCCGGGCGGCCCCTGCCGACCGGGTGAAGGCAACCGCCCAAGGTGGGCGCGAGCCGTTGTTATGGCCGTGATAGCCTCGGTCGTGAGCATGGCGCAGGTTGGCGGGCAGTTCCCGTTCAGCCACTACCGCGAAGGACAGCTGGAGGCCATCGAAGAGGTGCGGGCGGCGTTCGCGGCCGGAAAGCGCTTCGTCGTGGTGGAGGCCCCGACTGGGTCGGGGAAGAGCGCCATCGGCGTGACGCTGGCCCGCGAGGCCGAGTCGGCGTTCGTGCTCACGGCCCAGAAGGTACTTCAGGACCAGTACGTGAACGACTTCCGTGACCTGGCGATTATGAAGGGCAGGTCCAACTACCCATGCCTGGTCGCGGACACGCACGCCGCGGCGGCGCCTTGCCTGGCGGGCAGGCGCTTCCCGCAGTGCGACGAGTGCCCTTACTTCGTCGCGAAGGACGTTGCCATGGCCGCCAAGGTCGCGACGATGAACTACGCGTACTTCCTGGCCGAGCTGAACTACGCAGGCGGCTTCGGGAGGCGAGACCTGCTCGTCCTTGACGAGGCGCACAACACCGAGGCGGCGCTCATGGGTTTCGTCCAGGTGGGGCTCAGCGAGGGCCAGCTCGCGCGGGCGGGCCTCGCCAGAGCGTTGCCGCCAGACTTGGGCCTGGAAGTCGCGTTCGACTTCGTCGACGACCTGCTCCCGGACATGGTTGGCCGCGCCCGCGCCATCGACAAGGACCTCAAGGGCGACGCGACGGACGACGCCTCGGTCGCCCAACTGCGGATCAAGCAGTGGCTCGAGTCGGCGCACGCCCGCCTGCGTTTCTTGCTCGAGAGCCACGCCAGCGGCGAGGTGGACTGGGTCGTCGAGAGGGGCCGAGACCAGAGCGGCGCCACGCTCACGTTCAAGCCGGTGGAGGTAAGCGCGTTCGCGCACGAGTTCGTCTTCACGCACGCCAAGCGCGTCCTGTTCATGTCCGCGACGATCCTAGACGCTCGCACCTTCCTTACGTCGCTCGGCATAGACGAGGCCGAGGCGCACGTCGTGCGCGTGCCATCTACGTTCCCAGCCCACAGGCGCCCCGTAGTGCTGCGCCCTTCCGCCCGCCTGACGAGGCGGTATCAGGAGCGCGACCTTCCTTTGCTGGCCGCCGCCGTCTCCGAGCTGGCGCAGGACCACGCCGCCGACAAGGGCGTGGTGCACGCGCACTCGTACATGATCGCCAACTACCTGGCGAAGCACATCGCCGCCGACCAGCGCTGGAGGCTCGTGACGCACGTGGACGCCGCGGGCCGAGAGGCGGCGCTTGCCAAGCACCTGTCGTCTCCGGAGCCGACGATCCTGATCACGCCCAGCATGACCGAGGGCATAGACCTGGCCGACGACCTGGCGCGCTGGCAGGTGCTGTGCAAGGTGCCGTACCCGTACCTTGGCGACAAGCAGGTCGCGGCACGCATGGAGCGCGATCGCGACTGGTACGACTGGCGCACGTGCCTCTCTGTCGTGCAGGCGTACGGGCGGTCGGTGAGGAGCGCCGATGACCACGCCGTCACGTACATGCTCGACGCCGACTTCCCTGCTTTCGTAAGGCGTCAGGCGGCACGGCTCCCTGAGTGGTTCCTGGAGGCCGTGACCGACTCCTAGAAGTGGTCGTTGTGCGGCTTGAAGACCGGGTGGCCGGCGAGCGCGGAGGCCAGCGGACGCAGCCTGGCGACGTCGCCCTCGGCGCGCCCGTCCGCGACCAGCGTCTCGGCGGTAGCCGCGCCGGTCACGAGCGCGACCAGCGCCTTGACGTCAAGGCCGGCATCCGGCGACGAGCCGTCGCTGCGCCGCACGGTGGAACCTTCAGCGCTCAGGTCCACGCTGAACGTGCCGTCGTTCCACTCGCAGTCGGGGTCGGACACCCGTAGGTTCAGGCGGACGGGAACCGGCCATGCGAGCCCCTCCATTGCCGCCTTCACGTCCGTGATGCGCACCTGCAGCTCCGGCGATTCGATCGTCTCGTACGCTGCGCGGTCAAGCGCGACCTGGTCGCCAGGCGGCAGGTGGAGGCGCACACGCTCCGTCTGGCCCTTGAACGACGCGAGGAAAGAGAAGAGCCTGGTGCGCCCGGCCGGTGATGAGTATGCGAAGTCGCGGACCCTCAACAGGGCCTCCCCGGCCTCGTGCGGCAGGTCTTCCGTCATGACTAAGGCGTACGCGTCCTCCATCAGGTAGCCGAAGTGCGCGTGCGGCTCCCATGGGCGCTTGAAGGTGTGGCCCCAGTGGTCCTTGACGTCGTCGTCGCGCGCGAGCATGAAAGAGAAGCGCTTGGCGTACGTGCCGTAGATATCCCGCATGGCGTGCGTCGCCTCGGGCCCGACCGGCTGGGCGCCGACGTCTGCCGCCTCCAGTCCCGTACTTGCCGTCAGCTTCTCGAACGCCATCTGGACAGAGTGGCCGTTCGGCACCGTTTGGTAGCCGAGGCGCGCGTAGAAGGTCGGCTCGAACGGATGCTCCGAGCTCCAGCCGATGCCGCGCTCGCGCAGGTCCGCGTACCACCGCTTGAGGCTCTTGGCTACCAACCCGCCCCGACGCGCCTCGGGCGCGGTGGCCACGCCGCTGAGGCCACCCATCAACGTCTTCGTGCCGCCTATGTACGTCGCTAGCGGGTACATGAACGTCACGCTGCGCAGGCGCCCTCCGCGGAACACGCCGAGGCTGTGCGGCAGACGCCACTCGAGGTGCGTGGCGGCCTCTTCGCGATCGGTGATGGGGTGGTACGAGACAGACCGCACGTCGAGGAGCTGGCCCATGTCGTTCAGGGTCAGGGGTCTGAACTCTTCCGCCACCGTTGCCGATCCTCCGCTCAGAAGTGGTCGGCTCGCGGCATGTAGGTAGGGTGCCGCGACAGGACCCCGCCCAGAGCGTCCAGCGCGGCGACGTCACCCTCGGCCATGCCCGTCGCCAACACCGA
>CAZMFX010000075.1:0-12441 GCA_964565625.1 uncultured bacterium
GAGCCCGGCGATTGGCTGACCGTCGAAGTCGAGCTAGACCTGGCCTTGACCAAGTTTGACGCGCTCGCGTAGGTAAGCCGGTCTCGGAAGATCTGTTTAAACGTGAAACGTGCACGATCGACTCACGCCTCATAGACTTGCCCAGATGGCGCGAAGCGAAGACACCGCCCTGAACGAACCTCGCCGCTACACCGACGAGCAGTTCGATGGGTTAGCGGCTGGAGAACGCGCCCTTCACGACGCCATCGTCCTCGGCTGCACCTTCACCAACTGCGACCTTACGGAGCAGTCGTTCAAACGCACCCACTTGGTCGACTGCCGCTTCGAAGGCTGCGAGCTGTCCATGGTCGACCTTACAGACGCTGTGCTGCAAACGGTCGAGCTGGACACGTGCCGCCTAACGGGCGTCAATTTTGCCGCCGTCAGCCGCCTACCGATAATCCCAGAGGCGAAGCTGACAGACTGCGATCTGTCGTTCGCCACGTTCCGCGACATGGATCTAACGATGTGGTCCTTCGTTGGTTGCCGTCTGACCGAAGCGGAGTTCGTTCGATGTGAACTGAAAGGGGTCTCGTTCGCGGGCGCTGACCTGACACGCTGCACGTTCCAGCGCAACGACCTTGCGGGGGCCGACTTGCGGGGTGCACGCGGTTACGTGATCTCCCCACTCGACAACAACCTGCGTGGGATGAAGGTGTCGCTACCAGAAGCGCTTGGGCTGCTGGCGGCCGTTGGCGTGGCAGTCGAGTAGTTCGCGGCCGCCCATCGGCGCACGGGGAACCCCCCGGCAGGTTCGAAGCCACGGCAGTCCGCCGTTACCGAACGATCCGCTTCATGAATTGACAGGCGTGGCTACACGGTTCTACTGTTAGCCCTCATATCGACATGCGAGAAACGGTCGCCATACGAGACACCGCAGTGAGGGACGCCGCCGAGCACAAAGAGGGCGGTCAGTACGTCATCTCCTCTGCCCTGCGCACGCTTCAGGTGCTGCGGGCGTTCGCGCAGCCGCCTCACCGGCTCGGCCTCGCCGAGGTGATGGCGCATCTCAGGCTCGAGAAGAACCAGGCGTATCGGTCACTCAAGACGCTGGAGGCCGCCGGGTTCATCGTGGCGACGGACGACACGCGCTTCGCGCTTGGCCCCGGCGCGCTCGAGCTCACGCTCGCGGCCACCCGGAGCATGGGCGCCTCGCTGATGGAGCTTGCCGGCCCGCTGATGGACAGGCTGAGCCTGGAGACGCAGGAGACCGTTCACCTGTTCATGCGCCTTGGCGACAGGGCTCTGTGCGTCGACAAGCGCGACAGCACTCAGAGCGTGAGACTGGTTGCCGTGCTCGGGCGCTCGTTCCCGCTGCACGCTGGCGCCGTGCCCAAGGCGATTCTCGCGAACCTCTCGAAGGAGGATCGCGACGCGGTGCTCGAATCGCTCGGCACTCTCCCGCGCTACACGGACACGACGATCATCGACCGCGAGCGGCTCTTGGACCTCCTAGATGAGATCAAAGAGCAGGGGTACGCGGTCTCGGACGAGGACTTCGATTCGGCAGCGCGTGGGGTGGGCGCAGCCATCTTCGGTGAGGACGGCGAGGTCGTCGGCGGCATCAGCGTTGGCGGGCCGTCGTACAGGGTCGACCACGACGCCCTCGCCAGGTTCGCCCAGCTCGTTCGCGCAGCCGCTGAGGAGATAAGCAAACGGCTCGCGTTGGCGGGAAAGCTCTAGGAGGTCTGGCATGAAGGTCCGAGGCACCCCCTACCGCTGGCTCATCGCGTCGCTCCTGGCGGTCTGCGCTTCGTTCGGCACCGCACAGAACGCCGACACGTCCGCGGTCCTGAACCTGGCGACGAACGCCGATCCCACGCTCAACCCCTGGGCGCCGGGCGCGGTCATCGAGTCCAACCTGATAAACACGATCCTCTTCGAGCAGCTCACCCGCTACTCCCCCGAGGACCTGACCCCTGCGCCGATGCTGGCTACAAGCTGGCAGGCCGAGGACGAGGGCCTGTCTTGGGTGTTCGAGCTGCGCGAGGGCGTCGTGTGGTCGGACGGCGACCCGTTCGACGCCGCCGACGTCGCGTTCACCTTCAACGACGTCGTGCTGAACCCCGACCTGGGCGCGCAGAGCGCGTCCCAGTTCTCGTCGATAGACCGGGTCGAGGTGATAGACGACCACACGGTCAGGTTCGTGCTGAACGAGCCGTTCTCGGCTCTGCCCTACTACCTCGCCTCGTTCGCGGGCATCCTCCCGGTCCACGTGCTCGGCGACGTCGAGAACCCGCTCCAAGTGGCCACCTTCAACAAGGGCACGCCAGTCACGACCGGCCCGTACAAGGTCGGCGAGTTCGTTCCGGGCTCGCACGTCAGCCTCGTGCCCAACGAGCTCTACTGGGCCGGAACGCCACAGCTCGCCGGCATGACGTTCCGGATCATCCCCGACCTGAACACTCAGGTCGCAGAGGCCATGGCTGGCCAGCTGGACATCGTCACGCGACTCTCTCCCCAGAACGTCGCCGGCATCGAGTCAACCGGCGGCCTCGAGGTGCTGCGTCAGTCCCAAAACCTGTTCTTCTTCGTTGCTCCCAATCATGACGATCCGCGGCTGGCCGACGTGCGCGTGAAGCAGGCGATGCTCATGGCCATCGACCGCCAGGCGATGATCGAGGCGATCCTCTCGGGCTTCGGCGAGGTCGCGAGTGGCCCGGTTGCCCCGATGCTCGGCGCCCTGTTCAACGGCGACGTGATGAAGTACGAGTACGACCCCGAGGCTGCCGGCGCACTGCTTGACGAAGCGGGCTGGACGGTCGGCGCCGATGGAGTGCGCGAGAAGGATGGCCAGCGGCTTTCCTTCTACATGCCGACTGGTCAGTTCGGCGACCTGGTGCCTGCCACCCTGCTCGTGCAGCAGTTCTGGGCTGACATCGGGATCGAGACCGACGTCCAGGTCATGGAGTGGAACGCCTACATCCAGGACGTGGTCCTCGGCCGCAACTACGAGCTCACGCTGGCCTGGTGGAGCATGCCGCCAACCGCGGACGTGGCGCCGTACTTCTCCTGCTCCGCGGCGCAGACCGGCAACAACATCCCCAACTACTGCAACGAGCAGCTTGACGCGATCATGGACGAGGGTCGCGCGGCGCTGACGCTCGAGGCGCAGATCGACGCTTACGCGAGGATGCAGGTGCTGCTGGCGGAGGAGCTGCCATACCTGTACCTGTGGTGGCCAGACATCTTGACGGCGAAGAACGTCCGGCTCCAGGGCTTCCCGGAGATCACGGCCAGCGCCGCCTTCCAGCACTCGTTCGACTGGTACGTAGAGGCGCAGTACGCAGCACTTAGTCCCGTGCGTCTCCCCATCCCAGGGGAGGCGCACGACCTCGCAAGAGCGCCGCGTAGCGACGCGGAAGCGGAGGAAACCACCCACCGATGACGCAGTACCTGGTGCGGCGGTTGGCTCAGGGCCTGGTGGTCCTGTTCCTCGTCTCGCTGCTCACCTTCTTCCTCATCAACCTCGCCCCCGGCGGGCCGTCCTCGCTCGTCGACATGTCGACCACCGTGGCCGAGCGCAACGCCCGCTACGCGCTCTTCGGGCTCGACCGCCCGGTGCACGAGCGCTACGTAGCCTGGCTGGGCGGCGCGGTGCAGGGTGACCTGGGCCGTTCCATCAACCAGGGGCTCCCTGTCAGCAGCCTGCTGATGCAGCGCCTGGGCGCGACACTCGTTCTTGGCCTTACCGCCCTCGTCATCGCCGGCGTCCTAGGCATCCTGCTGGGCATCGTCGCTGCCATGAACCCGAACCGGTGGCCGGACCACCTGGTTGGCACCGTTGCCACCCTCGGCATGTCGGTCCCCAACTTCTGGCTGGGCATCGTGGCGATAATCCTCTTCGCCGTACAGCTACGGTGGCTGCCGGCCTCCGGCATCGCTTCGATCGGCAAGGGTTTCGACGTCATCGACCGCATAAGGCACCTGATCCTGCCGGCCGGCGTGCTGGCCTTCGGCCTCATGCCCAACATCGTGCGCGTGACCCGCGCCGCCGTCCTAGAGGTGAAGGCGACCGACTACGTGCGCACGGCCCGGTCCAAGGGCCTGCGCGATTCCAAGGTCCTTCGCAAGCACATGCTGAGGAACGCCTTCGTCCCCGTTACGGCGATGCTTGGCCTTATAACCACCGTCCTCTTCTCCGGCTCGGTGGTCATCGAGAGCGTCTTCGGGTACGCCGGCATCGGTCGCCTCGCCATCGAGGCCGCCAACGGCCGTGATTACCCCGTGATCCTTGGCGTGACGATGCTGGCCGGCACCGTGGTCGTGGTCGTGAACCTCGTCGTGGACCTGCTGTACGTGGTCATAGACCCGAGGATCCGCCATGTCTGAGGTGTTGATAACCCAGCCTGTCACGGCGCCAGCCCGGCGCCGCAGCCGCTTCTTCTCGCGGGCACTAAGACAGCCGCTCGGGCTCATCGCGTTCACCGTGCTCGTGCTCATGGTGCTGATGGTGGTCTTCGGCCCGGCGCTGCTTCCTCATTCGCCCACGCGCACCAGCCCGCTGGAGACATTGCGGCTGCCGTCCGCCGAGCACTGGCTCGGTACCGACGAGCTGGGTCGCGACGTCCTCGCCCGCATAGTTCACGGCGGCCGCGTGTCGCTATCCGTCGGCCTCTTCTCCATGCTCGTCGGCCTGTTCCTCGGCATCGCGATAGGCGGCACCGCCGGCTACTTCGGTGGCCGCACAGAGACCGTGCTCATGCGGATCGTCGACACGTTCATGGCCATCCCGGCGTTCTTCCTGATCCTGGTGATAGTCACCAGCTTCGGCAATCACCCTGTGATGATCGTCGTCACCGTAGGCATCGGCTTCTGGGCCCAGATGGCACGCAGCGTGCATGCCGAGTTCAAGCGCTTCAGACTGGCCGACTTCGTCGAGGCATCGAGGGCGCTGGGCAGCAAGCACTTGCGCCTAATGATCAGGCACATACTCCCGCAGGTCCTACCGCAAGCGACCGTGCTGGCGACCCTGGGCGTTGGTTGGGCGATTCTCACCGAGGCAGGCCTCAGCTATCTGGGCTTGGGCATCCAGCCGCCTCTCGCCTCGTGGGGCAACATGCTCCAGAACGCCCAGGCTTACCTGTTCAGAGCTCCCATCCTGGCCGTCTGGCCGGGTCTGTTCATCGCCCTTACCGTCTTAGCGTTCAACGTGCTCGGCAACGCCCTGCGCGACATCCTCGACCCGCGCGGGTAGGCCAACCCCTTCACGCGCCTGAGCGGCCAACACGCAGCCGCAGATCGGAGAAAGATGCAAGCCAAGAAGTACGACGGCTACCGCGCCTACCAGTACCTGGACGCCGAGGATCTACCGAATATCGAGCTCGTGAAGCAGATAGGCCGCGTGCCGAGCAAGGCGCCAGAGACCACGTCGGAGCAGGAGGCGAGGGTCAAGCGCCTCTTCGAGGAGAACCTCGTCGTCTCACTGCACGACCACTGCTTCGTGTCGCCAAAGGACCTGAAGAACTTCCTCGAGTTCCGGCGCTACGGCCGCGAGTACACCGCGTACGAAGGCCTGGCCGTCAGCGGACTCGACTGCGTCTTCGACGCGATGATGGACGGCACAGCGATGATCACCTCCCGGGCCGGCTGGAAGTGGGAGGACGTCGTCTTCGACATCGGCATGCGGCTTTCCGACATCGCCCACCAGGACATGGTCCAGTTGGCGCTCACCACCGATGACATAAGGCGCTGCAAGCGCGATGGCAAGATCGCGTTCGTCGTCTCCATAGAGGGCGCGGCGATGATCGAGAACGAGCTCGATCGCATAGACGTCTTATATGGCTTCGGCATGCGCAGCCTTGGCGTCTGCTACAGCGAGGGCAACGCGCTGGGCGGGGGCCTCAAGGAGCCGCCCCAGTACGGTCTGACAGACTTCGGCCGCCGGGCCGTGACGCGCATGAACAAGCTGGGCATCGCCATAGACATCTCGCACGCCAACGACCAGACGTCGCTCGACACGATCGAGCAGTCGACGCACCCCGTTTTCATCACGCACGCCGGGGCCCGCGCGCTCTGGAACACTCCCCGGTTGAAGCCCGACGAGGTCATAAGGAAGTGCGCCGAGAAGGGCGGGGTCATAGGCATAGAGGCCGCTCCCCACACCACGATCACGCAGGACAACCTGACGCACTCGCTCGAGTCGTTCATGCAGCACTTCGAGTACTGCGTCGACCTGGTGGGCATCGACCATGTCGCGTTCGGCCCCGACACGCTCTTCGGCGACCACGTGGGCTTGCACCAGGCACTGCGCGAAGCGCTGTCGCTCGGGGCTTCGAAGGGCAAGGCCCCTTACCCGACCGTCGAGTACGTCGACGGCATCGAGAACCCGGCGGAGGCCTTCCCCAACATCGTGCGCTGGCTGGTGAAGCACGACTACTCGGATGACGAGATCGCGAAGGTTATAGGCGGGAACATCATGCGCGTGCTGGACGAGGTGTGGGCGCGCTGATCGGCGACGCACCCGTGGCCGATGGGCGCCTTGCGGGCCTGCGGGTCGGCGTCTACGGCAGCGGCGGCGCGCCGTGGCATCACCTGGCGCTGGCGGCGGTTCACGGCGCTGATGCCAGGGTCGTCAGGGCAGAAGACATAAGCGCCGGCCGCCTGGACCAGCTTGATGTCCTCGTCTTCCCTGGTGGCGGCGCGCTCGCCATGGCCGGGCTCATCGCCCCGCTGGGCGAGGCAGGCGCAAGGGCCGTGCACGATTGGGTGGAGAGCGGCGGGACCTACGTGGGCTCGTGCGCTGGCTCGGTACTGCCCATCGCGCTCACCGGAGCAGCCGACGCAGCCGTACCGGCGGCCAGGTGTCTGCGCTTAGTGAACGTGCCCATGGCGAACACCGGCGACGAGACCCTTGGTGGCCTGGCCTCACCCGGCGTGGGACGCATCGTCGTCCGCCTGGACACCACACATCCATACGCCGAGGGTCTTCCCGAGCAGGTCGAGCTTGTCCACTACAACGGGCCGCTGTTCGACGTCTCTCGCGCGGGGCCAGAGGTCACCGCGTTCGGCTGGCCGGTGACCGCCACCTCGCGCTTCACTCCCGCAGAGCGGTTCCTCGAGACGCCCGACGAGCCGTTCCAAGGCGAGACCACGCTGGAGCGCTGCATCCGGCTTGGTGCCGCTACAGCGCTGGAGTCGCCGTTCGGCTCCGGACGCGTGGTGCTGTTCGGCTCACATCCCGAGTTCGGCCTGGGCCCGCTGGGCCTGGGCTGGTCGCACGGGGCTCAGCTCCTCGTCGCCGCCCTAGCCGGCGCCGCCTCCCACGGTCAAGCGACGAAGTCCCGACCGGTGAGGCATGGCGACGTGTCTCCAAGTGCCGATCGCCGACAACCATGGGCCGTCCAGCGCGAGAAACCCGGCTCGGCCGCGGACGAGCTCGCCACGGAGGTGTCGCACAAGCTGTGGCGGGCAGCGGAGCGGTTCGCGGCGCTTTCTGCTCGGGACGTACATGACTGGCTTGCCCCAGGCTACGCGGCCGCGTTCCATGGCGTGGCCGCCAGGAAGGCTTGGACCACCGATCTACGAGCCGCCGCAGCAGCTACCGCAGCGGCCGCGGAGGACCTGGAGAACCTCACGCAGGAGCTGGCCGAACCAGACTCGATCTGGCTGGACGACGTGCCGCGGGTCGCTCAAGACTTCGGCGCGATGGGCCTTCTGCAGCTCGTGGACCGGATCCACAACATGCTCGACCGGGCCGAGGGCGCCTTGCCACGGCCGGCCCAACGCCCTGCGCACGCTTACGACCTGTTCGACAGCCACCCGTTCCACCTCGCCATGGGCAGCTACCTGAGCGCGGCAGGCCTGGCCGCCGCGGCGCTGCTCACCGTCACTGCGCTCGCGGCAGGTAAGGGCGACGTTCAAGCCAACGCGAGGCGCTTGCTGTGGGCTTGAGCGCCCCAGATCCGGAGGACAGATGATCGTCGAAGTGAACGGCGCGAAGCTGCGCGTCGACGTCCAGGGCGAAGGCAACTCCGTGCCCATTTACACCCACCACGGAGCGCCGGGGCTAGGGAACCGCAACGAGCCCAACAAGTCGTTCGGGCCGCTGGCTGACCAGTACCGGATCGTGGCGTTCGACGCCCGCGGGTCCGGCGAGTCGGACGCCATCCCTCCTTACAGCCACGAGCAATGGGTGGCGGACTTGGACGCCATGCGCGAGCACTTCGGCGACGAGCGCATCGTCATGGCGGGCGGCTCGTACGGCGGGTACATCGCCCTGGAGTACACGCTGGCTCACCCGGACCGGGTCACGCACCTGATCCTCAGGGACACATCAGCCTCACGGCGGTTCGAGGGCATGGCTCGAGAGAACGCCCTGGCGCGTGCTGCCCAGTACCCGGACATCACGCCCGAGATGCTGGACAAGCTCTTCCAGGGACGCATCGAGAGCGACGACGAGTTCCGTCGCTACTTCGCCGCGATCTCCCCGCTGTACGACGCCAACACGACGCCGGAGAAGGCCGCCGCCCGCGTGGCTGGCGCCACCTTCCGGTACGAGACGCACAACTGGGCGTTCTCGCGCAACATCCCCAACTTCGACGTGTCCGGGCGTCTGCACGAGATCAAGTGCCCAACGCTCATCGTCGTCGGCCGCCACGACTGGATCACGCCGGTCGCGGCCTCCGAGGAGATAGCCGAGGGCATACCCAACGCTCGGCTCGAGATCTTCGAGAACTCGGGTCACTCGCCTCAGCTCGAGGAGAACGACAAGTTCGTGGCGCTCGTCAGGGAGTTCCTCGGCTCGTAGTCACCCAAGCCTCCGACAGCCTCAACGCAGGGGCGGTCCCACCACTTTCATTCCATGGGCTTCGAACAACGGCCGAAGCTCCTCTGGCGTCGCCATAGACGGAAGCAGACATGCGGCATCGAAGAACTTCTCCATGAGCCCGGCGGGTTGGAAGGCGATGATCATGCGGCCGGGCTCGGTGCCGCTCAGCGCCCAAGTGTGCGGCAGCCCGCGAGGCGCCATGATGGAGTCTCCCGGCCCGAGTTCATACGGCTGCCCGTCCACCTCGAGCATGTAACGGCCCTCGACCACGTAGAACCACTCGTCCTGATCACTGTGGACGTGTCGTGGAGGCCCGCCCGCGAACGCGTTGTGTTGCTCGATGACCAGCAGGTTGCCTCCGGTGTCTGTGGATGTCACCTTGACGGAGAAAGGCATGACTCCGAACACCCTGCGCTCACGTCCCAGACGGTCAGCGTTGACGCGCACCAGGCGGTGGGCACCGTTAGTAGACGCCATGCGAAGCCTCCAACACGGCTCGCTTGGATTGCCGCAGGCGAGCGGAACGACTTTACGGCACACAGCGACCGAGAGCCCCGCGTAGCCACCATGTGGGGCGGGCCTGTTCTTGACCTTCAACTACATGGTTGACAGTCCGTCCAGCCGCGCGTATCCTCAACCACATGGTTGAACGTTTGCCGGCCCGCGACTCGCGGCTGGACAGCCTCTTCAAGGCCCTGTCAGACCCCACGCGCCGCGGGCTTCTTGCGACGCTTCGCGGGTCCGACAGAACGGTCGGCGAGCTGGCCGAACCGCTCCCTATGTCGCTGGCCGCCGTCTCGAAGCATGTTCGTGTGCTCGAGGACGCCGGGCTCCTAGTCCGGCGGGTCGAAGGTAGACGTCACGTCTGCTCGCTCAACCCCCAGCCCCTCACGCACGTGGACGCCTGGCTGGACCACTACAGGGCCTACTGGCCCGAGCGGCTCGACGCCTTGCAGGCTGCCTTGGAGGCAGACGAAGGGACCGACCGATGATCAACGTACATATAAAACAGGTGGGACCCGACCGATGAGCACGGACCGCCCCACCGTCAGCACCGCCGCTCCCGGCACCGTGGTCGGACCCGGCGCTCTCGCGTTCGAACGTCTGCTGCCGGGCCCCATCGAGCGCGTCTGGGACTACCTGACCGTGCCGGAGCTCAGGCGCACCTGGCTGGCGGACGGGCCGGTAGCGCTCGTGAAGGGCGGGCAAGCCGAGCTCTGGTTCGACAACCAGGCTCTCAACGAGCACGCCGAGCCCGTCCCTGCGAAGCATCTGCCTCACGCCGCCCACGCTCGTGACATCGGGATCGTCACGGCCTGCGACCCTCCACGACTACTCGCGTTCACGTGGGACGACCCTGGCGGGAGCACGGAGGTGCGCTTCGAGCTCGAGCCTCGTGGCGACAAGGTCCTTCTCCGGCTCACGCACGCACGGCTGGACAACCTGGATGCGGCCGTGTCGGTGGCCAGCGGCTGGCACACGCACCTCGACTTCCTGACGGCCAGGCTGACGGGAACGCCGGCGCCGATGTTCTGGACGGTGCACGGCTCGCTGGAGAGAGACTACGAGCGAAAGCTGCCCGAAGCACCAGAGGGGTTCGGCCAGCCCGGCGCCGGCAAGCTCTTCGCCTTACAGGGCAGCCGCTGGCGCGTCGTGTTCGAGAGGGTGTACGACGTTCCCCTCGTCGAGCTATGGCAGGCCGCCTGCCAGCCGCCCGGCATGGATGCCTGGTACCCGGCCATGCTCCGGCACTCAGGCGAGGTGGGTGGCTGGGTGACCCAGACGTTCGAGGGTCAGGACGGCGCACCCGAAGAGACGCTGGAAGGCGGCACGCTCACCGCGCACGAGCCACCGCGGGTCCTGGAGTTCGAACAAGCGCCTATCCCGGGGGCAAAGTGGACCGACATGCTGTACCACCAGACGCTGCGTATCGAGCTCTCCCCCGTAGACCAGGGTGACGAAGCTAGGGGGCCAACGCGACTGACCTTCACGCACGAGTTCCATGGAGACGACACGGTCGCACGCGTCATGCCGGGTTGGCACACCTGCCTGGACTACCTGAGCGCCGCGCTCGGCGCCGGAGAGACCCCAGACCCGGAGGTCACCAATGCCCGGCGCGAGTGGTACGGACGCTGGGTGTCTGGCGGCGGCTAAGGGTCCACCACACCTGAACAGGACCTGCTGCATGGATACGGTCTCCGTCCAGACAGACTTGCCTTCCGGTTCGGCTCGGAATACCGTGACCCTAACGAACTATTGAGGGGCCCAGTCAGGCTACTTATGGTCGAGCCGTCCGGGCCCTGGCGGGTCGCACCGGTCACGTGAATTTTCGCGAACCTTGGCCGCTACCGGCTCGCCGCGAGGAGGTCGTCGCAACTTGCCGATGTGAGGTCCACGCGCGCTTTCGCAGCAGTCAGATCGGAAGGGATGGGAAGAGCAGATGAGCCCAGTTCGCAAGTTCGATCCGTTCGGGCGCAACATCACCCGCAGGAGCTTCCTCAAGTACGCCAGCGCAACGGCCGCGGCGGCAGCCCTGGGCCCGCAGCTGGTGAGAGCGCAGGGTGGCACCTTGCGCATCCTGCAGTGGAGCCACTTCGTCCCGGCTTACGACACATGGTTCGACCAGTACGCCCGCGAGTGGGGCGCGGCCAACGGCATCGACGTCGTCGTCGACCACATCAACCTGGCCGACCTGACGACGGCGGTCGCAGCCGAGATCTCCGCTGGCGCGGGGCACGACCTCATCGAGATCGTAGGTGCGGAGGCGGGCCAGTTCGAGCCAAGCCTCATCTCCATGAACGACCTGAACCAGGAGGCGCAGAGCCGCTTCGGTGAGCAGCTCGGCGTGGCCCAGCGCTACTCGTACAACCCGGCTACCGAGAACTACTACGGCTTCTGCATCGGCTGGACCATCGACCCGGCCAACTACCGCCGCAGCCTGTGGGAGGCGGCCGGCCTGCCTGAGGGCCCCACGACCTGGGAGGACCTCGTCACCTACGGCGGGCAGATCAGGGACGAGCAGGGCGTGCAGCTCGGCATCGGCCTGGCGCAGGAGATCGACTCGAACATGGCGCACCGCGCGATCATGTCCTCGTTCGACGCGATGGTGCAGAACGAGAACGGCGAGGTCGTGCTCACCGAGGGCGACAACTTCGAGCGGGTGCTCGAGTCGGTGCAGTTCATGCAGCGCCTCTACGAGGCCGCCATGACGCCCGAGGTGTTCGCCTGGAACGCCGCGTCGAACAACCAGGCGCTCATCGCCGGCCGCGCGTCGTACATCATGAACTCGATCTCGGCGTACCGCTCCTCGCAGGAGGACGTTCCGGACATCGCAGAGGACGTCTTCTTCGGCCCGGCGCTGGAAGGCCCGCGCGGCACCGCATGGGCCAACGCGCACGTCATCTACAACTACATCGTCCCGCAGCACGCTCAGAACCCGGATGCGGCGCAGCAGTTCATCCTCGACCTCGCCGAGAACTACGACCAGGCGATGTACAACTCGAAGCTCTACAACTCGGCCAGCTTCTTCGACGCTCCTGTGGCCGGCAACGGCGACTACCCGAGCGTGGACGGCGCCAGCACCCTGCGCGACCTGCACAACGCCTGGTTCACGAACGACCCGTTCAAGCTGC
>CAZMFX010000076.1:0-12205 GCA_964565625.1 uncultured bacterium
TTCAGGCACCTGCAGGAGATGATCTCTTACTGGGCACGTGAGTCCGAAGCCGACGCGGCAAGGTGGCCGGACCCCGGCCTGGTGAGGGAGGGACTGGATGTATGGCGTGAGCTGTCCCGGCCGGCGCCCGACGACGTGCTGCTCGCGACGGACGCGCACGCAGGCAACGTGCTCGCAGCGCAACGCGAGCCCTGGCTGCTCATCGACCCGAAGCCGTTCGTAGGTGACCCGGCGTACGACGCCACCCAGCACCTGTTCGACGCCCAGGACCGCCTGTCGGAGGATCCGAGCGGCTTCCTCGAACGTTGGGCTGGGCTCCTCGGCCTCGAGGAGGGCAGGGTCAGGGCGTGGACGTTCGCGCGCTACGCGGCCGAGCGCCGCGACGACGACGCGGAGTGGAGACGCGCCAACGACCTGGCGCGGCGGCTGTCGCCCTGAGGGCGCAGCGCTGTGCACCGCGGATGCCGGGCGGCTACAGCGAGTAGCCCCCGCCGAGGTCGTCGCGAACGAGCTCGCCGTTGCGCAGAACCAGGGTGCGCCTCTTGAAGCGGTCGACGAGGTCGCGGGCGTGGGTGGCCACCAGCACCGTCGTGCCGCGCAGGTTTATGTCGTTGAGCAGCTCAAGGATCTCCATGGCCGTGTCCGGGTCAAGGTTGCCGGTGGGCCTCGCTATCGCAACGCGCTGCTGCTCGCCGAGGCTTAGCTCGATGGGGTACGCCTTGCGCTTGTGCGCCAGGCCGACGTTCCTGAGCGCCTGCAGGGCCTTCTGCTCGTGGTTGCCGCGCGTCGCCGTTGCCCTCAGCACGAACGTCAGGTTCTCGAAAGCCGTCAGGTGCTGCAGCAGGCGGTGGTCCTGGAAGACCATCCCGATCTGCCTTCGCATGAGGGGCAGCTTGCCTTCGCGCATGCGAGTCACGTCGTTGCCGCCGATGAGGACCGTGCCCTCGGTCGGCAGGATGCGCCTCAGCATCAGCGACAGGAGCGTCGACTTGCCCGCACCGGAGTGGCCGGTGACGTACACGAACTCCCCGCGCTTTATGTGGAAGTGGACGTCCTTCAGCGCATGCGTGTGGGTGCGTGGGTAGGTCTTGGTGACGTGGCTGAACTCGATCACGCCGTCGCCTCCACCGCGCTGGGCTCGGCCTTCATGGCACCAAGCAGCAGCTCGAAGGCCGCGGCGTCATCGATGGTCTCCAGGACGGTGACGTTCGCCTCGGCCCGACCGCGCCCCGCCCGCCTGTCCACCACCGTCATCCCGCGAGTGATGTCGGACACGGTCTCCACCTCGACGTGCCTGCGCGACGTCGTGAAGAGGCCAGGGTCGGTGACGGCAAGCACGGCGCACGGGTCGTGAAGCGGTCCCTCCGCCGGCACGCCGAACGTGCGGGCGTAAGCGTGCGAGAAGAAGTCGAGCAGGTCCGCCCCGAACGTCGAGAGCGGGGTGCCGAGGCTCCTCACGGCGTCGCGCCGCCGTTCGTCGATCATCAGCTGGTGCGTGAGGTCGAGCCCCGCCATGATGAGGTTGGCGCCCGACGCGAACACTTCTGCGGCCGCGTCCGGGTCCGCCCAGATGTTGAACTCTGCGACGGGCGTCACGTTGCCAGGCCCCCAGTTGCCTCCCATGATGCTTATCCCCGCGAGTCTGCCTGCAAGGCCCGGATCCCGCCTCAGCGCCAGCGCGACGTTGGTGAGCGGCCCTACTGCGACGAGCCACAGGTCGCCAACAGTTCGCGCCGCTTCCAGGATCGCGTCGACGGCGCCCGTGGGGCTCGGCGACAGCTCGAGCTCCGGCAGCGTCGGCCCGTCCAGGCCCGACTCGCCGTGGATGTGCGGTGCGTAGCGGGGCTCGCGCGCCAGCGGGCGATCCGCGCCGCGGTGAACGTTCACGTCGCGCGCTCCTGCCAGCTGGAGCGTGACGAGCGCGTTGCGCTCGCAGAGATGCACGGGCGCGTTCCCGCTCACGACAGACACGCCGATGAGGTCGGCCCTGTGGAGCGCTGTGAGGATCGCGAAGGCGTCGTCGTGGCCGGGGTCGCAGTCCAGCCACACTGGCTGCCTGTCGGCCCCCGCCATCACTCCTCCTCTGCCAGGTCGGCGTCGCTCGGCAGCACCATCGCGGCGACCACCCGGTCGCCGTCGTCCATGCGCTTGATCGTCACACCCTGCGACGCGCGTCCGTACGTGCTCACTCCGTCGACGCCGGTGCGGATCAGCTGGCCGCCCTCGGCGAGCACGAACAGCTCCTCGCGGCCGAGCACCTTGCTCATGCTGACCATCATGCCGGTGCGGTCCGTCAGCTTGTGACCGATGACTCCCTGGCCGCCGCGGCCCTGACGCGGGTACTCGGAGAGGGGCGTGCGCTTCCCGAGGCCCGTCTCCGTCACGGACAGGAGCTCCGCCGTTTCCTTCTCCGATTCGGGTACGACGGCGAGCGACACGACCTCGTCGCCCTTGCGCAGCCTTATGCCGATCACGCCCTGCGTCGCCCTGCCCATCTCGCGGGCGCCCTGCTCGTCGAAGCGGATCGCCTGGCCGTGCCTGGTACCAAGGATGATGTCCGCGGTGCCGTCGGTCACGCGCACGGCGACGAGCGCGGCGCCGTCAACCAGGTTGACCGCCACCAGCCCAGCGGTGTTGAGGTGGCCGTACTCGCGGCTGGCGGTGCGCTTGATGAGCCCCTCGCGTGTCGCGAAGACGAAGTAGCCCTCTGTGTCGAAGCCCTTGACGGCCAGGATGGTCTGTACCGTCTCGTTCTCCACGAGCTGCGGGAGCACGTTGTTTATGTGCCCGCCGCGCGCGTTGCGGTCGAACTCCGGGAGCTCGTAGATCTTCTCGCGGTAGACGCGCCCGCGGTTGGTGAAGAACAGCAGGAAGTCGTGCGAGCTGCCAACGAGCAGCATCGTGTTGACATCGTCGTCCTTGGTGCGCTGGCTGGCGACGCCGCGGCCCCCGCGACCCTGGCTGCGGTACGAGGTCATCGGCGTGCGCTTGATGTAGCCCTCGCGCGTGAGGGTGACGACCATCTTCTCCTCAGGCACGAGGTCGTCCTCGTCGAAGCCGTCCGTCAGGTCGACGACCTGCGTGCGCCTGGGGTCGCCGAAGCGCTTCTTGACGTCTAGCAGCTCGCCCTTTATCACCTGCCACAGCTCGACCTCGTCCGCGAGGATCAGCTCCAGACGGGCGATCTGCTCCTGCAGCTCGCGGTACTCGTCGTTGATCTTCTCGCGCTCTAGGCCCGTGAGGCGCTGCAGGCGCATGTCGAGGACGGCCTGTGCCTGCACCTCCGACATGCCGAACTCGCGCATGAGCCCGTCGCGGGCGTCCGGCCCGTCCTTCGAGGACCGTATGAGCGCTATGACGGCGTCGAGGTTGTCAAGCGCGATGAGGTAGCCCTCGAGAACGTGAGCGCGCTCGCGCGCCTTGCGGAGCTCGTACTCGGTCCGGCGCCGCACGACGTTCGCCCTGTGGTCCAGGTAGTGGGAGAGCATCTTGCGCATCGGCAGCAGGCGCGGCGCCCTGTCGACGATCACGACGTTGTTCACGGCGAAGGTCGTCTGGAGCTGCGTGAACTTGTAAAGCCTGTTGAGCACGGACTGCGGGCGGGAGCCGCGCTTCAGCTCGAAGACGATGCGCATGCCCTGCCTGTCCGACTCGTCCCGCAGCGTCGAGATCTCCTCGATCTTCTTGGCCCGCACGAGCTGCGCGACCGTCTGGATGAGCGACGTCTTGTTGACCTGGTACGGGATCTCGGTGACGACGATCTGCTGGCGACCGTTGCGCTCGTCGAAGTGGGCCCTGCCGCGCACCCTTATGGACCCGCGCCCCGTCTCCAGCGCCTGCTGGATGCCGTCGCGGCCGATGAGGCCGCCGGTCGGGAAGTCGGGGCCCTTGATGTGCTGCATGATCGTCGCGTCGTCGGCCTCTGGGTCTTCTATGAGCGCGACAAGGGCGTCGACCACCTCGCCCAGGTTGTGGGGGGCGAGGTTCGTCGCCATGCCGACGGCAATGCCGGCCGCGCCGTTGACGATCAGGTTGGGTATGGCCGCGGGCAGGACGGTGGGCTCGGACTGCGTGCCGTCGAAGTTCTCGAGGAAGTCGACGGTCTCCTTGTCTATGTCGGACAGGAGGGTCTCGGCGACGGCCGTCAGCCTTGCCTCCGTGTACCGGTACGCGGCCGCCGGATCGCCGTCAATAGACCCGAAGTTGCCCTGTCCGTCGACCAGCGGGTAGCGCAGGTTCCACGGCTGCGCCAGGCGAACCATCGCGTCGTAGATGGCCTGATCGCCGTGCGGGTGGTACTTGCCTATCACCTCGCCGACGACCCCGGCGCTCTTCGAGTGCTTCCGGTTCGAGGCGAGCCCCATCTGGTTCATCGCGTGCAGGATGCGGCGCTGAACCGGCTTCAGGCCGTCACGGACGTCGGGCAGCGCCCTGTCGACGATGACGGACATCGCGTAGTTGATGAAGCTCGACTTGATCTCGTCCGTGATCTGAACAGGGACGACTTCGCCTTCGTTCACTTATCGGCCTCCTGGCCTGAGCGCGCCACGCCCGGGGCGGGGCCCGGCACGACAACAGGCCGCGCTCGGCCTGACAGGGAAGTGTAACATCCGCGTCCACAGCGGCACGAACCCCAGGTATCCCCTCCCGCGTAGGCCGCGGTGGTAGCTTCCGGCGATGATCGACCGCTACTCGACGCCCGAGATGAGAGAGCTCTGGTCGGAGGCCGAGCGCTACCGGACATGGTTGAAGGTCGAGCTCGCTGCGCTGGAGGCGTTCGAGGACCTTGGCGACGTGCCGCATGGTGCCGCGGCGTCGATAAGGGACGCGCTGCGCGGCTCGCCGCTCGACGAGGTCTTCGCCGACCGCGTCGCCGCGATCGAGGAGCAGACGAGGCACGACATCGTCGCCTTCACTAGAGCGCTGACCGAGCGCGTCGGCGACAGCGCGCGGTTCGTCCACTACGGCCTGACCTCGACAGACGTCGTGGACACCGCCCAGAACTACCTGTTGGTCAGGGCCGTCGACCTTATCGCCGCCGACCTCGCGGCGGTGAGCGGCCGCCTGCGCGAGCTCGCGGCCGAGCACAAGCACACCGTAACGATCGGCCGTACGCACGGGATCCATGCCGAGCCCACCACCTTCGGGCTCAAGCTCCTCAACCTGCACGCAGCCTTCGAGCGCGACGCCACGCGTCTGACGGCCGCGCGAGATGCCGTCGGCGTGGCGATGATCAGCGGCTCCGTTGGTACGTACGCGCACGTGCCGCCCGAGGTGGAGGCCGCGGTCGCCAGGTCGCTCGGCCTGCGGCCAGACCCGGTGACGAACCAGACAGTCGCGCGGGACCGCCACGCCCAGCTGCTGGGCGCGCTTGCCATCATCGGCACGAGCATCGAGAGGGTCGCGCTCGAAATCAGGCACCTCCAACGCACAGAGGTGCGCGAGGCCCAGGAGGGCTTCGCCCGCGGACAGACCGGTTCGTCTTCCATGCCGCACAAGAAGAACCCGATAGCCAGCGAGAACCTGACGGGGGCGGCTCGACTCCTGCGCTCCTACCTACACGCCGCCATGGAGGACGTCGCGCTGTGGCACGAGAGGGACATCAGCCACTCCTCTGTCGAGAGGATCGTGCTGCCAGACGCGACGACCATCGCGAGCTACGCGCTCAGGCGCCTCAAGCGCGTGCTGGACGACCTGGTCGTGTACCGGGAACGCATGGCGGAGAACGTCGACATACTGCGGGGCCTCGTCTTCTCGCAGCGCGTCATGCACGCGCTGATAGATTCCGGGCTACCCCGCGAGGAGGCGTACGACGTCGTGCAGTCCGCATCGCTGAGGAGCCTGGAGACCGGCGAGCACATGCGCGAGCTCGTGGCGACCGACCCGCGGTGCCGCCTGAGTGGCGCGGACCTGAGCGCCGCGTTCGATCCCGCCTGGTACCTCAGGCACGTCGACGAAGTGTTCGAGCGCTTCGGGCTGTGAGGGCCGCCGAGAGGGCCCGAGCTGCGTGACCGGCGCTATCATCGAAGGATGACGGCCCCAGAGCGCAGGCAACTCCTCTACGAGGGCAAGGCTAAACGGCTCTACGCCACGGATGAGCCGGGCCTCCTGCTCGTCGAGTTCAAGGACGACGCCACTGCCTTCAACGCCAAGAAGCGCGGGACGATAGAGGGCAAGGGGGCGGCGAACAACGCCATAAGCTCTCGGGTGTTCGAGGCGCTGGAGGCCGTCGGGGTGCCGACGCACTTCGTCGGCTCCGTGTCGGACACGGTCCAGCTCGTACGTCAGGTGGAGATAGTCCCGCTCGAGGTCGTGATAAGGAACAGGGCGGCCGGCAGCTTCGCCCAGCGCTACGGGGTAGAGGAGGGCGGCGAGCTGTCGCCGATCGTCCTCGAGTGGTGCGTGAAGTCTGACGACCTCGGTGACCCGCAGATAAACGACGCCGCGGCCGTGGCTCTCGGGCTCGCCACGGAGGACGACCTCGCGGCGATGTTCGACCTCGCCACGGCCGTCAACGACGCGCTGAGGGTCTACTTCGGCGGTCTGGGTCTCGAGCTCGTCGACATGAAGCTCGAGTTCGGGCGCGACCCGAGCGGCGAGCTCGTGCTCGCCGACGAGGTGAGCCCTGACACCTGCCGTCTATGGGACGTCGTCTCCGGCGAGCGCCTCGACAAGGACCGCTTCCGCCGAGACCTTGGCGGCGTCGAGGACGCGTACGGCGACGTGCTGGCACGGGTCATGAGCGACGCGGGAGACCCGCAGGTCTTCGCCGACACGTTCGAGCCGCCGGAGGACAGCCCGTACGAGCAGTTCGACGAGGAGCACGGGCATGACGGACACGACCACGATCACGACGGCCATGCTGCGGCTGCCGGCGGTGCGGGCGGCGCCTTCCGGGCCGTGGTCGACGTGATGCTCAAGCAGTCGATCCTCGACCCTCAGGGGCGTGCGGTCCTGCAGACGCTCCAGCGGCTGGGGTACGACACCGTCAAGGACGTGCGCGTCGGCAAGAGGGTCGAGCTCGCGGTCGAAGGCGAGAGGCGCGAGGTCGAGAGGCAGCTAGCCGACATGTCTGAGAAGGTGCTGTCGAACCCGGTGATGGAGACGTTCGAGGTGGGCATCGAGGATGACGACTGAGCCCAGCCGCTCTGTGTTGCCGGTCGGCGGCGGTGACGAGGTGGTCGTGTACACGTGGGCCGCGCGGCCGGGCACGGCCAGGGCGCCCCTCGTGATCGTTCACGGGTACGCGGAGCACGCCGAGCGTCACGCCGCGTTGGCGGAGGCGGCGGCCGCCCAGGGTCACCAGGTCTACGCCCTCGACCTGCCAGGCCACGGGCGGTGCGCGGGGGAGAGGGCTCTCGTCAGGTCCTACGCGCCGCTCGTCGACGCTGTCTCCGCGCTCGTCGACAAGGCGGCGGCCGAGTCCGGTACGAGGCCGCTCCTGTTCGGGCACTCGATGGGCGGGGCGGTGGCCCTGGCGTACGCGCTCGAGCACCCTTCGAAGATCGGCAAGCTGGTGCTGTCTGCCCCCTACCTGATCGACGGGCAGCCGCGACCTGCTTGGGTCACCGCGCTGGCGGGACCGGTCGCGGCCCTTGCGCCACGCCTGCCTGTGGCCAAGCTAGACGAAGACGCTTTGGCCCGCGACCCTGCCGTCGGCGCTGCCTACGTCGCCGATCCCCTCGTCCACAGCGGCCCGGTTCCGGCCGCGACCGGTCACACGCTGGTCAGCATGGGCGGTCGGCTGATCTCTTCCGCCGACCGCCTGGACGTGCCCACCCTCGTGATCCACGGGGAGGACGACCGCGTGGCTTCGCCGGAGGGAAGCCGCATGCTTGCCGAGGCCGCCGGGCCCGTGGCGCGGCTCGTGACACTGCCTGGCGCATACCACGAGATGCACAACGAGCCCGACGAGACCGGCGTTCCCCAACGCTTCACGTCCGAGGTCCTCGGCTTCCTCTCAGGCGACGACGATGGCCGTCCGGCCGGTGGAGCGCCCGCGGCCTAGGCAGGCTGAGCCAGCGCAGAGTCCAACCTCTGCAGCGCCTCGTCCAGCACGTCGTCGCAGGTCGCGAAGTTGAGGCGCACGAAGCCGTCGCCGCCGAGCCCGAAGTCCGAGCCCTCGCTCAGCCCGACCTTGGCGGTCTCCGCCAGGCGCTGCGCTGGCTTGTCGCCGAGTCCCGCCCCGCGGAGGTCGATCCACGCCAGGTACGTGGCCTCCGGGATGTGGACAGCGCCCTCCGGGAGGGCGGACCGCACGAAGTCGACGACACGGTCGCGGTTGCGCTCCAGCTGCCCGAGCGCAGCAGCCAGCCAGTCGTCGCAGTGCCGGTATGCGGCCAGCGCGGCGACCTCCGCGAGGCGGCTGGGCCAAGAGTGCAGGCCGCCCGTCGCGCCGGCCAGGCGCTCGAGGACGTCGGAGCCGCTCGTCGCCATGAAGCTGATGCCGAGGCCGGGGAAGTTGAAGGCCTTCGTTGGCCCGTACAGCGTCACCGTCCGCGCCGCCACTTCCGCGCCGAGCGACGCGAACGGCACGTGCCTACCGCCGTAGTTGATGTCGGCATGCAGCTCGTCAGAGACGACCCAGAGGTCGTGCTCTAGCACCAGCTCTGCCAGGGCCCTCAGCTCCTGCTCCGTGTACATGAGGCCGAGCGGGTTGTGCGGGTTGCAGAGCATGAGCATGCGCGTCCTGGGCGTTATCGCCGAGCGCACGGCCTCCATGTCGATCTCGTAGCGCTCGTCGCCGCGGACGAGCTCTACTTCGACGGGCACCCTGCCCGTCTCGGTCACCGACCGCTTGAAGGGCGGGTAGAGGGGCGTGAGGAGCAGCACCTCGTCCCCCGGCTGGGAGAACGCCCGGCAGCCGTAGACCATGCCTGCGACCGTGGAGCCGAGCGACGTGATGCCGTCGACAGGGAACTCGGCGCCGTAGCGGGTGGCGAGGCGCCCTGAGACCGCCTCTCTGAGCCCCGGCATGCCCTTCATCTGGGGGTAGCCGAGGTCATCGGTGTCGACGTGAGCCTTTATGGCGTCCTTGATCGCGTCGGCGAGAGCGAAGTCCATCTCCGCCACCCACAGAGGCAGCACGTCTTCCGGGTAGTGACGCCACTTGGCGCACTCGCGAGCTCTCAGCTCGGTGAGGGCAAGCGGCCTGAACGGGTTGGACATCCAAGGAGTCTAACGCCGGCCTGGCCGCGCCCGGTCGTTACACTCGCAGCATGCGGGTCCAGATCGAAGCGCCTGACTGGTCAGAGAAGCTCGTGAGCGACCTGACGGACATGGGCCGCGACCCGAGGCCCGTCGAGCCCGGCGACGTCGTGAAGTACGACATCCCTGACGACGCTTACTTCGAGTACGGGTTCGTTGACCCCGACGGGAACGTGAGGCCCGATCCGGCGAACGAGAATCGCGCCAAGAGCGTGTGGTACGGGGAGGTCAGCTACGTGACGGGCCCCGAGTACCGGCCTGACGAGCTGTCGGACCCTCCGGCCCAGCTCGCGAGCGGAGCGACCGACAGGTTGCGCATCGAGAGCCCTTCCCTTGGTGGCCAGACTCGGCGCGTCACCGTCTACACGCCCTCGACCGTCGGCGCCGCCGACCCGACGCCACTGGCCGTCGTGCAGGACGGCGTGGCGATGATGCGCATCGGCTCGCTCCACGCCCTGCTCGAGGCGCTGCTGGAGAGGGGAGAGGTGCAGCCGGTGCGTCTCGCCTTCATAGAGCCGGTCGACCGCATGAGAGAGTACGCGTTCGACGAGCCGTACCTGAAGTTCGTCGAGGAGGAGCTGGAGCCGGAGCTCGCGGAGCGCTACCCGCTGACCGAGCGCAGGATCTGGATCGGCGCCAGCCTCGGCGCCCTCGCCTCCGCCAACCTCGGGCTGAGGAGGGCCCGGCGCCTGCCAGAAGAGGCCATGAAGGACGCGGTGCTCGCACTCTCCGGGGCCTTCCTTGGCACCCCGGAGTCCTTCGACGCGTACCGCTCGACGGGCTCGTGGCTGCTCGAGCGCCTGCGGGACGCCAGCACGCCTCTGCCGGGGCGCTGGCACATCCACGTTGGGACGCTCGAGTGGCTTCACGATGTGAACCGCGATGCACACGCCGCGCTCCGCGAACGGCATGGCGTAGTAGCCAACTACACGGAGAGCAGCGCCGGCCACAACTGGCCCAACTGGAAGAACGCACTCCCCGCAGCGATGCGCGGCATCGTCTGAGCCGGCAGCGTCGTGCGCGATGAGTTTTCTCTCCGCTTCTAACGAGCGGCGGCTCTAGATTCACGACATGTTGCCCGCACGCGTCTTCACCGGCGTCACCATCGCGGCGCTCGCGTTCCTGCTCCTCGCATGCGCGGCCCAGCAGGACCCGGCCAGGGTCCCGGCGGCGGCCCCGCGGGACCCGAGCCCACCCCCGCCAGCCCCTACCTCCCGCTGGACCGACCCGGCAGCGTGGCCTGCGGGCCGGGTGCCGGGCGCAGGAGACGACGTCGTCGTCCCGTCGGGCGCGGTGATGCTGCTTGACACGACGCCACCGCCCCTCTCCAGCCTCACGGTAGACGGGAGCCTGGTGTTCGACGAACGCGATCTAGAGCTCACGGCGGGTTGGATAGCGGTACACGGCGGGCTCTACGTCGGCAGCAGCCAGGAGCCCTTCAGGCACAGGGCCGTGATCACCCTCACCGGCCCGGAGACCGAAGAGTCGATGGGCCACATGGGGACCAAGTTCCTCGCGGCCATGGGTGGCGTCGTGGAGCTGTACGGAGACATGACGGGCACGAGCTGGACGCGGCTCGTCCAAGACGGTGAGCCCGGGCAGTCGACGCTCACGCTCAGCGACGCGGCCGGCTGGCGCGCGGGAGACAGGATCGTCATAGCCTCGACCGACTTCTCCGGCTACGAGGACGACGGCGACCCTCAGATCGAGGAGCGGACCGTAACGGGGGTCTCTGGCAACGTCGTGTCGCTCGACGCTCCCCTCGAGTACTTCCACCAGGGCACGCTGATGACCGTCGGCGGCATCCGGGTAGACCAACGGGCAGAGGTCGCGCGGCTCAACCGCAACGTCGTGATCCGCGGGGACGCCCAGAGCGATGACGGGCAGTTCGGCGGTCACGTGATGGTGATGCCGGGCGGCCGGTTGCGGCTCGACGCCGTCGAGCTCTACCGGATGGGCCAACGGGGAAGGCTGGCGCGCTACCCCGTCCACTTCCACCAGGTCGGAGACGGCGGCGACGTCAGCTTCGTCACCCGCACGAGCGTCCACCACGCTTACCACCGCTGCGTGACGATCCACGGCACCAACGGCGTGCTCGTCGAAGACGTCGTCGGGTACCGCACGTACGGGCACTGCTTCTTCTTCGAGGACGCGGACGAGACGGGCAACGAGCTCTACAGGAACCTTGCACTCATGGTCATGCGGCCGCCAGAGGACGACGCCGTGCTCGCCTCCGACGTCTCGTTCCTCGGACCGGCCGGCTTCTGGGTGACCAACCCGGACAACGACCTCGTCGGGAACGTCGCTGCGAGCTCGCAGGGCAGCGGATTCTGGTACGCGCTCCCCGAGCACCCGACCGGGCTCGCCAGCCACAAGACTGGCATGTGGCCGCAGCACACGCCCCTGGGGCTTTTCCTCGGCAACGTGGCTCACTCGAACAGGCAGGTGGGCCTGCACGTCGACAACGGCCCGACGGCAGACCTGTCATCCAACCCACCCACCTGGTACGAGCCGCGTCTCGACCCGCAGGACGAGGACACCGTCGTCACCGCGTACTTCGAAGACTTCGTGGCCTACAAGCACCGGGACGCCGGCGCCTGGTTCCGCGGCTCGCACGCCGTGCTCAGAGGCGGCGTCCTCAGCGACAACGCGAGGGGGGTGACGTTCGCCTCTGACGAGAGCGGGGCGGTAGAGGTCGACTTCGTAGGGGAGACCCCGAACATCGGGACCTGGCCCCAGTGGGACGAGGACAGCGCGGCCGCAGGCAGGCACCTTCCCCGCCCATGGGACCCTCACTACACCCTCCGGGGTTTCGAGTTCTACGACGGAACAGTGCACGTTAAGGACAGCCGCTTCGCCGGCTACGAACCGAACGGGACGCGCCAGGCCGCCGCGCTCAGCTACCTGGACTTCACGTCTTTCGCAACGGCGGCGGACAACTACGCGAGCGGCCTGACGTTCGCTCCCGGTACTAACCGCGTGTACCTGCACAGTAGGG
>CAZMFX010000077.1:0-12192 GCA_964565625.1 uncultured bacterium
GCCGAGGATGCGGCCGGCCACGCGGTCGGGGTGGAACGGCTCGAGCCCGTCGATCCGCTCGCTCATACCGGCGAAGTAGATGGGCTTGCCCGTCACGTGCTTCGCCGAGAGGGCCGCGCCGCCGCGAGCGTCGCCATCGAGCTTGGTCATGACGAGGCCTGTGACGCCGACGCGCTCGTCGAACTCGCGCGCCACCGGCAGCGACTGCTGGCCGGTCATCGCATCGACGACGAGGACCTTCTCCGTGGGGCCGACCAGCTCAGACAGCTGCGCCAGCTCGTCCATAAGCGCCTCGTCGACCTGGAGGCGCCCGGCGGTGTCGACGATGACGAGGTCGCGGAAGTCCTTGCGCAGGTGCGACTTCAGCCGCTCGGCCACCTGCGCGGGGCGCTCGTCGTCCATCACCTCGAACACCGGCACGCCGATCTGGTCGCCCAGCACCTTCAGCTGCTCGCGCGCGGCCGGTCGCTGCGTGTCTGCGGCGACGAGGAGCACCCTCCGGCCCTGGCCCTTGTAGCGGTACGCCAGCTTGCCGGCAGTCGTCGTCTTACCTGCGCCCTGCAGGCCCATCAACAGCCACACGTTCGATTCCGACCTGAGGACCGGTTGCACGCTCTTGCCGCCGAGCGTGTCGATGAGCTCCTCGTGGACGATGGCTATCACACGCTGATCCGGCTGCAGCGAGGTGAGGACCTCGGACCCGATCGCCTTCTCCTGCACGCGCTTCGTGAAGTCTCGGGCGACCTCGAGGTTCACGTCGGCTTCGAGGAGCGCGACGCGCACCTCGCGCAGCGCCGCCTTCACGTCCGCTTCCGAGAGGCGGCCGCGGCCGCGCAGGCCGCCGATGACCGATTGGAGTCTGTCGCCCAGGCTCTGGAACATAGGCAAAGGGTAACGCCAGGGGGGCCGGGCCGAGGGTGTCTTGAAGTATCACCGGGCGGTCCGCGCCGTGCTGGTGCTACCATTGGGGACGTGTTCGGCACGGGATCCAGGAGGGCGGGTTGGCGCGCGGCTCTCGTCGCGGTCGTCGTCGCCTTCTGCAGCTTGGCGCACGCCCAGCTCCTGGCAGACGTGCTCACGACGACAGCCATCTCCGCGACGTTCGACTCGGCCGTCAGGTTCCCGTCCGGCAGCCTGAGAGCAGTCGGCTCCGGGGTGGACGCGCTGGCCAGGCGCCTTCCCGGCTCTGACCAGTGGGGCGACTGGGAGGCGTACGTCGCGACGGGGTTGGCGGCCAGCCTGAAGCCCGCCTTCGTGCACAACATCATCACCTCGTTCGCCGCGGCCGGTTACTTCGAGGACTCCCGCGAGACGCGCACGGCGCAGGGCCCGACCGGCACCGAGACCCAGACCAAGATCGTGTTCTTCGACATGATGGGTAGCCGCATGCACGTGCTTTACCTGATCGAGACGGACGCAGAGGTCGTCTGGCTCATCGGCCACGTAAGGTGACGGCAAGCCCGTAGCTGGCAGCCCGCGACAGCGCATATGCGCCACGACGGAAGCGAGGATGGTGGCCGTGTGGCCTGAGAGACGCACAGCCGAGACGCTCATGACGACCATGGCTGTGCTGGCGCTGGTCGTTGGCGCTGGGGCGGGCGTGGCAGTCGCACAGCAGAGCGCACCTGCCGCGCAGGAGGTCACTGAGGCGACGGCCGCTCAGGCGTTCGCCAGCGCTGAGGAGGCGCTGGCGGCAGCGGTGGCGAGCGGCCAGACCCCGCACCCGGACCAGCCCGCATGGCGCGAGGTGTACGAGAAGGCGGATGCCGCCGTCGACGCTGCGAGGAGAGAGGGCACGCCCCAGCAGCTGCGTGACGCCCTGCTCCTGGCCGCCCGCGGCTACGGGCTCATGCAGTGGCACGCGAGGGCGTTCGCACGCTTCGACGAGTACATCGCGGAGGGCGGTGAGCTCACGGACGCCGCCGACCCTCAGCTCCCGACGGACCTGAAGCTATTCGTCGACTCTGCCAACCAGCTCGCGTACGCCAGGTACCAGGCCGGCGACCACGTTGGTGCGACCGGTTACTACCTGACGGTCCTCGAGCTGGCGCCGGACGACCCTGAGGCGCTGCGTTGGCTGGCGCGCATAGCTTTCGAGCGCGGGGACGTCGACGGCGCGCGGGTGGCGATCGGCCTGTGGGAGCGACTCCTCGAGGTCGAGCCCGGCGACGAGTCGGCTCGCTACTACCTGGAGCGCAGCCGTCAGCGCGCCGACGTCGGCGTCGCCGCGAGCGACTCTTTCCACTCGGGGCTGGCAGCGTACGAGGCAGGCGACCTCGAGGGCGCTCTGAACCTGTTCCAGGCGGCGCTCACCGCCAACCCGTCGTTCACCGACGCCGAGGTGTGGGCGGGGCGCATCGCCCTCGAGCTGCGGCTCCCCGAGCTGGCGGTGAGGCACTGGCGCAACGTCACGGAGGCCCGCCCGGACGACGCAGGGGCCGCGTACTTCCTGCGGGTGTCACAGACGCAGGCGAGGTACGGGGTGACGGCGGGCGCGAGCTACTTCGACGGTCTCGCGCTCTACGAGGCCGGCGACCTGGAAGGCGCCGTCGAAGCCTTCGTTGCGGCCACGACGTCCGCACCCGAGTTCGTGGACGCCTGGGTGTGGGCTGCTCGCAGCCTGCAGGAGAGCGGGGCCGCGACCGAGTCCGTGCCCTACTGGGAGAGGGTGTTGGAGCTCACCCCGGACGACGAGAGGGCTGCGTGGTTCCTGCGGCGCGCCAGGCTCGCGACGGAGCGCGGCGACGTCGCGGGGCCAGCGTTCTTCGACGCGGTCGCTGCCTACGAGGCAGGCGACGCTGAGAGGGCGCGCCGGCTGCTCGAAGAAGCAGTCGCGGCCGAACCGGACTTCGTCGAGGCCTGGGGTTACCTGGGGCGCATTGCGTTCCAGGAGGGCCGGTTCCTAGACGCCGCCGAGGCTTATGGCCGCGCGGCGGCGCTGTCGCCCGGTTCCGACGAGTACGCTTTCTTCGCCGGGGAGTCGCAGCGCCTGGCGGGCGGCGATGCCGAGGCGGATGATGTGGGTAGTGAGCCGGAAGCGGACGACGGTGGCGAGGCCTCGAGCGACGAGCCCGGAGACGGCGCCTCCGACGAGCCGCAGGAACGGCAGGCCGATGAGCAGGGGGAGGACGGGCCCGCCGAGCCGCTCCCGCCGGGCACCAGCGACTGACAATGTCCTTCTCGGCGTGAGGAGAGCGGTTGAATGAGGCAGTTCGAGCGGCGCGTAGACGACGATGGCGAGGCCTACATGGCCACCGACCTGCCTGGCTTCATGCTCACGCGGCTGCCGCTTCTCAACAAGAGCACCGCGTTCACGGCCGAGGAGCGCGAGACCTTCGGTCTCGAGGGCCTGCTGCCGCCGCACGTCGCGACCCTCGAGGAGCAGATGACGCGCACGTACGGCAACTACAGGCGGGCCGCCACGAACATAGACAAGCACGTCTACCTGAGGAACCTGCAGGACCGCAACGAGGTTCTCTTCTACGCGGTCCTGGAAGAGCACCTCGAGGAGATGATGCCGATCGTCTACACGCCGACGGTGGCTGAGGCGGTGCAACGCTTCAGCCACCTGTACAGGTACGCACGGGGCCTCGTCATCAGCACGGACAACATCGACCGCGTAGACGAGGTGCTCATGAACACGCCCATGCCAGACGTGCAGCTTGCCGTCGCGACCGACTCCGAGGGGATCCTCGGGATCGGCGACCAGGGGTACGGCGGGATGGGCATATGCATCGGCAAGCTCTCGCTCTACACGGCGGCGGCCGGCATAGACCCTGCCGTGACGCTCCCGATCGAGCTTGACGTCGGCACTAACCGCGCTGATCTCCTCGACGATCCCCTGTACCTCGGGGTGAGGCACGAGCGCCTCGCTGGACAGGAGTACGACGACTTCGTCGAGCGCTTCGTCGACGCGTTCAGGCGCCGCTTCCCCGGCGCGCTGCTTCAGTGGGAGGACTTCAGCAAGCAGAAGGCCTTCACCGTCCTCGAGCGCTTCAGAGACGTCGTGCCGTCCTTCAACGACGACATACAGGGGACAGGGTCCGTGACGTTGGCGGGCTTGCTCGCCGCCGCGCGCAGGACGAAGAGGCCGCTCGTCGACGAGATGATCCTCGTTCACGGCGCCGGTGCCGGCGGCGTGGGGGTAGCCATACAGGTCACCGGCGGGCTCGTCGATCAGGGCCTGACGCCGGACGAGGCGCGAAGGCGCGTGCTGGTCGTCGACTCGCGCGGTCTGGTGATCAGTGGCCGGCCCGGTCTCGAGCCGTACAAGGAGGTAGTCGCACAGGACCCAGCTGCCGTGGCCGCGTGGTGGCACGGCGACGCAACGCCGTCGCTGCTCGAGACCGTGACCGGCGCCAAGGTGACGGTCCTGCTCGGCCTCTCCGGTCAGGGGGGCGCGTTCGACAGGACCGTAGTGGACGCGGTGTCCGACAACACGCCGAGCCCTGTCGTCTTCGCGATGTCGAACCCGACGGAGAACAGCGAGGCGACGCCGGAGGACGTCTACCACTGGACGGAGGGCCGCGCCATCGTGGCGACGGGCAGTCCGTTCCCCGAGGTCGAGTGGGCAGGATCCAAGCACCCGGTAGGGCAGGCGAACAACGCCTTCATCTTCCCAGGGCTCGGCCTGGGAGCGATGCTCGCGAAGGTCGAGACGGTGACACCAGGGATGTTCAGGGCCGCTGCCCAGGCGCTGGCCGACTACACCGACCCGGCTCGCATCGCAGCTGGCGCCGTCTACCCGTCGATCGCCTCCCTCAGGCGCGCCAGCAGGCATGTGGCGATAGCGGTCGTCGAGCACGCCGTCGCCGAGGGGACAGCGCGCGCCGGTGAGATCCGAGACGCTACGGACCTGGTCACCCGGTCGATGTGGGAGCCAAGTTACCTGCCCATCCGGAAGGCCTGACAGGGGTGCGAACGGTCGTCCTGCGCGTCGTGGCGCTCGCGCTGCTGCTCATGTTGGCGCTCGTCGGCGTGATCACCGCACGGACGCTCTCCCGCCTACCCGACATGCTCGTCTACTACGCGAAGGACAACGGCACCACCTTCACCTTGGAGAGCGTGCCGCGAGTGGCGCGCTCTGGCAGCCTGGAAGACCGGGTTGCTGCGCAGGTGCGGGCGCTGGCCGACGGTCCCACGCCCGCCGAGATGGAGGAGGGCCTGGCGACCACGGTTCCGGAGGGGACGAGGCTGCTGGGAGCTTCGCTCGAGGACGGGGTCCTCACCGTCGACCTGTCGCGTGAGTTCGGCACGGGAGGCGGCACGGCCTCGATGCTCGGTCGCCTGAACCAGGTCTACTACACGCTGTCGCAACCGGCCGATGTCCGGGCCGTGAGCCTGGAGGTGGAGGGTCGGCCACTGCGCGTTCTCGGCGGCGAGGGCATCATCGTAGACAGCGTGTGGGTTAGAGACGAACACGGTGAGGAGCCAACCTGGTGAGCGCATGGCGAACCTCGACCCTCGTGGTCTGCGCTGGCGTCGTGCTCGTCACGTGCGCCGCCGCACGAGCGCAGGGCATGCCCGACGCCTCGTCGCCTCGGGGCGAGTTGGCTGCGCACGCCGCCACCAGTGACAGGGACGCGCGCGCGGCGGTCTTCGAGGCGACGGTCGACCTCTTCGTCGACTACTACTGGGACCCCGACCGCATGGACTGGCAGGAGTGGGCAGACCGCTATCGGGCCTCCGCGGTCGCCGCAGGCAGCCGCGGGCAGTTCGACAACGTCATGCGGCGCATGATCATGGAGGTCGGCGACGACCACTCGCGCTGGCTCGGCCTCACGCGCCTCGATCCGGGCCTGACGCCGATCACGCCGCCCTTCGAGCCCGTCGAGCCAGCGGAGCCGGACGATGCGGCCGACGCTCGCGCGGGAGAGATGTTCGTCCAGGAAGAGACGTCGCCCAGCCTCGGGATGCTGGTGCGGTGGGTGGCGGGATCCGGGGTCGTCGTCGACCGTGTGCTGCCCCACACCCCGGCTGCCGAGGCGGGCGTGATGCGGGGAGACGTGATAACGCGCGTGGATGACACCGACCTCGAGGACGTCGGCGCCGCCGGCGTGGGGTTCGTGCTCACGGCGACGATTGAGGAGCGGAGGGTGGAGCTGACCGTGAGACGCGGCGGCCGTGAGAGCATCACGCTCGTGCTCGAGCCGCGCTACCTCGTCCAGTCCGAGCTGCGCAGGACCGCCTCCGCCTCGATGCTCGATGACGGGGTGGGGTACGTCTACGTCCCCTCATTCACCCTCGCCGGCACGGGGGAGAGGGTCCACAGGCTCCTGGCGGGGTTGAAGGGCCAGGGCGCGACGGCCTTCGTCCTCGACATGAGAGGCAACGGCGGCGGCAGCCTGGCCGAGCTGGGCGTGATGATGGGGGCCTTCGTCGACGGCGAGTGGGCGAGGGCCGTCGCGCGTGGGCAGGTCGCGTGGACCGCCGAGTTCGACCGGGACACGCTCTCGGGGTCGGGCACCGCGGTGCTGAGGGAAGAGAGCGGACGCGTACTGCGCAGCGCAACCGTCGCCGATCCTGTATGGGTTACCGAGCCTCTTGTCATCCTCGTGGACGAGGGGACGAGCTCGGCGGCCGAGGTGGCCGCGGCCGTGCTGCAGGTAGGCGGTCGCGCCAAGGTGGTCGGCGTGATCACCTCCGGCAACGTGGAGGTAGTAAGGACCTACCTGCTGCCGGACTCCAGCCAGGTGCTCGTCGCGGTCGCCAACCTGCAGATGCCGGACGGCCGCTCGCTCGACGTCGGCATCCGCCCCGACGCGGAGGCGCACGTGAACCTGACCGAACTCGCACGCGGCTACGACGCCCCGGTCGCCGAGAGCCTCAGGCTGCTCTCCGGCCTGCCGTTCAGCCCGGGTCGCTGGTTCTAGGCGTAGAGCGTTCCCACAGTGAATGGCGCAAGGAGTGGTGCGCCCGACAGGATTCGAACCTGTGGCCTTTCGCTCCGGAGGCGAACGCTCTATCCGGCTGAGCTACGGGCGCGCGTTACTGATGCGAAGCGCCGCTGACAGCGGCGCGGCAGCCCAAGCAATATAGCATCGTCCTACATCTGGCCGGGGTATGCGGGTCTGTTAGACTTCGGGGCGTGCACCGCGCAGGGCCACAGCTGTCACGGTCCGCCGGCCACCCCCTGGAGGACCCCAACCGATGAAGATCAGCAAGAGAACCCGGACGATAATCCTGTGGTGCATATCCATAGGCCTGCTCCTGGGTATGGTCATCTCGTTCACCCCGACGATGGGGCTCAACTTCGGCAGCCAGGAGGCGCTGCGCGGCACCGTCCAGATGACCGTCAACGGCGCCGAGGTTCGCGAGGCCGAGGTACTTCAGCTCCAGCAACAGGCTCCCTTCAACACCGTGAGCGAGGGCCCGGTCGGCACCCAGTTGGAGCGCCTGCTCGTCGACACCCTCATCCGCCAGGAGGTCGAGCGCCAGGCCGCCGCGCCAATGCGCGTCTCCGGCGGTGAGGTGAGGCAGGAGGTGAACGACTTCCGCGAGTCCCGCGGGGTCGGCGGCCGCAGCAACGACCGTGCCTACCTCAACCTGATAGGCAGCGCCGGCTTCACGGACGAAGCCTTCCGGGACTACGTCCGCGAGCAGCTCAAGTACGGCAAGTGGCGCGAGTCGCTCGTCGAGGGCGTGACGGTCTCGGACGCCGAGGTCGAGACGTACTACCTCTCCCATCAGTCCGATTACCAGAGCGAGGAGCGGGTTCGCGCGCGTCAGATCGTCGTCGAGGACGCGGAGACGGCAGAAGAGGTACAGGCTGCACTTGCTGCGGGTGAGGATTTCGCCGACCTGGCTGCCGAGCACAGCATCGAGCTGGCGGCCAACAGGGGCGCGGTCGGAGCCCAGGGCGAGGACACCGAGCCTCGGCCCGTGGGTCGTGCCGCCTTCCCGACGGCAGTTGCCAACGCCGCGTTCGGCCTTCGCGGCGTAGGTACCACGGACGTCGTCGAGGCCGCGGCCGGCTTCTACATCGTCCAGGTGCTCGAGTACCTGCCCTCCGACACGAGGCCGCTTGACGAGGTGCGGGAGCAGGTCGAGGAGGACGCTCTCACGGCCAAGCAGCAGGGCGTGGTCGAAGCCGAGATCGAGCGCCTGCGTGCCGAGGCGAACGTGCAGTTCCCCGAGACAAGCACGCTGGAGTTCGACAACGCTGTCGTCGCCGAGGTGGGTGAAGCCGAGATCCACGAGGCAGAGCTCGACCGCGCCACCTACCTGAACCCAGTGATGCAGCAGGCGCTGACCCCCGACATGGCCGACGTGATCGTCCAGATCTTCCGCCCCAACGTGCTGCAGCAGCTGATAAGCACCGAGCTCGCGTACCAGGGCGCGCAGGACTTGGACGCCGAGTTCGTCGGCACCAAGGCCGGGATCGCTCAGGCCGCTCTCAACTACGTCTCGCGTGACGTCACGGTCTCCCCCGAGCAGGTCCAGGACTACTACGAGTCGAACCAGGCCGCGTTCACGGTCCCGGCCGAAGCCGACGTCACCCAGGTGACGTTCCCTGACGAGGGCTCCGCCACGGCGTTCAGGCAGGCCGTGCTCGACGGGGTTCCTGTCGCCGACGCCGCCTCCGAGCAGGGCGGCGAGGTGACCGACCACGGTCGCGTCAGGCCGGGCGAGTTGGAGGCCGACATCGACACGGCCGTGTTCGACACCGACGCCTTCGATCCCATCTCCGGCGGCCCCAGAGGCGTTTCCGACGTTCTCGTCATCGAACGTCCCGTAGAGCCGGAGCCCGAGTCGGAGGAGGCGGCCGAGGCGGCCGCAGCTGAGCAGGCAGAGCAGGAAGGCGACGAGTCGAGCGAAGCCGCAGACGAGTCGGAGACGGCCGGTCAGACCGAACCCGAGGTCGTAGAGGACTTCGTCATCCTCGTCGTCGATCGTACAGACGCACACGTCAGGCCGCTGGAAGACGTTCGTGCCCAGGTAGAGACCCAGGTGCGCGCCACGAACAGGCAGCTGGAGCAGCAGGAGTGGCTCGACGCGCTGCGGGAGCAGATCGAGGTGCACGAGTACGTGATCGTAGACGTCGATGACGCTGCTGACGAGCTCCCGTTCACCGTGCCGTCTCCGGAAGGGGAGGCCGCCGATGACGCTGGCGGCGAGGCCACTACAGACGGCGCGCCAACCGACGATGCCGCCGCCGGAGACTCTGCCGCGGACGACGCCGCCTCGGAAGACGCAGGCGAAGCCCCAAGCCAGGAGGAGTCCGCAGAGGACGCGGGAGAGTAGTGGAGCGCCACCAGGCGCCGCGCGCGCTGATAAGCGTCTCCGACAAGACGGGGGCCGCTGACCTGGCGCTGGGCCTGGTGGACCTCGGCTACGAAGTGATCTCCACAGGCAACACGCTTCGCGCCCTCGAGGATGCCGGCGTGCCTGCCACGGCCGTGTCAAGCGTCACGGGGTTCCCGGAGATACTTGGCGGTCGCGTAAAGACACTGCACCCGGCGATACACGGCGGTGTGCTCGCCAAGCGCACGCCAGAGCACCTGGGTGAGCTGGAGGAGCACGGCATCACGCGCGTTGACGTGGTCGCCTCGAACCTCTACCCGTTCCGTGAGACCGTCGCACGTGAAGGCGTGACCCTCGACGAGGCCCTCGAGCAGATCGACATCGGCGGTCCCGCCATGATCCGCGCCGCCGCCAAGAACCACCCGAGCGTTGTGGTGGTTGTCGATCCCTCCGACTACCCGGTCGTCCTCGAAGAGCTTCGCGCCGGGATCACCGACGCCAGGCGGCGCGAGCTTGCCGTGAAGGCGTTCGCGCACACCGCCGCATACGACGCTGCCATTGTCGGCTGGCTACAGCGTGGCGAGGCCCTTCCGGGCTTCCTGAACCTTGCCCTGACCAGGGAGCAGGAGCTGCGCTACGGTGAGAACCCGCACCAGCCGGGTGCCCGTTACCGTTACGTGGGGAGCGCAAGCGTGTGGGACGGCATGACCCGGCACTCTGGCCAGCCGCTCTCCTATCTCAACCTCTTCGACGGCGAGGCCGCATGGCGCCTGGCGCACGAGCTTCCCCGGACCGCCTGCGTGATCGTTAAGCATGCGAACGCCTGCGGAGCCGCGGTAGCCGACGACCTGAGTACGGCCTACGAGCTGGCCTTCGGTGCCGACCCCAAGTCGGCGTTCGGCGGCGTCGTGGCTCTGCCAGGTACCGTTGAGCTGAACCTGGCGGAGCGCATCGCTGCCAACCCGAAGGCGGACGTGATCCTCGCCCGAGGCTACGACCCCGACGCGCTCGATCTGCTGGCCCGCAAGCGCAAGAACACCCGCGTGCTCCAGCTCGCAGAGCCGGGCATCTCCGACCTCGACGTAAGGCGAGTGGACGGCGGGTTGCTGGTGCAACGAGTCGACGCCATCGAGGAGCCGGAGGGTTGGCAGGTCGTGACGCGGCGGCAGCCCACGGAGAGCGAGTGGCGCGACCTGGAGGTGGCCTACACGGTCTGCGCCCGCACCACGTCGAACGCGATCGTGATGGTGAAGGACGGAGTCGCCGTCGGGGTCGGCGCCGGGCAGCAGAGCCGTGTCGACGCCGTGGAGATAGCTGCGCGGAAGGCCGCGGGGCGGGCAGCTGGCGGGGCCTGCGCATCCGACGCGTTCTTCCCCTTCCGCGACGGGCTCGACGCGGCCGCGGCGGCCGGCGTGACCGCCGTCGTGCAGCCCGGCGGCTCCATCCGCGACGCCGAGCTGGTCGCAGCGGCCGACGAGCTCGGCCTGGCGATGGTGATGACGGGGCACAGGCACTTCAAGCACTGAGATGAGCGCGCGCCTTTGACGGCGCCCTGCAGGCAGGATCGACACGTGCGTCGGCCGAGTCGCGTCCTCGACGCCGCTTCTCGCGACCCCGCACTGCCTCGACGGATGGCAAGTTAGAATCACTACATCGCCACCATTGGTAGGCGCTAGACTTGCCGATACAACATCTTGTAGGTGCTACCGCCCAAGAGCGCAGCGGCAACCACAAGGTCGAGGCAGCTAGGGTGGCCCGGCGGACAGGGATCCGGACGGGGCGCTAGGACCACCCGACACCTGTCGAGTCAGCGTTCATCGGGGACGCCGGCCGACATCGAGGGGAAGTGGACATCGTGGACAAGCTCTCGTCTTCCAACATCAACTCCGCCGCGTTCGGGGACCACGCAGTGAAGGTGGCCAAGCGGCAGTACTTCCAACCGGGAGACGAGACGGTTCTCGACATGTTCGAGCGGGTTGCCCGCTGGGTGTCCCAGCCCGAGCCGGAAGACCGCCGCGAGGAAACCGCGGCCGAGTTCTACCGCCTGATGGCGGAGCAACGCTTCTGCCCGGGCGGCCGGGTGCTCGCCGGCGCGGCGACCGAGCACGGCAACGTCCTCAACTGCTTCGTGCAGGACGGCAGCCCGGAGCCGGAGGGCACGAACGCGTGGGTGTTGCGCTTGGCGACCAAGCTCGCGCTCGTCACGAAGGTGGGCGGCGGCAACGGGCTGAACCTCGATCCCATCGCGCCAAAGCGGCGCTTCGAAGGTCGCGTCGGTCGGCTCTACCTGACCGTCGACTCCTCGCACCCCGACCACGACTCGATCAGGACGGGCACGTTCCTTGACCTGGTGCGTGACGAGATGGTCACCAAGGGGTACAGGGTGGCGACGTTCGTGGAGCGGCCAGCCGTGCCGCAGGGCGTCCAGGTCATAGAGGTGCCGGACTCTGTCGAAGGCATCTGGGACAGCGCCGGCGGGGCCGCCCTCAGCCTGCTGGCGGGCCGCGACGTCGTCGTTGACCTCTCGCTGCTGCGGCCGGTCGGAACGGTCGTCAGGGGGTCGGGCGGCACCTCGTCCGGGCCGGCCAGCTTCGCGGTGGAGATCTTCGACAACTTCGCCGTCTGGGCTGGGCTGGGTGGAGCGGACCATGCTGGGCCGGTTGCGACGTTGCGATACGTATTCTCGCCCACCTTGAGGGCGATCAGGCAGGGCGGGACCCGCAGGGGCGCTGGGATGGCCACGCTGTACATATCCCACCCGGACGTCCACGACTTCATCACCGCCAAGGACCTGGAGCGCGAGCGCGACGAAGGTGACATCTCGACCTTCAACATCTCGGTCCTGGTTACGGACGAGTTCATGCGGGGAGAGGCTCAGCGTTCGGGCGGGGTGCTCCGTGACATCGCCCAGCACGCGTGGGCGACTGGCGAACCCGGCCTGATCTATAT
>CAZMFX010000078.1:0-11971 GCA_964565625.1 uncultured bacterium
ACGTACTCGGCGGCCATGGCGTTGACGTCTGCGACGTACTCCGACCAGGTGATCCGCTGCCACAACCCGAAGCGCTTCACGCGTTGCGCGAGCCCGTTGTCCGAGACGCGCGACCGGAGCAGCTCCGGCACGCTCGCCGGTAGTCCGGTTGTCATCTGTCCTAGATGCTAACCCGTGCCCGCAGTCCGGCCTCGGTCGCGATCTGCGAAGCCCACGCCTTCACCCTTGCCGTTGTCAGGTCCGGCTCGTTGTCCTCGTCAAGGGCCAGCCCCAAGAGCTCTTCACCGCCGACGAGCCCGCGCGACGCCACGAAGTCGTACTCGCCGGCCGGCCACCTGCCGACGAGCTTCGCTCCCGTGTCCCTCATCGTCTCAGCCATGACGCCGATCGCATCGACGAACGTGTCGGGGTAACCGATCTGGTCACCGGTGCCGAAGAGGGCGATGTGCTTGCCACTCAGGTCGAGCGCCGCCAAGGCATCGAGGTTCGACTCGAGGTCGGGCGGCAGCTGGCCGACGTTCCATGTGCAGGCACCGACGACGACCAGGTCGTAGCCGGCCAGGGTCGCGACGTCGAGGTACCCCAGGTCGAGCGCCTTCACGGGCCGGCCGCTCAGCTCGCTTAGCGCGTCAGCTACAAGCTGCGCCACGTACTCGGTGGCTCCGAAGAGCGTTGCGTATGCCACCACCGCGCTGCGGCCAGCGCCGGATGCATCTCTTTCGTCCCGTTCGGGCGCGATGACGTCCACGCCTCACAACGCTAGGTGCCGTTGGTGTGGCTGGGCGATGACCGAGGTCAAGGGGTGGGCGCTTCTGCGTACCATCGGGGCGTGAACGTGACAGCCGCCTCAGCGCCACACGGCGAGGTATTGCCGGCAGCAGCCGTAGAAGCCGCCATCCTCGAGGGCCTGGCCGGCAGGTTCGCACGCCAGCGGGTTCTCGTGCTCGTCCCGGACCACACGCGTACGATCCCCTTGCCCCGCCTCCTTGCCTCTGTGATGGCCGCGCTCGGCGACGCCGCGAGCGTCACCGTCATGGTGGCGTTGGGCACGCACCCTCCGCTGCCGGATCCGAAGCTCGAGCAGCTGACTGGGCTGCCCCTCTCTGGCACGGGCCGCGGGCCGCGGGTCCGGGTCGTGAACCACGGCTGGTACGAGGAAGGCACGCTCGTCAGCGTCGGCACGCTCGGCGAGGACCTGGTCCGTCGGCTGGCAGGGGACAGCTGGCACCCGACGCTCGGTGGCGACGTAGACGTGCTACTGAACCGCGCGGTGCTCGAGCACGATCACGTTCTGATCCTCGGACCCGTGTTCCCCCACGAGGTCGTCGGGTTCTCCGGCGGCGCCAAGTACCTGTTCCCCGGCGTGAGCGGCAGGGCGATGATCGACGTGACGCACTGGCTGGGCGCACTGGCCGGCGTGCGCAGGACCATAGGCGTGAAAAGGACGCCCGTGCGTGCGGTGATCGATGCGGCAACCGACCTGGTGCCGACGATGCTGACGCTCGCCGCCGTCGTCGTCGAGGGCACAGAGGTCGCCGGCGTCTACGTCGGCGACGTCCAGGACGCTTGGTCGTCCGCGGCCGACCTTTCGGCCGAACGTCACGTTCGCTGGGTGGACGAGCCTTTCGAGCGCATCCTCTCGTGTGCCGCTCCCATGTACGACGAGCTGTGGACGGCGGCCAAGGCGGCGTACAAGCTGGAGCCGGCGCTAGCGGCGGGCGGCGAGCTGATCGTCTACGCGCCGCACCTCAGCGAGCTGAGCAGCGTGCACGGCGAGCACATCCGCGAGGTCGGGTACCACGTGCTGCCTTACCTGCTCGCCAACTGGGATCGCTACGGCCACCTGCCGCTTGGCGTGCTGGCGCACTCCACCCACGTGAAGGGTGACGGAGCGGTCGACGACGAGACGGGTGCCGAGCTCCCGCGTGCCCGCGTCACGCTTGCGAGCCGCATCCCACGTGAGGAGACCGAAGCTCTCGGCCTCGGCTACGCGGACCCAGACAAGATCGACCCGCAGGACTGGGCGGGCAGGGAGGACGAAGGCGTCCTTCTCGTCCCCAAGGCCGGGGAGGTCCTCTACAAGGTGCGGGGCTCTTGAAAGGCATGCACGGCGTGCGGGCCCTCGTCGTCATGGGCGTCTCGGGGAGCGGCAAGACGACCATCGGCCGTCGCATCGCAGAGGTGCTCGGTTGGGAGTTCCTCGACGCAGACGCGTTCCACTCGCACGCGAACGTTCAGAAGATGGCCTCCGGGCAGCCGCTGACCGAGGCAGACAGGGCGCCGTGGCTGAAGGCGTTGCGTGACGCGCTCGCCGAGAGGATCGATGGCGATGGCGGCGTCGTGCTCGCCTGCAGCGCGCTGCGCCGGTCGCACAGGGACGTCCTGAGGCAGGCGGGTCCCGAGGTCCGGTTCCTTTACCTGCGCGCAGACCCGCAGCTCGTGCGCGAGCGCGTCGCCGAGAGGTCGAGCCACTTCTTCCCGCCCGAGCTGGTCGGCTCGCAGTTCGCGTCGCTCGAGGAACCGCGGCCGTCAGACGAGGCGGACGTCGCGGTCATGGAAGCAGACGCGCAGCTCGATGACATAACGCCCGAGCGCATGGAAGAGATGCTCGGCGGCCTGGAGAGCGCAGGGAAGAGGTAGCCGCCGCCTGGCGGCGCCACACCCAAGCATGCGAAGGCGCCGCGTCCGCGTGACGCGGCGCCCCATCCCGAGCCTTGCTCGCTAGCGGCTCAGCGCCCGGATACGCGGTCCTTCAGGCTCTTACCCGCCTTGAACGCCGGGTAGTTGCTCGCCGGGATGCTGATGCGGTCCTTCGTGCCGGGCTTGACGCCGGAGCGCTCCTTGCGGGAGCGGACCTCGAAGCTGCCGAAGCCCGTGAGGGTGACCTTGTTTCCCCTCGCGATCTCGGACGTCATCGTGTCGAGCAGGGCGTCGACGGTCTCCTTCACGGTCTTGCGGGGCAGCTTGGTGGAGCTGACGACTTCACCCACGAGATCCGCTTTGCTGACGGTCTTGGACTTGGCCATGCAAGTACCCTCCCTCTCGATCGAAAAGTTCGGCCGAGTATAGGGCATGCCGTGGCGAACGGGTGACGACCTGGTCGTGGTTCGGCTACGGTTGTATGAAGCCGGGTCCGTCCCTTATACTTCTCCTTCGGTGCCTGGCCCGACGCGGGCCGTGAAGGCTTTCGGAGGTTTCTGAGATGTTCGCTATCGTGGAATCGGGCGGTAAGCAGTACCGCGTGGCCGAGGGTGACGTGCTCCGGCTCGAGAAGATCGACGCCGATGCCGGCAGCCAGGTTGAACTGCCCGTCCTGTTGCTCGGCAGCGACGACGTGAAGGTCGGCAGCCCGCTCGTCGACGGCGCCAAGGTAACGGCCGAGGTGATAGAGCATGGCCGTGGCGACAAGATCGACGTCTACAAGTTCAAGGCGAAGACCAACTACCGGCGGCACATCGGCCACAGGCAGAGCTACACCGAGGTGAAGATCACCAAGGTCGAGGGCTGAGGAGGAAGTAGCTAATGGCTCACAAGAAGGGCGTAGGCAGCTCCAAGAACGGCCGCGACAGCCACTCCAAGCGCCTCGGCGCCAAGAAGTTCGACGGTGAAGACGTGCTGGCGGGCAACATCCTCGTCAGGCAGCGCGGAACGAAGTTCAAGCCGGGCATGAACGTCGGCCTCGGCAAGGACTTCACGCTCTTCGCCCTGCGGGACGGCACTGTCCGCTACGCGAACAAGGGCGCGAAGGGCCGCTTCGTCAGCGTGGAGACGCCACAGGCCTCGGCGGCCGACTGACGATGGCCTCGGGCCGAACGGGCCCGCAGCCACATGTAGTAGAGCGCGGGCGCGGCCCTTCACGGGGCCGCGCCTTTGGGTGTCGGGACGAGGTGGACCGTGTCTTTCAGGGACGTGCTCGACGTAACGGTGCAGGGAGGCAAGGGCGGCGACGGCGGCCTCTCCTTCCTGCGCCTCAAGTACATCCCCAAGGGCGGGCCGGATGGCGGCCACGGCGGGGATGGCGGGTCGGTGATCCTGCAGGCGGTCGATGACATCTCATCGCTCGGCAGGCTGCTCGGCAGGACGGTGTTCAAGGCCGGAACGGGTCAGCAGGGCGAGGGCAAGGAGCGTGCCGGCAGGGCCGGCGAGGACCTGGTCGTCAACGTCCCGGTGGGCACGCGGGCCACGGACAGGGACACCGGCGAGGTGATCGCCGACCTCACGAGCGTCGGACAGCGGGTCGTCGTCGCCCATGGCGGCAAGGGGGGAAGGGGCAACGCGTCCTTCGCCTCCTCGACGAGGCGCGCCCCGCGCTTCGCGGAGTACGGCACGCCCGGCGAGAAGCGGCGCCTCCGCCTCGAGCTCATGATCATCGCCGACGTCGGCCTGGTCGGTTACCCGAACGCCGGCAAGTCGAGCCTGCTTGCTGCGCTGTCCAACTCGAAGCCCGAGATCGCCGACTACCCCTTCACGACGCTCTCGCCGAACCTCGGCGTCGTGGAGCGCGGGCACGACCGCTTCACGCTCGCGGACATCCCCGGGATCATCGAGGACGCGCACCTCGGCAAGGGTCTCGGCCTCGACTTCCTCAGGCACGTGTCGCGCACACGCCTGCTCGCGTTCGTCGTCGACGCGTCCATAGACCCGGCCGCGGCCCTCGAGTCCTTGCGGCACGAGCTGCGGGAGTACGATCCCGACCTGCTAGAGAAGCCGGCGCTGCTCGTCGTCAACAAGCTCGACCTGATCGACGACGAGGTCGTGAAGCTACTGGAGGAGGACCTGACCCGGGCAGGCATACCGCTGTTCTTCGCGTCGGCGACGACGGGCTCGGGGCTCGATCGTCTCACCGACGCGTTCTTCGAACTGCTCCCGCCGAAGCCGGAACCCATCGCCCAGGCGGGCAGGACCGTGCCGGCTGCCCGACCGCCCAGCGTGAGGCGGCACATGAGCGGAGAGGGATGGGTGGTGACGGGGACGGAGGTGGAGGCTCTGGTCGCACGCTTCGACCCGTCCAACCGCGACGCCGTCGCCTACCTTCAGCACCACTTCCGCGCGCTGGGCATTGACAAGCTGCTGAAGCGCGCCGGTGCCAGCACCGGTGACGAGGTCCACATCGGGCAGGCGACGTTCGACTACCTGTCCGAGGACGACCCGCTGCGGGCGGACGCCGAGTCCATGCCGGCAGAGGACGAGTCTGCCCGGTGACGTGTCGCAGGTGGACGCAGAGACCCTCATCCCAGCGTGATAGCTTCCAGGCAGGCTCGTGGCCGCCACGAGCGACTCGAAAGCATGACTCAAACTCGCGACACGCACCCACGACCGCGCAGCGATGCCGCCAACGGCGTCGCAGAACCGTTCGCGTCGCCGGTGACGGCCCCTTACGTCGAGAAGGTCAAGAGGTTGGTCTCATCCGACAGGTTCGATCACATACGGCGCGTCGCACTCCTGGCTCTCCAGATCGCCCGCGCGAACGGCTTCTCGGCGGAGGATCAGGACCGCGTCCTGCTCGCCTCGCTGCTGCACGACGCGGCGCGCGACCTGTCGGATGCCCAGCTCTTGAAGCTGGTGAGCCCCGCGAACGAGGTCGAGAAGTCTCACCCTCTTTCGATGCACGGCCGCGCCGCGAGGCGGCTCGCCGAGCAGTGGGGCGTTGACGACGAGGCCGTGCTGGGCGCGATAGAGGGGCATGTCTTCGGCGTAGACACAGGTGACGGCGTCGGCGCGGCTGTGTACGTCGCCGACGTCTCCGAGCCCGCAAGGGGCGTGAACGAGGACGTGCGGGAGACGGCGCTCTCCGACCTGTGGGAGGCGTACGCGATGGCCGTGACCTGCAAGGTCGATTACCTGCGCAGCGAGGGCAAGGAGATACATCCGGCAACGCTCCGCGCGTACGAGTCGTTGACGTGACCCGCACGAAGGCGAGGCTCGTCACGGCCCTCGGCCTGCTCGTCGCGCTTACCGGCCTTACCGGCTACTGGTTGTCGCGTGACGTCGACAGGGCGACGCTGACGGAGGACCAGCGCCAGCTCCTCGCGCTCGACGAGGACGACTTCCACGCCAGCTTCATCGTTGCGGGTCGAGACATCCTCTACGCCAACCAGGGCGCAGAGCCCATATACCGCCAGGACGGCACGATCATCGGATGGCGGCCCATCAACGGCTACACCTCCAGCCAGGGCGCCAACACGGACACGATCCTGTACGTCGCGATAAGAGGGGACGACATCACGATGGTCGCCCTGCCGCGCGACCTGTGGCAGGAGGACCTCGGATACCGCCTCAACCTCGTCTACGGCAAGCGCGGGGCAGAGGGGCTGCGCAGCCGCGTCGAGGCGATCCTGGGTGTGCCGGTCGACTACTACGCGATAATCAACCTCGACATCTTCCAGAACATCGTCGACGCGCTGGGAGGGGTCGAGATAGACGTCCCGTACCCCATGCACTACGACGACAACGTCGGCGGCGTGCACATCCACTTCGAGGCAGGACCCCGTCACATGGACGGCGAGGACGCCAGCCTCTTCATCCGCTACAGGCAGACGCTGAGGGGCGACATAGACCGCATAGACAACGTGAAGCGGCTGGCGTACGCGATGCTACAGCGGCTCAAGGAGATGAACGTCCGCGCCGTGACGCTGGTCCCCAGTCTGCTGGACACGTACCTCTCCGACGTCGAGACAAACGCGAGCCCGGCGCTCATCAGGCGGCTCGCATCGCGCGTTCCCAACCTCAAGCTTGTCACCACCGCTACGCTGCCCGTCGAGGAGGGCACGACGGCCTCTGGCGCACAGGTGGTTTTCTCTGACCCGGTGACCGTAAACGAGTTCATGGCGCAGACGTTCGACGGGGTCGCGCGTGACTTCAGCGAGCCGCCGGAGGTTGGCCTGCTCGTCACCGACCGCTCGGGCGTCGCCGGCCTCGGTCGGGCATACGTCGACGCGATAGTCGCGCAGGGCGTACCGGCAGAGCTCGTCGCGCTGCGCGAAGACGACGAGGTCGAGCCCGGGCCCACCAGGCTGTACGCGACCCTAGAGGCCTGGTCGGATGCCGACTACTACGCCGAGCTACTGCATGCTGGCAAGCAGCAGGTCGCCAGGCTGAGCCCTTTCGACGGTCGCTCCGTCGACCTCGAACTCGTCCTGGGGGCGGACGCCGTGCAGCGCGTCGATCACGCTACGGCCGCGGTCACTACGGCCAGCGCCGCGAGATAGCAGTGGACGGATCGGAGGAGCATTTGAACGCAGCACCAAGGTCTGAGACTCGCGACTCGGAAGCGCGTGTGACGCAGGTCCCGGAAGAGGTTCAGACGATAGTCGACGCCCTAGACGACAAGCGCGCGGTCGACATCGCCGTTCTCGACCTGCGCGAGGCTTCGGAGTCGCTCGACTGGTTCGTCATCGCCTCCGGCGAGTCCGCTCCACAGCTGAAGGCGATGGAGGACAGCGTCCGCGAGCGCATGAAGCTCGTCGGGGTGCTTCCCAAAGGTGTAGAGGGGCCGTCCAACCGCTGGGTGCTGATCGACTACGGCACCGTCGTCGTCCACGTGATGAGCCCGGAAGCGCGCGACTTCTACGACCTCGAGGGCCTGTGGGCCGACGCCAACAGGGTAGAGGTGGGCTCCAGCTGAGCTCGCCGGACCCGCGCCGGTCGGCGCAGACGTTGGCCGGCCACGCCCCAGCCAGGCACTGGGCGGAGGAGCTGGCCGAGAGGGCGCTGCTCGCAAAGGGTTACCAGCTCCTGGCGAGGAACTACCGTCTGCGCGGCGGGGAGATCGACCTGGTGCTGAGAGCGCCGGACGCCACTGTGGTCTTCGTCGAGGTAAGGCAGCGTCTCAGCTCGGCGTTCGGGGGTGCGGGCGCCTCCATATCCCTGGCGAAGCAGAGAAGGCTGCGTTCGACGGCCACGCACTACCTGGCGAGGGTGGCCCGCGAGCCAGACGCGAACGTCCGCTTCGACGCCGTCCTCGTGACGGGCGAGGGGCCGCGCGCGAGGCTCTCACACGTGGAGGACGCCTTCTGAGCGGCCGTGTGAGGGTCAAGATCTGCGGCATCACGAGGCCGCAGGACGCCGCCGCGGCCGACGCAGCTGGCGCCGACGCCATAGGCATCGTGTTCGCACGCTCGCGGAGGCGCGTCGTGGAGTCGACCGCTCGCCGGATAATCGCGGCTACCGGCCCGTTCACGACGGTCGTCGGAGTGTTCAGGGACCAGCCGCTAGCCGAGGTACTGCACCTCGTGACGGGCCTGGGCCTCGATGTCGCACAGCTGCACGGCAGCGAGGACGCCGAGTACGCGAGCGCGGTACGCGAGCACGCTCTGGTGATCCGCGCCGTCAGGTTCTCGGATGCCACTGACCCCCAGGCGCTTGACGGCTACCCGGCCGACGCCTTCATGCTCGACGCCGCCAACCCGGGCTCCGGTATCAGCTTTGACTGGGACGCTGCAAGCGCATGGCGGGGCCACCCGAGGCTCGTCCTCGCTGGGGGCCTCACGCCGGAGAACGTAGGGGCGGCCGTGAGCACGCTGAGCCCGTACGGCGTCGACGTGAGCACGGGGGTGGAGCGCGGCGTGCCAGGTATCAAGGACCCCGAGCTAATTGCCGCGTTCGTGAGGTCCGCCAGGGGTTGAGGGACGCTCACGCTCCTCTCCAGCGGCCGCAGGTTCACGCCTCACATGTTGGCCTCATCGTCACAGACGGGCTTCTTCAGTTATCCACAAACAGGCCCGATTCTCCGCAGGTCTGTGGATAACAGGCCGGAAGCTCGGCCAGGACGGCCCTATGGGGTGGGGATATCCGAGATTTGCGTCACAGACAGCGTTTCTTGGTTCGGAGCCATCATGCGGGGGCCCTACCAGAAGGCATGCCGCCATGTCAATAGACACACTTATCCACAACGACTTCGGAGGTGAGGAGATGCGTTCGGAACGGGCCTTCGGGCGCCCATGCCGATGTACTCTGCGGTACGCAGGTGCTCCCTTGGGAAGCTCGGCTCGCCCGTAACTCGCAGTGACGAACGGAGGCCATCGCATGCAGACGGTGAACATCTCGAAAGCCCGCCGCTTCTCGCTCAACGCCGTACAGGTAGGCGACCTCGCCACCGCCGGCGGCATGAGCGCGCAACTCGTCTGCTTCGAGGCCGGCCAGTCGTGGCGGGGCGGCGACGAGGCGGTCATCTACCAGGTGATGGAGGGCGAGGCGCTTATACGCGCTGGGGAGGCGACCGAGCGAGTCGGCAAGGGGAGGCTGGCGACTCTGAGCGCGGGCGAGGCCCACGAGGTCGAGAACGCGGGAGGCGGCCTGCTCGTCGTGCTGGCGGTGCGACAGCGGTGACGGCGAGGGTCCTCCCAAGGTGAGTCGAGAGGGCGAGGCCGCGACGGGGGGTCCGGCCGGGAACCTCGGCGCCTGGGGAGAGGTTCGCGAGCGACTGCAGGCAGACCGCGCGCGCATAGCCCTCGGCGGCGGCGAGCGCGCCATCGAGCGGCAGCACGCGAAGGGCAGGCTCACCGCCCGCGAGCGGATAGAGCGCCTCGTCGACGACGGGCCGGCCGCCTTCCGGGAACTGATGACCTTCGCGGGCTGGGAGCTATACCCGGAGGCCGGCGGAGCCCCGTGCGGAGGCGTTGTCACCGGGCTTGGGCACATAGCAGGCCGCGACTGGATGATCATCGCGAACGACGCGACGGTGAAGGCTGGAGCCTTCTTCCCGATAACCGCCAAGAAGGTCATCAGGGCGCAGACCATCGCGCTCGAGAACCGGGTCCCCACCGTCTACCTCGTCGACTCGGCCGGCGTCTACCTGCCCATGCAGGACGAGATCTTCCCCGACCAGGACGACTTCGGGCGCGTCTTCTACCTCAACGCCCGCATGAGCGCTCTCGGCATCCCGCAGCTGGCGGCGATAATGGGCAACTGCGTTGCTGGCGGAGCCTATTTGCCGGTCATGTGCGACAAGCTCGTGATGACTGACGGTTCGGGCCTGTACCTGGCTGGCCCCGCGCTGGTGAAGGCGGCGATAGGCCAGGACGTCGACTCCGAGGAGTTGGGTGGGGCCGCCATGCACGCAGAGGTGTCCGGGACGGTCGACTTCAGGGAGCCCGACGACGACGCCGCCCTGCGGCGCCTGCGCAGCCTCGCGGCCGGCTACGCCCTGCCCGAGCCGGCGCCCTGGGCCAGTATGCGGGAGGACCCCTCGCCCCCAGGCGCCGACAAGCCCGAGCTGACGGACATCCTGCCAGTCGCCGGCGGCACGAAGACCTACGAGGCCCGCGAAGTGATAGCCGCGCTCCTCGACGACGCCCCGTTCGACGAGTACAAGGCCGACTACGGAGAGACCATCGTCTGCGGCACCGGCAGGCTCGGTGGGTATCCCGTGGGTGTGGTGGCGAACCAGAAACGCGTGATAAGGCGGCAGGGTCGTATCGAGATCGGCGGCGTCATCTACGGTGACGCGGCCGACAAGGCAGCACGCTTCGTGCTCAACTGCAACCAGGCGCGCATACCGATCGTCTTCCTTCACGACGTGAACGGCTTCATGGTCGGCAGGGACAGCGAACGTGACGGGATCATCCGTAGGGGCGCGAAGCTGGTCAACGCGGTCTCCAACAGCGTCGTGCCGCGGCTGAGCGTGATCCTCGGGGGCTCTTACGGGGCCGGCCACTACGCCATGAGCGGGAAGGCGTTCGCGCCGCGCTTCATCTTCGCGCTGCCCAGCGCCCGCTTCGCAGTCATGGGAGGGCAGCAGGCAGCGAACACGCTCCTGGACATCCAGGCTGCGCAGCTGAAGCGCCAGGGCGAGACGGTAGACGACGAGGCGCTTGCGGACCTGAGGCGAGAGGTGTCGAAGAGCTACGAGGACGCTCTTGACATCAGGTACGCCGCCGCGCGGTTGTGGGTCGACGAGGTCGTCGCTCCGTCAGAGCTGCGGGACGCCATCGTGCGGGCCCTTCAGGCCTGCGCAACGGCGCCCGTGGACGAGGAGCTGCGGATAGGTGTGTTCCAGGTCTGAGCCGTGGCGCGCTCACGACCGGCAGGCCGCCGACCAACGAGCGGCGGCCGGCGTGAGATGATCCGGTCCGTGAGGGGTAAGTTGCCGTGAGCCTTACGTTCCTCAGCCCAGCCTTCCTGTGGATGCTGGCGGCGCTGCCCGTCATCGTGCTCCTTCACTACCTGAGGGCAAGGCGACTGAGGCACGAGGTGTCTGCGCTCTTCCTGTGGGATAGGGCGACGCGCGCTGCCTCCCGCCGGCGCCGGATCAGGCCATCCTGGCTGCTTGTCGCCCAGCTGCTGTTCACGGCCCTCGCCGCCTTCGCGCTCGCACGGCCCGCCATCGTGGCCAACCGGCAGCCGGACACCGTGATCGTCGTCGACGCGTCGGCGTCGATGCGCTCTGTGGCCGACCAGGCAGACGTCGGAGCCGCCGACCCGGCGACGAGGCTCGACCAGGCGCGGGACCTCGTCGCGGAGCTGGCGCGCGGGGCGGGCAGGCTGGCCATGGTGAGGGCCGGCTCGGCCGCGACGCTGCTGCTGCCCCTCGATGCCACAGACGCCGAGAGGCAGGACGCGATAGCCGCCTTAAGGGCCGGCGACGCGTCTTCCGAGATAGGCGAGGCGCTCGAGCTGGCTTCAGCCTTGTTGCCGGGGGCCGACGTTCACGTCGTGACGGACAGGGAAATGGCCCTCGGGCAGGCGACGGTCCACGTCGTCGGTGAGCCTGTAGGTAACGTAGGCATAAGCGCGCTGGAGATCGGCATCGGTCAGGTCTTCGTAGGCGTGGTCGCCAGCGGTCCCCAGCCGGTGCAGACACGTGTCGTCCTCAGCAGGGACGGGGCGGAGATCGCCTCCTCCGACGTGCTCGTACCTGCCGGAGGTGTCGGCAGCGTCACGTTCCCGCTCATCGACCTCTCGGGCGTCATAGAGGCAAGGCTGGACGCGCCCCCTGACGCGCTCGCGCTCGACGACGTCGCCTTCGCTGGCA
>CAZMFX010000079.1:0-11951 GCA_964565625.1 uncultured bacterium
GAGGAGCCGGGGCAGTACGAGGTCCGCTACGTCGCGGGCGTCGACGACGCGACCCTCGCCAGCTCCCCGCTGACGGTCGAAGCGGCGACGGCGAGCGTCGATGGGCCGCAGTCCGCAGCACCGGGCGCCGAGATAGTCGTCGCGTGGACGGGACCCGACAACCGCGGGGACTACGTGACCATCGTCCCAGCCGGGTCGCCGCAGGGCGCCTACGAGGACTACGAGTACACGAGCAACGGCAACCCGGTGACCCTGAGGGTCTCCGACCAACCGGGCGACTACGAGATCAGGTACGTGACGGGCGGGAGCGACTACACGCTGGCATCACAGCCGTTGACGGTGCGCTGACGTTTCGGGGCGGTGACGTTTCGGGGCGGTGCGGGAAGACCGCGCCGCCCTTGCTATCCTTGCGGTTGCTGCCGTGGGGCTCCCGCGGCCCGGAGGAAGCATGCCCGACACCGAAACGAAGGGGCGCGACATCGAGATCCGTGCCGTCAACGCCATCCGCGCCCTCACCATCGATGCGACGCAGGAGGCCGGCGACGGCCATCCCGGCATGCCGATGGGGGCAGCTCCCATGGGCTATGTCGTCTACGTGGACGCCATGCGTCACGACCCCGCCAGCCCGACTTGGCCCAACCGGGACCGTTACGTCCAGTCGGCAGGGCACGGATCCATGCTGCAGTACTCGCTGCTGCACCTGACCGGCTACGACCTGCCTATGGACGAGCTGAAGCGCTACCGGCAGTGGGACAGCAGGACGCCGGGACACCCGGAGTTCGGCCACACGGTCGGCGTCGAGACTACTACGGGCCCACTGGGACAGGGCATCTCGACGGCAGTGGGCATGGCCTTGGCCGAGGCGCACCTGGCGGCGCGCTACAACCGGCCCGGTTACGACGTCGTAGACCACCGCACGTACGTGATCGCGTCGGACGGTGACCTAATGGAGGGCGTCAGCGGCGAGGCTTCGTCGTTCGCTGGTCACCTCGGTCTGGGGAAGCTAATCGTCCTGTACGACGACAACGGCATATCGATAGACGGAAAGACGGAGATCACGTTCTCCGAGGACGTCCTGCTCCGCTACGAGGCTTACGGCTGGCATGTGCAGCGCGTCGAGGACGGCCAGGACGTCGACGCCATAAGGCGAGCCGTGAGAGCCGCGGAGGCCGAGACCAGGCGGCCAAGCATGATCGCCGTTCGGACGGTCATCGGCTACGGCGCCCCCGGGCTGGCGGGCACCTCGAAGGTCCACGGCTCGCCACTGGGAGCGGAGGAGGCCGAGGCGACAAAGGCCAACCTTGGCATAGACTGGCCGGCCTTCACCGTCCCGGAAGACGTCCTCGAGCACACGCGCGGCGTCCTTGGAAGGGGCGCAAAGGCGCGGGAGGCGTGGGAGGAGCTGTTCGAACGCTACTCCCAAGAGTTCCCGGCCGAGGCCGCCGAGTTGCGGGCGACCTTCTCCACGGCCGCGCCCGACCTCTCCGGCCTGGAGCTACCCCGGTTCGAGGTCGGCGGCAAGATAGCAACCCGCAAGGCGTCAGCCTCCGCCCTCAACGCGATCGCGGCAAGGGTGCCCCGGATGGTGGGCGGGTCGGCAGACCTGGCGGGCTCCAACTACACGGACATAGACGGCGAGAGCGCGATGCGGCCGGACGACATGACCGGTCGGATCATCCACTTCGGCGTGCGCGAACATGCGATGGCTGCGATCGCGAACGGGCTGTCCCTGCACGGGCTCGCGCCCTACGTGGCGACGTTCCTCATCTTCTCCGACTACCTGAAGCCCGCCCTGCGGCTCGCGGCCCTGATGAACCAGGGCGTCGTCTACGTCCTCACCCACGACTCGATCGGCCTGGGCGGCGACGGACCGACCCACCAGCCGGTGGAGCACCTTATGGCCCTGCGGGCAGTTCCCAACCTTGTCGTGCTGCGCCCAGCGGACGGCAACGAGACCGCCCAGGCCTGGCGCATCGCCGCAGAGCGCGTAGACGGGCCAACCGTCCTCGCCCTCACGAGACAGAACGTGCCCAACCTGCAGGTGCCGCCGGGCGCGGTCGCCAAGGGTGGGTACGTGATCGCGGACGCGAGCGGCCAGGGTGAACCAGACGTCATCCTCATCGGCACGGGCTCAGAGGTATCGCTCTGCCTCGAGGCACGCGAGAGGTTGGAGGCCGAGGGCACGAGGACGCGCGTAGTTAGCCTGCCTTCCTTCGAGCTCTTCGAGGCGCAGGATGCGTCGTACAGGAGGTCCGTGTTACCGCCTTACGTCTCCTCGCGTGTCACGGTCGAGGCCGGCGCGACCCTCGGCTGGGAGCGTTACGCGGGAGACAAGGGCGTGATAGTCGGCATCGACAGGTTCGGCGCATCGGCCCCCGGAGACGAAGTCATGCGGGAGCTGGGGTTCACCGTCGACGCCGTCGTCGCCGCAGCCAGACAGGCGCTGGCCGGAATATGATCACTCGCTCAGCGGCACGCCCGATCCACTTTGGAGGTCAGATGAGAAGGTCAATCGGAGCCCTACTGGTAACGCTGGTCGTCGCGCTGACAGCCGGCGCCTCGGCAGCAGACCTGCCGAGCTTCCTCCCGGCCGAGGCGATCGCGGCCGTGGGCGTAGAGGGGCTGGCGCAACACGAAGCGAAGGCCCAACCGTTCATAGACGAGTGGAACAGGCTGAACCTCACCGAGCTGCTCGAGACCGCCTTCGCCGACGAGGCGGAGGAAGAGCTTCCCGACGTCGAGATGCCGGACCTCGACATAGACGCCGGCTTCCTCGACCTCCTGGGTCGCGAGGCGTGGGTCGTCGTCTCGGCCAGCTCGTTCAACCCGCTCCCGGCCGTGACCCTGCTGGCGCGCGTCACCCCTGACGGGATGGCGGCGGTCACCGGGATACTCGACTCCCTCGCGTCAGAGGGCGAAGTGACGACGATGACGGAGGGGACGATCGAGTTCAGCGTTCTCGAGACGAGCGGCGCCGACGAGGTCGTGCCCGCGGTCGCGTACGCCACCTTCGACGATGCGGTGCTCGTATCCAGCAACCCCGACGTGGCGCGGGGCGTGCTCCGCCGCTACCAGGGCGCGAGCGAGCCGAACCTCGCGACCAACAGCGGCTTCCAGGCGACAGTCGGCACGGTGAGCCCCGGCAACATGTACTTCTACCTCGACCTCGCGTCCGCGACGGACGTTGCGGCTCCGTTCGCGGCCGGGATGGGCTTCGATGCCCTCGTCGACCGCGTCTCCTCCGCCGCACGCACCGCAGGGGTGTACGGGGTCGTCAACCGCATCGAGGACGACGGCATCCGCTCAGAGAGCACGCGTGTGCTGGGCGACCGTTCCGGCGACCCGCTCCTCTACGACGCCCTGGCCGGCGGCGCGCCGGTGAGCGACAACGTGCTGGCGTTCACCCCGCCAACCGCACTCGGCGTCACCGCGACGTCTACCGACATCTCCCTGTGGTGGGACTGGCTGGGTGACGTGGTCGCGTCAGAGCCGTCTATCGGCATCCCAGACCTCGACCAGATGATCGAGGCGTCGATCGGGCTCGATCCCGAAACCACGCTCTTCGGCTGGATGGGCGACGAGTTCGGGACGATCACCATGGGTTACGGTTCGACCTCCGCCATGCCGACGCAGCTCGAGAACCCGCTCGGCGACGCCGTCTACCTGATCGAGACGACCGACGAGGCCGCGGCGCAGGCGGGCATCACGCAGCTGTTCACCCTGCTCGCCGGCTTCGGCAGCTCGTTCATGGACCCCAGCGGCCAGGGCGCCGCCATCGCCCCGGAACCACGTGAGTCCAGCGGGGTGACGGTGAACGACTGGACGCTAACCGAGGGCTTCACGCTCAGCACAGCTGCTACGGGCGGCTACGCCCTCATCGCGACGACCCCAGAGGCGATGGACGCCGTGCTGGCGGCCAAAGCCGGCGGCGCCGGCCTCTCGGCCGCGCTCGCTCCCCTCGTCCAGCGCGTCCCGCAGGGCGCCCGCGCGTTCGCGCTCTCGGACGACCAGGCTGCCCTCGCGTACATGAGCGAGACGGTCGTGGATCAGTTCGGGATGATGAGCGGCATGATGGGCGGCGACATCGACTTCGACGCCGTAGAGGCTGCGACGTCGGCCCTGGCCGAGTTCATGCAGTTCCTCACCGAACGCTCCGGCAGCAGCGTCGGATACAGCCAGGTGGAGGGTCAGGCGATCCGCGGCCAGAGCTTCACGTCAGTCGAATGGTGAGCTTCCGCCGCTGAGCTCGGACCACAACCGGTCCACCTGAGCGGCAAGCTCTGCGATCCCGCCCGAGTTGACCAGCACATGGTCGGCTCGGGCGGCTTTCTCTGAAGGCGCCATCTGAGCTGCCTCGCGCCTCGCGACCTCGCTCGGCTCCATGCCGGAGCGCTCGGCCAGCCGCCGCGCCCTGACCTCGTACGGGGCGTCGACCACGACGACAAGGTCGTACGCGTCCTGTAACCCGCTCTCGTAGAGAAGCGGCACGTCGTAGACGATCGCTCGCGGCGGTTCAGGCAAGGCCTCGATCTCGCGCGTCAGCTCGGCCGACCTGCGCCTCACCCACGGGTGCACGATGGCGTTGAGCCTGGCCAGGGCCGCGTCGTCGTCGAACACCCTTGTCGCCGTCGCCACCCTGTCCAGGCGCTTACCGCCCGGGCCTGTGACGACCAGGCCGGCACCCAGCTCGTCCGCGATCTGCTGCAACACCGCCGGGTCGTCCGTCGCCTGGCGCGCAAGCGAGTCAGCGTCCACGACAGCTGCTCCGCGCTCCGCCAGCAGCCGCGCGACCGTCGACTTGCCGGAGCCGATGCTGCCCGTAAGCCCCACCCGCAACGGTCGCCTCCTGGCTCCGGGTCCTGCCACCGCCTCATCATCGCTCATACCGCCAAGTAGGCTCGGGTGATGCAGTGGCGCCGGGCCAGGAAGCTGTCCATCGCACCTGAGCGGTTCTCCCCGTGGCCGGAAGGCGGCCTGCTTGTGGGCGGGGCCGTGCGGGACGCCCTGCTCGGCCGCGAAGCGGTCGACCTCGACTGGTTGGTGCCCGATCCCCGGTCGGCTTGCGAGGCGACGGCAGCGAGGATCGGCGGCTCCTGCTTCCCGCTGGACGAGGAGCGCGGGCACTGGCGGGCGGTCGTCGCGGCGACGAACGCGACGCACGACTTCGTCCCGCTGAACGGCTCGGTCGAGGAGGACTTGCGCCGGCGCGACCTGACCGTCAACGCCATGGCGCTTACCCCGGATGGGCAGGTTATCGACCCGACCGGGGGCCTGGAGGACCTCGATAGGAAGGTCGTGGCGATGACCTCGCAGGCGGCGCTCAGGTCCGATCCGGTCCGACCGCTGCGGGCGGTGAGGTTCGCGGCCGTACTCGGCTTCCGGCTCGACCCCCGCACCGAGACGTCTGTGCGGGCCGTAGCGGCGGAGCAGCGCTCGGGCTCGGGCAGGCTGCCGGCCCCTGAGCGGGTGCGCGACGAGCTGACGAGGCTGCTTCTGACCGAGCCGGCGAGCGGGCTCGCGTTGGCCGAGGACGTCGGCCTGCTGGCGACGTTCCTGCCCGAGCTGAGCGCGTGCGTCGGGGTGCAGCAGGGGCCGCTCCATCACCTCGACGTGTTCCGGCACTCGCTCGAGGCGCTGAGGCTGCTGATAGGCGCCTTCCCAGACAGCGACCTGTCCCTCAGGCTAGCCACCCTGCTGCACGACGTCGGCAAGCCGATGACTATGGGTCGCGCCCCGTTCGGCAGGCCGACGTTCCACGGTCACGATGCCGTCGGCGCCGAGCTGACGGGCGGCGCGCTGAGGCGGCTGAGGTTCGATTCCCCCACCGCGAAGCGCGCGGCCGCGCTGGTTCGGCGGCACATGCTCCCGCTGCCGGCCACAGAGCGCACGGCTCGCCGCTTCGTTCACAAGCACAGGGACCTGCTCCCCGACCTCCTCCGTCTGATGCTGGCCGACAGGGAGGCGGCGCGCGGCAGGGCGGCCGGGCCCGCGGGCCGCACGCGTTACCGGATCGCAGTCAGCCGCGTCCTCGCCGTGCTGAACGAGCCCGCCCCCGAGGCGCCTCTACTGACGGGCGAGGACGTCATGCGTCTCCTGGGCATCGGGCCGGGCCCGGCTGTCGGCGAGACGCTACGGCTCGTCGCGGAGGCGAGGGCCGTAGGCGACGTGAAGGACAGAAACGACGCCGAGAGGCTGATCCGGCGCTACGCCGAGGCCAAGGGCTGGGGTTCCGAAATCGGGTCCGGGAAGAGCTAGTTGGGTGCGGTGCCGCCCAGCTTGCCGATGAGGCTCGCCATCTCGATGGCTGCGACTGCGGCCTCCGCGCCTTTGTTGCCGGCCTTGCCGCCCGCGCGGTCGAGCGCCTGCTCCATCGTGTCCGTGGTGAGCACCCCGAAGATCACGGGAACGCCGGTGTCGAGCGCTGCGCGATTGACGCCGCTCGTCACCGCCTGGCAGACGTAGTCGTAGTGCGATGTCTCGCCACGAACCACCGCTCCCAGCGTGACGACCGCGCCGTAGGCACCTGTTGACGCGAGGCGCTGGGCCACGACGGGGATCTCGACCGCACCCGGTACCCATGCCACGTCTATCGAGTCATCGAGGAGCCCGTGACGTGCGAAGGCGTCGAGCGCGCCAGACAGCAGACGCTCCGTGACCAGCTCGTTGAACCGTGACACGACGACGGCGAAGCGCTGCGAAGCGCCTGTTACCTCACCCGTGAAGATGGGCATGAGGACAGCCTACGGCAGGATGACGTCGAGGACGATGTCATCGACGCTGTTGACGATCGCGTACTCGGCGCGCTCCTCAGGGAACCGCACGGTGAAGACGTTCCATCCGGGCTCCAGCTGCAGCTCGACGCCGCTGCCGCTCAGCGTAGCGGCCGCGTCGACGTACAGGAGGGTGAAGAACCCTACCGGGTTCTCGAGTTGCGCGACGCCGATGAACCACTTGTCCTGCACGCGATCGAAGACGCCGTTGTCGTTCTCGTCGAGGTACATGTTGAAGCGGCCGACGGCCACGTTGACGCCTTCCGGCGTGACCCTGTACTCGTTCTGAAGCCCGGGGAGGATTATGCCGCCGCTGCGGAACGGCCTCATCTCGGCCGCGGGCACCTCTTCCGGCGTCACGGTGAACGTGCCGCCGACGGGCTCTACGCTCGCGACCTCGAGGCCCCACACGTTGTCAGCATCGACTACGTGGATGGCCACGCGTGTGCCCTCCGCGAGCGGCTCCTCGCTCATCACGATGCCTGAGAGTGGGGCGGTTGACTGGGCCGCGGCGGCCCCGGCGACGGCCAGCACCACGGCTAGCAAGACTCGTCTCATGGCAGTCTCCAAGTCAGGCAAGGGTATCACGGGCCCTTTCCTGTACGGTATTCGCGCTCCTAAGGGAACCTTCACCGACCCCCGGCCGAGTGGCGTGACGACCACCGGTCGGCGCGTGCGGTTCCGAGCGATGCTAGCAGACGCCCCGTGAGCCGCGTATGTGCGCAGTGCCAACAGGAGGGCACGCTCAAGCCGCGTAGCCGTCGGGGTGGGCGCTGTGCCACTCCCACGCAGAGCTCACTATCTCTTCCAGGTCCGTGCGCGTCGGCGCCCAGCCCAGCTCCGCCGCTGCCTTGCGGGCGTCGGCGACGAGGACGGGAGGGTCGCCAGCCCGCCGCTCGGTCTCCTCGACCTCGAAGTCGACGCCGGTGACAGCTCTGCACACGTCGATCACCTGCCTGACGGAGAAGCCCTCGCCGCTGCCGAGGTTGTACGCGTCGCCCCTACCTGGCGACACGGCCTCCAGCGCGAGCACGTGGGCTGTCGCCAGGTCCGCGACGTGAACGTAGTCGCGTATCGCGGTGCCGTCGTGAGTCGGGTAGTCGGTGCCGAAGAGCTTGACGGCGCGGCGCCTGCCGGCAGCCGCCTGCAGCACGAGCGGGATCAGATGGGTCTCCGGGTCGTGGTCCTCCCCGCGGCCGGGGACCGCGCCCGCTGCGTTGAAGTAGCGCAATGCCGTGTACCCCAGTCCGGTCGTCTGTGACAGCCAGTGCAGGAGGCGTTCGATCGCCAGCTTCGTCTCGCCGTAGACGCTGCCCGGAGCCAGGTCCGCGGTCTCCGGGATCGGCACGGACCTCGGGTGCCCGTACACGGCAGCGGTGGAGGAGAGGACGAAACGCTGAACGCCGGCGGCCGTACACGCCTCCAGCAGGCCTATGGCGCCGCCGACGTTGTGCCTGTAGTAACGGAGGGGCTCGCGCATCGACTCGCCGACGAGAGAGACGGCAGCGAAGTGGACGACGGCCTCGACGCTCTCCTCGCGCATCAGCTCCGTCATGCGCAGGGAGTCGGAGACGTCGAGTTCGAAGAGCCGGGCCGCCGCTGGCACCGCAGCCTCGTGACCCGTCGAGAGGTCGTCTACTACGACCACCGTGTGACCGGCGTCCAAGAGGGCCTGAGTCGTGACGCTGCCTATGTAGCCTGCTCCGCCTGTGACGAGGACGCTCACGCTCACGAAGACTACCGCGGGCGCGGGGCGCGCCGTCCGTTCGCTATCGCCCTGAAAGCTCCCACCTCCGCGTGGCATGCTTACTGGGTACGACAGGAGGAAGAGCATGACAGTCCAGCAGAAGTCCGCTCCGGCGAGCACTCCGGCTGTTGAGGCGGGCCAGATCTACTTCGACGGCGAGCTCATGCCGGCCGCCGAGGCGAAGGTAAGCGTGCTCACCCACGCTCTCCACTACGGCACAAGCGTCTTCGAGGGGATAAGGGCGTACGCCACCGACCGTGGCCCAGCCGTGTTCCGCCTGCACGAGCACTCGCAACGTCTGCTCGACTCCGCGAAGATCCTCGGCATGCGTCCGGAGTGGACCGTCGACGACATCAATGCGGCGATAGTCGAGACGATAAGAGCCAACGAGATGCCGTCGTGCTACATAAGGCCGCTCATCTGGTACGGCGCGGAGTCCCTGGGGGTCAATCCCGGCCGCAACAAGCTCCACTTCATGGTCGCGACGCTGCCGTGGGGCGTCTACCTGGGCGACGAGGCGGTCCGCAAGGGCGCGAACCTCATGACGAGCTCGTGGCGTAGATCTGCGCCCGACATAATGCCGACGAAGTCCAAGGCGGGCGGGAACTACGTCAACTCGGTGCTCGCTAACCAGGAGGCGCGCGACCTGGGCTTCGACGAGGCCCTGCTACTCGACCCACGAGGCTTCGTCGCCGAGGGCTCAGGCGAGAACGTCTTCTTCGTCAAGGACGGCGTGCTCTACCCGATCGCCCACTCCGTGAACCTCAGGGGCATCACTCGGGACTCGATAATCAAGATCGCGGAGCACAAGGGCACGAAGGTGGTCCCCACGATGGCGACCCGCGACGAGCTGTACATCGCGGACGAGGTGTTCATGGTCGGCACGGCAGCCGAGGTCACGCCCATCGCGTCGATAGACCGCCGCCCCATCGGCACCGGTGTAGCGGGCGAGTTCTCCCTCGAGATGCGCAGCACGTACCTCGACGTGACGGCTGGCAAGGTGCCGGAGTTCGGGCACTGGCTGACGTACGTGAACGACTGAACTAGCGCCGCTTGACCGCCGCGGCCCTCGCCCTCGTCCTGGGATCGGCCCTGGTCCACGCGACGTGGAACCTTCTTGCCAAGCGTTCCCGGGGCGGGCTGGGGTTCGTGTGGCTGCTCTCGTTGTTCACGGCGGTCATATACGCGCCCGTCGCCGCCGTCTACATGTGGCTGGAGCGGCCGGCGCTCACCGCGGCGCACGCAGGCGCTGCGCTGGTCTCCAGCGCGATTCACGTCGGCTACTTCCTGTGCCTCCAACGCGGCTACCGCGTTGGCGACCTTTCGCTCGTCTACCCGTTGGCGCGCGGCACCGGGCCAGCGCTCGCCACGGTACTCGCCATCGCCGTGTTGGGCGAGAGGCCGTCTGCGACCGCGCTCATGGGGGCGGCCCTCGTCGTGCTGAGCGTCATGGTGCTGACCGGTAGCCCACGCGGCGGCCGCGCGAGCACCCCCGCCATCCTCTACGGGCTCGCGACGGGCGCGTTCATAGGGCTCTACACGGTGTGGGACGGCTACTCGGTACGTGTGCTCGGAGCAGCTCCCGTCCTGTTCCTCTACATGGGCGAGGTCGGGAGGCTCGCCATACTCGCGCCGCTCATGCTGGCTCGCATGAGCCCAGGGGAGCCGCGCCGCACGTGGCGCGAGAGCCGATGGGAGGTCTTAGGGGTGGCCACCCTGAGCCCGCTCGCGTACATCATGGTGCTTACCGCCATGACCTTCACGGCGGTGAGCCTCGTGGCGCCGGCGCGCGAGGTGAGCATCCTCGTCGGCTCCGTCTTCGGGGCCGTCCTCCTGCGCGAGGGCTTCTCGGTCAGACGTCTGATAGGGGCCATAGGCATGGTCGCGGGCGTCGTGCTTCTCGCCACCGCCTGAGGCACGGTCGGGACGTCTGGTCAGTAGTGACCCAGTAGCCCCCTGCGCATGGCGCGGCGCTCTAGCAGCTTGAACGCGAGGAGGCCGAGCGCGAAGTAGACGGCGCCGGAAACCCAGACGGATGCCCAGTCTGTGGCGGTGAACGCCGAGAGAGGGACGCCGTCAGCCATTACACGCCTCACCATGTCGATACCCTTGGCCGTGGGCGCCAGCTCCAGCAGCGGAACCGTTGCAAGCGGCACGTACGCGAACGCCATGAGCACGAACTGGGTCAGCTGGAGCACCGAGTTGACCTGCTTGTACACGATCGTGATGCCGGCGACGATGTAGGCAAGGCCCATCACGCCGAGGAACGTCGGCGGCAGTATCGCGGCAAGCGCCCAGACGTCGACGGTAAGCCATGTGCCGGCGGTAAGCATGCTGAGGAACATCAGGGCGGTCAGGATGACGAGGTAGACGATCAACGTGGCGATCATGCGGAAGAGCAGGATCACCCATGTCGGGATGGTGCCGAGGTAGAGCTGTTCGAGCGTGCCACGCAGCGCCTCGTTGGTTAGCTCCCAGCCCATCGAGTTGACGCCGAGCATCAGCAGGAACCAGAAACCGTTCGCGACCATCAGGTTGCGCACGGTTGCGTCCGCCGTCACGGGGTCACCTATGAGACGCACGCCGAAGAGCAGGAACACGAAGATCGCGTAGAAGGTGATCAGCATGCTGAGCGTGTTCGGCAGGTAGCGCCTCAGCTCGATGACGGTCTTGGCGAGGTTCGCCCTGAAAGCGTTGTGGTAGCCGCTAGACAGCAACGTTGGCCCCCCTCAGCGCGCCGGTCGTCACGCGGCCGGTCGGCTTGGGCACACCACCGTCTTTGACGAGCCGCCTGAAAACATGCTCGAAGCGAACCGTCGTCCGCTCTATCGACTCCACCTCGGCGCCGACGTCCCGCAGGAAGTCCATGAGCCTGAACAGCTCGCCCGAGCGCGGCAGTTCCACCTGGAACGTAGTGCTCTCCGCAGCGCTCACGGTGAAGGACCGCTCGAGGCGTGCCTTCTCGTCAGGCAGCAACGGCGCTGCCAGGGTGACAAGGAACGCCCTCGACTCGAAGAGCTTCAGCAGGTCAGCGACCTCGGCGTCCGTTACCACCTTGCCTCCCGAGATGACGACGACGCGCCGGCACAGGTCCTCGACGACCGGCATGTCGTGGGAGCTGAGGACGACGGTCTTGCCCTCTGCTGCTATCTCCCTGAGCAGCGCGCGCACCTCGAAGCCCGTCTCGACGTCCAGGCCGAGCGTCGGCTCGTCGAGAACCAGCACCTCCGTGTCCGCCAACAGACATGTGGCTATCGCGAGCTTCTGCTGCATGCCGCGTGAGAGCTTCGCGACGATCACGTCGGCCTTCGCCTCCAGGCCGAAGCGCTCGAGCAGCTCTTCGGCGCGCCGCTTCACGGATGCCCGTGAGCGGCCGCGGTTGCCCGCGAAGTAGACGAGGTTCTCCAGCACGCTCAGGCGCCAGTAGAGGTTGC
>CAZMFX010000080.1:0-11935 GCA_964565625.1 uncultured bacterium
CAGCGCTTGCTGAACTGCGGTGCGCGGCGGGCCTTCTTGAGGCCGTACTTCTTGCGCTCGACTATGCGGGCGTCGCGCGAGAGGTGGCCCGACTGCTTGAGGGCGACGCGCAGGTTGGGGTCGACCTTGAGTAGCGCCCTGGCCACGCCGAGCTTGATGGCGTCCGCCTGGCCGCTGGGGCCGCCGCCCTTCACCGTTATGACAGCGTCGTAGCGTCCGGCCGTGTTGGTGGCCTTGAGGGGCTCGAGGGCCTCGACACCCGCGAGCATGCCGCGGAAGTAGTCCTGGAACTCGCGCCCGTTCACCGTTATGCGGCCGTTGCCCGGGCGGAGGAAGACGCGCGCTATGGCCTCCTTGCGGCGGCCGGTTCCGTAGTACTGATCCATCTGGTTTAGAGCTCCCACTTCTTGGGCTGCTGGGCGTCGTGAGGGTGGGTGTCGCCGGCGTAGACCTTCAGTCGCCGGATCAGCCGCCTGCCCATGCGTGTCTTGGGCAGCATGCCCCACACCGCGTGCTCGATGACGCGCTCGGGGTGCTTCGCGAGCGTCTCGCGCGCCGTTGTCGTCTTGAGCCCGCCCTGGTAGCCCGAGTAGCGGGTGTAGACCTTGCTGTCCAGCTTGTCGCCCGTGAACTCGACCTTGCCGGCGTTGATGACGACGACGAAGTCGCCGCCCGGCTGGTGAGGCGAGTACGTTGGCTTGTGCTTGCCCTTGAGGATAGAGGCGATCTGGGTCGCGAGACGGCCCACGCGCTGACCCTCGGCGTCCACCAGGACCCAATCGTTGCTGGGCTCGTTCGAGAAGTAAGTCTTCACTTCAGTTCACGTCCTTGGGCTCCAGCTTTTGCTCTGGTCGGGGCGGCAAAGCGAAGAAGCCAAACGGGAGTCTAGCATGCCGGTCGCGGCTGGATGCAAGCCGGGCATGCGGCCGACCCGTCGGCGCGGCCGCCCGCCGGCGCGAAGCGTGGCCAGGGGGCGTGAGGGGCGCCGGCGCTCACGCCTGCCTGCGCAGGCCGCGCGGCAGCAGTGAGCGCGCCTCGCCGCCTTTGCCGCGGGCGAAACCGAGCGGGAGGCCGCGGTAGGTGACGAGACATACGCCAACGCCGCCTGCCGCCGGCAGGACGCCACCGGCACGGTACGCGGCGATAGCCTCCGGCCGGTCAGCGACCTCTATGACGGGCCCCGTCCATGAACTGCCCGCCGCCATCGCCAGCGCGTGGGCAGGCTCGAAGCCGGAGCGAACGCCGGGCCCCGCCACGTCTCCGATGTGTAGCCCGGCCCTCAGCACGTGCACGCCAGGCAGCGGCTCGAAGCTCTCCGGGACGGCAAGGAGGTGCCCGCCGTACACCTCGATCCGCGGCAGCGAGCGCCAGCGATGGGAGAGGTGCTCCTCCGCGAACGACCGCCAGGCGGCGAGCTGCGCTGCGCTGGCGGCCCGCTCCGCCCGGCGCCCGCGCTCGCCCGCTCGGGCCCGCGTGCCAGGCCGTCGCGAAGCCGGGGCGTCACCCGTCCCCCGCGCCAGCCGCGCCACGAAATGCCCGTCTCCCTGGGCGACGTGCGGCCATACGCGCGCTGCGCCAGGCAGCCCGAACCGCGCTGCGTCCTGGGTGCCGGGAAGGTCGAGGGGTTGAAGCGAGAAGTCGGGACGCCTCTCGAGCAGCCACGAGACGACCTCCTCGTTCTCGCGTGGGTCGAACGTGCACGTGCTGTAGACGAGGCGTCCGCCTGGCGCGACCAGTTCCGCCGCGGCTGCGATGAGCCGCCGCTGCAGCTGGGCATGCCGCTCGACGCCGGCTGGGCTCCACTCGCGCCGCGCAGCCTGCGAGCGCCTGAACATCCCCTCGCCGGAGCATGGGGCGTCAAGCAGCACGGCGTGCGCCCTGCCGGCCATGTTTCCCGCGAGCCTGTCCACCGGCCCGTGCGTGACCACGGACGACGTGACGCCCATCCGCTCGAGGTTCCCCAGCAGCGACCGGGCCCTGCCCTGGTCGATGTCGTTGGCGATCACGAGAGCGGCGTCGCCGGCGATGGCGGCGGCGTGGGTCGCCTTGCCGCCCGGCGCGGCTGCCACGTCCACGACGATCTCGCCGGGGCGCGGCGCCAACGCCTCTGCGACGGCCATGGCGGCGGGGTCCTGCTGGTAGTACGCCCCCGCGTCGTTGAGGGGATGGCCCGCGACCTCCGCGCTCTGCGCAGCGACCACGCGACCGGGTGCGCACCACGGGACAACTGTCGACTGCCATGGCACCAGGGAGTCGAGCGTGCCGAGGTCGCCCTTCAGTCGGTTGAGGCGCACGGCGGGCGGGCGCGGCGAGTCGATCGCCGCCAGCAGCGCATGCGCCTCGTCGCCGAGCAGCTCGCGCATGCGGGCCGCGAAGGCTACCGGCAGCGGTGGAAAGCCTGGTGGTTTCGTCGCGGACACGGCGCCGTCTGCCCGTGCCGGCGTCAGGAGGGCTCCGGCCGGCCACCGGGGGCCGACCCGTCTGCGTCTTCCGCCTCGCCGTCGAGATCCAGGGCTGCCGTACCGCGGCGTGCGCGTTCCTCGAGGTCGAGCACGACGGCGTCGTCGAGCTGCTTTATCTCCTCTATGAAGCGATCTACGGAGTCGAAGTCGCGGTAGACGCTCAGGTAGCGGATGTACGCGACGTCGTCGAGCGCCTTCAGGAACTGGAGGACGCGCTTCCCTATGACGTCGCTGCTGATCTCCGGCGCCTGCACGTCGTCCTCGAAGCCGTACGCGAACTCGCGCAGCACCTTCTCCGTAACCGGTCGCTTGTTGGTCGCGATGCGCAGCTTCTGGAGCAGCTTGTCAGGGTCGAACGCCTCGTGCCTGCCAGAGCGCTTGCGTACCATGAGCGCCTCGAACTGGGCTCTCTCGTACGTCGTGAACCTGCGCAGGCAGTTGAGGCACTCGCGCCTGCGCCGGATGGACGCGCCCTCGTCCGAGGGGCGGGAGTTGACTACCTTCGTGTCCTCTGCCGAGCAGTATGGGCAACGCATCAGCGCTTCTTGAAGAGGTCCTCGCCCTCGTACGGGACGCCCTCGAAGCCGCCGCCCTCGAGGCGGCTGAGGTCGCCGTAGAGGTCGACCGCCGGCTCCAGGCCGGCCGTGTACGCGTCTTCTGCCGACTGTGCGTCGCCGTCGTCCGCGACCATGTGCCGCAGTGCCGGCGGCCGTCCGACGAGGCCCAGCTCATGCGTCCACAGCAGGTCGAACGTCTCGTACTCGTGGGCGTCGTCGTCATGGTCGGCATCGTCGTGGCCCGCCGCGTCTGCTGCGTCGAGCGTCATGGCGTCTTCCTGGTCGTCCTGGTCGTCGCCTGCCTCGCCTTCCGCTTCCGCTGCCGCCTCCCACGCATGGTCGTAGTCGTCTACCTGCCTGGCGTTCACGTCGAGCGCTGCCCTCACCTCCGGCAGCAACGCCTCTGCGACACGCGGCGGCTCAGGCAGGTCGACCGTGACGGCCTGGCCGCTCACCCCCGACGACTCGAGGGAACCGAAGTAGCGAACGGCGCGGACGAGCGCCTGGTCGTGCCTCGGGTCGGAGCTGAGCCGCGACGGCACGACGACGTTGGCACGGGGGTAGGTGAACCGCTGCCTGAACCCCGTGACCATGCTGGTCAGCGCGCCCTGCACGGTGTGCATCTGAACGGCGTCGACGACGGGCGGCGCCACGATGACGACCCAGCCGACGCTGAGGAGGCGGGCCGCGGTCTTGAGCACGAGGAACGAGCTGCGCACCGTCTCGGCCATCACCTCGAAGAACTCGGCCTCCGCCATGTTCTCGAACGGAGTCGTGTTCACGTGCTCCGCGAGGTGCACGACACCGCCGAGGGCGCCGAATATCTCGAGGACCTTGTGGTACGTCGTCAGGACGTCCATCTGGGTGGTCATGTCGGCCTGTATGGGGATCGCCTGCCCGCCGAGCTCCTCGACCTCCGCCGCGGTCTTCGAGGCCAGATCGACGTCCCGGTCGGCGCAGACGACGTGATACCCGGCCCGCCCATAAGCGAGCGCAACGGCCCTACCGAAGCCCTGGCCCACGTTAGTGACCAGGACCACCCTGGCTCTCTCCATTCGGGTAGGATACGACTTCCTCATCCCTGAGCCGGGCAGCCGCCTGACGTGTGAGCCATCCCGCTTCGCCCGCCGGCGTGCCGGGGGAACCTGGGACTGTACAGGGCCCGCGCGGCCCTGCCGCACGGAGGGAGCATGCTGCGCAAGAGCCAGAAGAGGCAGCCGGAAGAGCCCGTCAGGCGCGAGCCTTTCACGTACATACACAAGGGCACGACGTTCGAGGGCCGGATCAAGGCAGAGGGCAGGGTGCGTGTCCACGGCGTCGTTAGGGGTGAGGTCGACGTCGAGGGCGTCGTCGAGGTCGCCCCGGCGGGCGTGATCGTTGGGGCCACGGTGAAGGCGACCGAGCTGCGCGTCCTCGGCAGGGTAGAGGCCGACGTGCTCGTCACCGGCAAGGTCGAGATCTGGAACGGCGGCGAGCTCATCGGCGACGTAAAGGCCGCCGCGCTCGACATAGAGGAGGGCGCCCGCTTCACGGGTCGCAGCGAGATGATCCGCACCGGTGGCGAGCGGGGAGCCGTCGACGTCCTGCGGGAGACCGTGGCGTCAGACCGGCGCGGCGACGCCTCACCCAGGGTGACGGCCGGCGTCAGCGCGCTGCCCGAGGCACGGCAGGAAGGCCCGGCCGAGCAGGAAGCCGGGTCCGAGCCCGTCGGCGCTGCCTCCAGGGACTGAGGCCGCGCCGCCAGCCGCCCTACGGCGCGACGCCCGCAACAAGGCTGCCGTTCTACGGTGGTGACGCGTGACCGGCGGCGGCCCGGTCTCCGACCCGGGCGGGCGTCCGTTACCTCGTCGGGGAGCGAGGGGCCGGTGGTGACTGCTAGACTGGTGCGTGCCCACGCTGCCCACTGTGTTCGTCCCGGCCGGGAGGCGAGATGGCGCTTGAACGCCTTTTCAGACGGAACCGTCCGACCCGCAAGGAGGACGACAACAGCCCGGCTGGCCTGTGGCTGAAGTGCGACGCGTGTAACGCCCAGATCTACCGCAAGGACCTGATCGCCAACCTACACGTGTGCCCGGAGTGCGGGCATCACTACAGCATGCCTGTAGATGCCAGGCTCGACATGCTCGCCGATCCGGACACGTTCGAGCGTTGGTCGGGCTCCATAGAGCCGGTCGACCCGCTCGGCTTCGAGGACACGCAGCCTTACACCGACCGGCTCGAGAAGGCCGAGCAGAGGCAGGGCCGCCCTGACGCGATCGTCACCGGCGGCTGCCGGCTGGGCGGGATCGACGTCGCGCTGATCGTCATGGACTTCTTCTTCCTTGGCGGGTCGATGGGCTCGGTCGTGGGCGAGGAGATAGCCAGGGCAGCCGAGCGCGCCGCGGACGAGGGTAGGGCCTTCGTCGCGATCACCGCCTCCGGCGGCGCACGCATGCAGGAGGGCGCGCTGTCGCTCATGCAGATGGCGAAGACGACCGTCGCCCTGGAGCGTCTCGCCCGCGCACGCCTGCCATACGTGAGCGTCCTGAGCCATCCGACTACCGGGGGAGTGACCGCGAGCTTCGCGACGCTCGGCGACGTGATCCTCGCAGAGCCGGGCGCGCTCATCTCGTTCGCGGGTCCGAGGGTGATCCAGCAGACGATAAAGCAGGACCTGCCGGAGGGCTTCCAGCGCGCCGAGTTCCTGCTGAACAAGGGGATGGTCGACGACGTGGTGCAGCGCAAGGAACTCAAGGCGAGGCTGGTCACCGTTCTGACGGCCCTCTCGGGGGCGGCCGCGCGGGTGCCGAAAGAGAAGCTCAGTGCCGCTGCCGTTTGAGAAGCCCATCGAGGACCTCGAGGCTCGCATCGAGGACATGCGCGCGTACGCCTCTGAGCAGCAGGTCGACATGTCGGAGGAGATCGCGCTGCTGCAGTCGCGCCTCGACCGCCTCAAGAGCGACACCTTCGAGAACCTCACGCGCTGGCAGCGCGTCCAGGTCGCGAGGGCTCCCGGCAGGCCGACCGCCCTCGACTACCTAACGACGGCGTTCACGGGCTTCACGGAGCTGCACGGCGACCGCACGCTCGGCGACGACCCGGCCATGGTCACCGGCCTCGCCCAGCTCGGCGGGCGCCAGGTGGTGGTCATCGGGCAGCAGAAGGGCCGCGACACGAAGGAGAACATCTCGCGCAACTTCGGGATGAGCCACCCGAGCGGTTACCGCAAGGCGATGCGCATGTTCGACCTGGCAGACAAGTTCAGGCTGCCTGTCGTCTGCCTCATAGACACGCCGGGAGCGTACCCGGGGCTGGCCGCAGAGGAGCAGGGCCAGGCATGGGTCATAGCGGCGTGCATACAGCGTATGAGCCGGCTCGAGGTGCCGGCGTTGAGCGTCGTCATCGGCGAGGGCGGCTCGGGCGGAGCGCTCGCGATCGGCGTCGCCAACCGTGTCCTCATACTGGAGAACGCCATCTACTCCGTGATCAGCCCGGAGTCGTGCGCCGCCATACTGTGGCGTGACTCCGGCGAGGCTGAGAAGGCGGCGGAGGCGCTCAAGCTCACGGCCAAGGACCTGCTGGAGCAGGGCGTCGTCGACCGCGTCATCCCCGAGCCGCTGGGCGGCGCGCACAACGGCGCAGCCGAGGCGATCGCCACGTTCGAGAACGTGATGATTGAGGAGCTGGCGCGCCTCGAGGGCATGTCGCAAGCCGCCCTCCTCGAACAGCGCTACCAGCGGTTTCGCAGCCTGGGGCGCTTCGCAGAAGCAGCCTGAGGGGTTTCCGGCCCCGGCCAGGCATCACGCCGCTGCTGCCACCGCTTCTCTCAGGGAGGCGACGTTGTCGGCGACGGTGCCAAGCCCGCCGAAGATCGCGGTGCCAGCCACCACGACGTCTGCCCCGGCGTCAACGACCCGGCTGACGTTCTCCGCAGTAACGCCGCCATCGACCTCGATGAGGCAGTTCGGGTTCGCCCTGTCACGCATGCGCCTGAGGGCCTCGATACGGCCGAGGCTGCCGGCTATGAACTCCTGCCCGCCGAAGCCCGGGTTGACGGACATCACAAGCGCCAGGTCGAGGTAGGGGAGCGCGGCCTCGAGGAAGCTGAGAGGCGTGAGCGGGTTCACGGCGAGGCCGACCTTCACGCCGGTCTCCCGCACGTGCTGCAGGAGCCTGTGGAGGTGCGGGTCGACCTCGGCGTGGACGGTGATGCCGTCAGCGCCCGCCTGGGCGAAGCGCTCGACCATGGAGCCCGGCCGCTGCACCATGAGGTGGACGTCGAGCGGGACGGAGGTCTGGCTCTTCACGGCCGCCACTATCGCTGGACCGAACGATATGTTCGGTACGAACGTGCCGTCCATCACGTCAAGGTGCAGCCACTCGACGCCCGCGTCCTGGGCCTCGACCACCGCCTGACCGAGGCGTGAGAGGTCGGCTGCCAGGACGGATGCCGCGAGGATGTAGCTGCTCACGCGGCGGAGTATAGCCCAGGGTGTCGGAGCGTCAGGTGGCGGGCCAGCCGGCGGTGTGGCGCGCGTGCGTTCCCGCCGGACGTAGAGTCCCGCGGCGCAGGTCATAGAATCCATCTGCTGGGAAGGGGTTGAGAAGTGGGAGACTACGCTACGCCAGACGTGCTCGTGAGCACGGAGTGGGTGGCCGAGCACGCTGACGATCCGAAAGTGCGCATCGTCGAGGTCAACGAGGACCCGCTGCTGTACCGGCAGGGCCACGTGCCCGGGGCCGTAGAGATCGACTGGCTGACAGAGCTGCAGCAGAAGGACCGCCGCGACTTCATAACCGCCGAGGCCTTCGCGAAGCTGATGGAGAGCAAGGGCATAAGCAACGACACGACGGTCGTCCTCTACGGCGACAAGTCGAACTGGTGGGCCGCGTACGCGCTCTGGTTCTTCAAGTACAACGGGCACGACGACGTCAGGCTCATGGACGGCGGCAGGCAGAAGTGGGCGGCCGAGGGACGCGAGATGACCGCCGAAGTCGCGCCTACGCAGGGCGCGACGTACCGCGTGCCTTACCGCGACGCGAGCATACGGGCGTTCGCGCACGACGTGCTCCAGCACCTGTTGCGCGTGAACGACGGCACGGGAGCGCTCGTCGACGTGCGCAGCAAGCCGGAGTACACGGGGGAGAAGCTGCACATGCCCGACTACCCGCAGGAGGGCGCACAGCGCGGTGGCCACATCCCTGGCGCCGCCAACATCCCGTGGGCGCAGGCGGTCAACGAGGACGGCACCTTCAAGCCGCGCTCGGAGCTGGAGTCGCTATACGCCGGCGCGGGCGTCACGCCGGACAAGGACGTCATTGCGTACTGCCGCATAGCGGAGCGCTCGAGCCACAGCTGGTTCGTCCTCAAGTACCTCCTCGGCTACCCGAACGTCCGCAACTACGACGGCTCCTGGACCGAGTGGGGGAACATGGTCGGCGTGCCGATCCGTCAGGGCGAGGAGCCGTGAGCGTCGGCCCCCGACGGGCGCAACCCGCCTCCTGACAACGGGCCCCGGCGAGGAACGCAGTCACGAGGAGCGGGCCCCGCGCATTGGTCGCGGGGCCCGCTCTCTTCTCCTGTAGGCGGGGCTCACGCCAACGAGGTCTCTACCTCCCGATTGGCAGTAACGCCTTCGCCCAGTACGTGCTCAACCGCCCTCTCGATTATCGTCAGGCCCTCTTCGAGCTCGGCGTCCGAGAGGTTTATGGGCGGCAGCAACCGGATCACGTTGCCGTACGAGCCGGTAGGCAGCAGGACCATGCCGGCGTCCCGCGCGAACGACACGATCGCCTCGACGCTCTCGGAGTCTGGCGTGTAGCCGTCCTCGCCGACGAACTCTAGGGCGACCATCGCACCCTTGCCGCGGACCTCGCCGATCCCGGGGTAGCGCCTGCGCAGCTGGTCGAAGCGGGCCAGCGCGGTGGAGCCGATCTGCGCTGAGCGCTCGAGCAGCCCCTCCGACTCGATGACGTCGATCGTCGCGAGTGCGGCTGCGACGGCAGCCGGGTTGCCGCCGAAGGTCGTGCCTATCTGGCCAGGGGCGAGCGAGTCCATTATCTCGGCCTTGCCGACGACGGCGGACAGCGGGAACCCGGAGGAGAGCGCCTTCGCCGTGGTGATCAGGTCCGGCTCGAGCCCGAAGTGGTCGACGGCCCACAGCTTGCCTGTGCGGCCCATGCCTGCCTGGACCTCGTCGTCGATCCACAGCGCGCCGATCTCCGTCGCGAACTCGCGCAGTCCACGCAGGAAGTTGCCGGGAGCCGGTATGAACCCACCCTCGCCGGCGATCGGCTCGATGATGAACGCGGCCACCTCGCTAGCGCCTATCGTCACCTCGACCAGGTCCCTCAGCACGGACAGCGCCGCCTCACCCGTCTCTTCTTCCGTCCTGGCGCCCCACGGGTTGCGGAAGTGGTACGGGTACGGCGCCCTGTACACCTCGGCGGCGCGCAGCCCGAAGCCCACCTTGTACGGGTTCGCCTTGCCCGTGAGCGAGAACGCCATGTACGTCCGCCCGTGGAAGGCGTGCGTGAACGCGACGATCCCGGGACGCCCGGTGTACGTGCGGGCGATCTTGACGGCGTTCTCGACCGCCTCCGCTCCGCTGTTGGCGAGGAACGTCTTCTTGGGCGTGTCGCCCGGCGCGAGAGCGTTCAGCCGCTCGGCGAGCTCGATGTAACCGGGGTGCATGCCTACCGCGAAGCACAGGTGCTGGAACTCGTCCACCTGCTTCTTGACGGCCTCGACGACAGCGGGATGCGAGTGGCCGATGTTCATCACCGCGATGCCGGTAGAGAAGTCGAGGTAACGCTTGCCGTCCGCGTCCCAGATGTACGAGCCCTTGCCCTTCACCGGGTGGAAAGGGTGGACGCTCGTGGCGCCCGGCGTTACGGCCGCGGCGCGGCGCCTGCTCAGCTGCTCGTTCGTCATTGAGGCCTCCTCTCGCGGTGGGGCGTCTCGCGACTCGCTTACGGTTCGAAACCGTTCTCTTGTAAGCGCTTTGGATTCGAACGCCTATCCGCTTGTCTCACTAAGAATCGTAGCACGGGCGGTCGGTTCCGGCCGGTGCAAGCGCCCGCGGCCACGCACGACCGTCGTCATGCCGCCCGGACGTATCTGCCCGGCACCATACCCATCGCCTTGCCCACGTACCATCTGGCGTGGACGAGCACCAAGGCGCGGCGCACTTGACCGTCGTCGTCGACGCGCCCGAGCTGATGCCGCGAGCCGAGCGACTCGCCGCCGACCTGGGTGACGTTCCCGTCACGCTGCGCGCTGACGATGCTGCGGGCCGAGACGAAGGGCCGGAAGCCGGCGGAGCGTCCTCAGGGTCCCTGCCCCTCGTCCTGCGCGTCGGCAGGGAAGGGCTGACGCTGAGCTTGGGCGCTGGCCCGGAGGTCGGCGCCGCTCGGCGGGCGCTCGTGCCAGAGCGCGGGCACGGCCCTGACCCGCTGTGGCGCGCCGTGCTCGCTGGAGAGCACCCGGTCGTCGACGCGACCGCCGGGCTCGGAGCCGACGGTTTCCGCCTCGCGGCGAAGGGGGCACGGGTGACGCTCATCGAGAGGTCGCCGGCTATCGGGGCCCTGCTGCGAGAGGCGCTGGAGGACGCCCTGGCAGGCGACCTGGGGCCGGACGCGGCGAACGCCGCCAGGCGGGTGCGCCTGCTCATGGGAGACGCGCGCGATCTCTTGAGGCGCGGGGCGGTGCCGCGGGGAAGCGCGGCCGTCGTGTACCTAGATCCGATGTTCCACGCGGCAGGGCGCCGGTCGCTTCCCCCCAAGGGCATGGCGCTGTTCAGAGCGGTGCTGGGCACCGACGACGACGGCGCAGCAGACCTCCTCGCCGCGGCGCGCGAGACCGCGTCCATCCGCGTCGTCGTCAAGCGCCATCTCAAGGCGCCGCCCCTGGCCGGGGTGAGGCCGAGCGGCGAGATCCGGGCGCGGTCCGTCAGGTACGACCTCTACCCGCCGTTATGATGCCGCCGGGTGATCTCGTGATGGAAGGACGCGTCCCTGGCGTGAAACGCGTGGCCGTGGTGGGCGCGGGGCTCATGGGCGGCGGCATCGCAGCCGTGCTCGCGGCCTCGGGCTTCGGCGTCAGCCTCTACGACCCGTCTACCGCCGCGCTCGCGCGCGCGGCCGCGCGCGCGGGGAAGCTCGCTGGCGATGCGGCGGAGCACGTCATCGAACCGCACACGGAACTGGAGCCGGCGGTCGCCACCGCCGATCTGGTTATCGAGGCGGTGCCGGAGGTGATGGACCTGAAGCGGGAGGTCTTCGCGCGGATCGACGCGGCCGCGCCCGGCACCGCGTACCTGGCGACGAACACGAGCGAGCTCTCCGTCACGGCGATCGCGTCAGCCACGGGCCGTCCAGAGCGCGTCGTCGGCATGCACTGGTTCAACCCGCCCGAGAGGATGCGCCTCGTCGAGATGGTGAGGGCGGTGCGGACGTCAGAAGAAGCGCTGGCGCTCGCGAGCGCTGTGGCCGAGGCGTGCGGCAAGACCGTCGTCACCGTTCTGGACAGGCAGGGGTTCGTCACGACGCGGGTCGTGGCTGCCGTCCTGCTGGAAGGAGCCCGCCTCCTCGAGGAGGGCGTCGCCTCGAGGGAGGACATAGACGCCGCTGTGCGGCTGGGCCTCAATCACCCGATGGGCCCGCTCGAGCTCGCCGACTACATCGGGCTGGACACCGTGCTCCTGATAGCAGACGCCATGACCGAGGCCTACGGCGACAGGTTCAGACCGCCGCAGGGGCTGCGCAAGCTTGTCGAGGCCGGCAGGCTGGGGCGGAAGTCAGGCGGCGGCTACTACGAAGCGTGAGCCTCGTCTAGCCGACCGCTGCCCTTTGTATGGAAAAGACGCCCCCGAAGGGGCGTCGTGGCTGGCCCACAGGGATTCGAACCCCGACCGACCGGACCAAAACCGGGTGTCC
>CAZMFX010000081.1:0-11726 GCA_964565625.1 uncultured bacterium
TCCCCGAGCAGTTCCAGCAGGTGATCGCCAACCCGGACCTCAAGGGCACGCAGGGCACGGGCACGGCCGAGATCACGATGGCGATGAACAACGCCCGCGAGCCGTTCGACGACGTGCGCGTCCGCCAGGCGATCACGCTGGCCATAGACAAGAACGCCATCGTTCAGGGCGCCATGTTCGGGCTCGGCACGGTCATCGGCACGCACATGAGCCCGTCAGAGGGCTACTACATCGACCTGAGCGAGACGTACCCGTACGACCCGCAGCGGGCGCGCGAGCTGCTGGCCGAGGCAGGCTACCCGGAAGGGTTCACCGTGCAGTTCGAGCTGCCGGAGCCCTACAACATCGAGCGGCGCACCGGCGAGGTGATCGCCCAGCAGCTCGAGCAGGTAGGCATCGACGTCGAGCTTTCCGTCGTCGAGTGGGCGACCTGGATCGACCGCATCTTCCTCGGCGGCGACTACGACATGACGATCATCGGTCACTCCGAGCCGCGCGACATCAACGTCTACGCCAACCCCGACTACTACTACCACTACGACAACCCGCGCATCGGGGAGCTCCTCGACGAGGCCGAGTCCGCAGCCAGCCAGGAGGAGTCGACCGCCAAGTACCAGGAGATCGCCCGAACGATCGCAGACGACGCCGTGAACGTCTGGGTCTTCTCCTCGCCGTACCTCGTGGCCGTCAAGCAGGACGTTTACGGGTTCTGGACCGACCAACCGACGCCGTCTATCAACCTCGTGCAGGTCTACAGGGCTCAGTAGGTTCCCTTGGAGGGGCGGCACGCGGGCGCGTGCCGCCCCTCCCTATCTGTCCTTCGGGTCCGTTATCTCGCTGATGATCGGCTTCCTCGTCCGCCGGTTCCTATCCGCCGCCTTGAGCGTTCTGCTGGCCAGCGTCGTCGTATTCGGTGCGTTGCTCGCGGTGCCCGGCGACCCGGCTTCCGTGATCCTCGGGATGAACGCCTCTCCCGAGGCGCGGGAGGCGCTCAGCCGCCAGCTCGGACTCGACGTGCCGCCGCCCGAACGGTACGTGCTGTGGCTATCGGGCGTGGTCAGGGGCGACCTCGGTGAGTCGCTCAACTACCGCCGGCCCGTGTCCGGGCTCATCGCCGACAGGTTGCGGGTCAGCGTGCCGCTCGCCCTCGGCGCCGCCCTCGTGGCGTGTCTCATCGCTTTCCCCGTCGGCATCTTCGCCGCGCTACGCCGTGGCACGGTCTGGGACCCGCTCCTGACGTCCCTGTCCCAGCTGGGCGCGGCGATCCCCAGTTTCTGGCTGGGTCTCATCTTCATCCTCTACTTCGCCGTAGAGCTCAGGTGGCTGCCCGCCAGCGGCTTCGTGCCGCTCTCGGAGGACCCCGTCCGGTGGGCACGTAGCCTGCTGCTGCCGGTGCTGGCGCTCGGGCTCGGCCAGGCGGCGGTCATGACCCGCATGACGCGCGCCGCCATGCTCGAAGTCCTCGACCAGGACTTCGTCAGGACCGCACGCTCCAAGGGCCTCCCGGAACGCGGCGTCGTGCTGAAGCATGCGCTGCGGAACGCCATGGTCACGATCGTGACGATCCTCGGCCTGTCCCTGTCGAACGTCTTCATCGGATCGATCGTCATCGAGCAGGTCTTCGCGCTTCCCGGGCTCGGGCGGCTGGCGCTCACGGCGATCGGGACGCGCGACTTCCCCCTGCTGCAGGGTGAGATACTCCTGTACGCCGCGACGATCGTGGGCCTAGGCTTCCTCGTCGACGCCTCGTACGGTCTCCTCGACCCGCGGATCCGCTATGAGTGACGGAGTGGCCGCGGGCACGGGCACCCGCGCGGTCGCCGACGGCGGGTTCGCGCGCAAACGCCGGTACAACCTGTGGCTCGGCGCGTTCCTCATCGGGACGGTGGTGGCGGGGGCGCTCCTGAGCTTCGCGTGGACGCCGCACCCGCCGAACGCTCTGAACTTCGGCTCCCAACTCGTGGGACCGGGCGCACAGAACTGGCTCGGGACCGACCACTTCGGGCGCGACCTCTTCTCCCGGTTGCTGGTGGGCGCACGCGGCACCCTCTACGTCGGTTTCCTTGCCGTAGGCATCGCACTGGCAGCGGGCACGGTCCTGGGCGCCGTCGCGGGCTTCACAGGTCGCGTCGCCGACGAGGTGATAATGCGACTGGTCGACGTCCTCTACGCGTTCCCCGCGATCCTCATGGCGCTTCTGCTGGCGGCGATCTACCGTCCCGGGACCCTCACGGCCATGACCGCCATCGGTGTCGCGACGGTGCCGATCTTCGCGCGCATCGCCAGGTCCAGCGTCCTGGCCATCAAGGAGCGCGACTACGTGGAGGCGGGCAGGGCGCTCGGGATGGGCGCTGGCCGCATCCTCTGGCGTCACGTGCTGCCGGGCGCCGTCGGGCCGCTCGTCGTGCAGGCGAGCCTCAGCCTGGCGATCGCGGTGCTGGCTGAGGCTGCGCTGTCGTTCCTTGGGCTAGGCACGCCACCGGACGTACCGAGTTGGGGCAACATGCTTCGCGAGGCTCAGGGGTTCCTTGCCATGAGCCCGTACCCGGCCTTCGTACCCGGCCTCGCGATCGTCTGGACCGTGCTGGGCTGGAGCCTGCTGGGAGACGGCCTGAGGGAACTGCTCGACCCGCGCTCACGGTGAATCGCGACCGGGACGTGAGCGAGGGAACTGTCACGCCCGGCGCTGAAGCGTTAGGGTCGAACATCACGGTGCTGGTCACATACCCGTCTCATGGCGCTGCGACCATGGGCGAAGAGGACGCCGCCAGGCTGCGGAGGATGACCAAGGGGCGCTACGGGCCGGCGGTCGGCATGCTCCTCTCCGCCTTGTTGGCGTTCGCGCTCACCGGCCTGCCAAGGCTCTCGGCTTCGCTCGTCGAGTACTTCGATGCGACTGGCGCACAGGAGAGCCTCTCGGCGAAGGGGCCGCTGTTCATCGACAAGCTGAGCGTCAGCCAGTACACGTTGGCGCGTCCCGACGACTCGGCGAGCCCATGGAATCAGAGCGCCGAGAAACGTAGCGACGCCAGGTCCGACGCCTCGTCCTCTCTCGACGAACAGCCGCGCTGGCAGCGTTCCCTCGTCACGACAGCGTTCTGGCACCACACCAACTTCGTCTGACACCTCCGCTCACGTCTGCCATATGCGCGGGGCTCCTGCGGGAGCACCCGGAGACTCCATGACTAGCGGAAGGAACATCCATGTCCCAAGACACCGTTCGCGGCAGTAACACGGGTACCACCGTCGTCATACTCATCGTCATGGCCATCCTGTTCATCTGGGCCATATCGTCCGCCCGCCGCGCCAACTCGTTGGCCGAGGCGAACGAGGGCCTGATCAACGTGCCCCAGCTCGAGGTCGTGTACACGGTAGGAGGACCGCAGCGCTTCGAGGAGCAGTTCACCGCAGCCCTCGAGGAGAGCGACACGGCCGAGGATCCCATCGCGACCGAGGACCTGCTCTGGGCCGCTCTCGTCGTAGAGAACGAGGGCACCGTGGACGCCGACGACGTCTCCGTCACGGTCCCGTTGGCAGATGGCCTCAGGCCCACCGTCGTGGCCGAGGTCGAAGGCTTCGCCGGCATCGAGGTCGAGAGGACGGATGCGGGTCTCAGCCTGGACCTTGGCGACGTCGACGAGGGCGAGGCGACCTACGTCTTCCTCGGCTTCGGGCCCGATGCCCTCGGCGATGACCTGGCAGTGGCGTGGACCCGGGCCCACGAAGCCACCGTCGGCACCATCACCGCCGAGACCGACGGGGACGAAGCCCGGTTCTACGGCACCGCTCTGTAACGGGGCGAGCGGCCGAGCCGGCCACAGCCCGAACTGACGCCGGCGCTACCCTGTGCCCGTGGGAGGCGCGGGCGAAACGCTGACCGAACGCGCCCTCGAGCGACGCGTGAAGCGTTGGCTCCTGGGCGCTCCCTTCGGCTGTTACGTACAGGTGGCGCCCGGGCTCGAGCCGCTGCTGATGGACGAGCTGGCGTCGCTCGACGTTCCGGGGGCCGCCGGCGAGGCGCGCGTGGAACGTGGCGGTGTGGCGCTGCCGCTTGACGTGGAGGGCGTCATGACGGTCAACCTCGCGTCCCGCCTGGCGTCGCGCGTGCTGCTGCGGTTGGGCACGTTCGCGGCTTCGTCTCCCGAGATGCTCCACGACCAGGCTCGTCGCCTGCCGTGGGAGGTGCATATCGGCTTCGCACCGACATACACGTTGCGCATGTCGGCGCGGAGGTCGAAGCTACAGGCCGGTGACGAGGTCGCCCGGGCTGTGACGGGCGCGGTAGCGCGCCATCTCGGCGAGCTCGGACTCACGCCCAGGCCGGACCCCGAGGCCACGCTGGAGTTCTTCGTCCGGCTCGAGCACGACCGGTGCACGGTGAGCCTCAACACGACGGGCGAGCACCTCTACCGGCGCGGGCTGCGCACCCACGTCGGCGACGCCCCGGTGCGCGAGACGTTGGCGGCCGCGGTCGCTCGCCTCGGACTCGAGGCCCGACCATCACCCGACGTCGTCGTCGATCCGTTCTGCGGGTCTGGCGCAGTACTCCTCGAGACGGCAGACACGTTGGTCGGCAACCTGCCCGGCCGTTCCCGCACGTTCGCCTTCGAGGAGACCGGGTGGTTCCGGCCAGGCAGATGGCGGGAGGTTCGCAGGCGCCTGGGCGCGGACGCGCGGCGTGACGGCCCGCATACTCGGCTCCTGGGCGTAGACAACGACGAACGGGCCATGGCGGCAGCGCGGTCGAACCTGGACGCGGCCGGTCATTCTCGCGTCCTCTTGCACGAAGGCGACAGCCTGGAGTTCGACTTCGACGCCCTCGGAGCCCGCAGCGGTCTTCTCGTCAGCAACCTTCCGTACGGTGTCAGGCTGGGCGACGCGAGGGCCGCTGCCTCGGTCACCCGCCGATTCCTCAGTCGACTGGGTGCGGGCGCGACGCGCTGGTCGTTCGCCCTGCTCACAAACGACCCCGCCCGGGTGACCGGACACCCTGACGTGACCACGACTTCCGTCCTTCGGACGGCCAGCGGCGGGCTCCAGGTAGCGATAGTCGCCGGCGCCGTCGGAGGACGTTAGACGAGGTTCACCCGCTGGTCATACCTCCGCGCCCTGTTGCCCAGGACCTAGGGCACTCACACGTTTGCTGGTTACGGTCGGTAATCGGGCCCGCCGCATGGCGCGGGCCGCGGCGACTCGACCCATAGACCTTGCTTCCCAGAAGGAGTGATCTAGTTGCGCAACACTTTCCTGAGGGGCGCCCTGCTCGCATGGCTGGCGGCGCTCACCCTCTTCGCAGCGGCCCAGCAGGCTGGCGGCCCCGCCGGCACCTGGACAGGAGCGATCGAGATTCCGGGGTCGCCGCTCGAGGTGAGCGTCACCCTGACGCCAGAGGGCGAGCAGTGGAGCGGCACCATCGACATCCCGGCCCAGGGCGCCGTCGGCCTACCCCTCCAGGGCGTCGCCGTCGACGGCGACGAGGTCACGTTCGCGATCGCGGGCGTACCTGGGGAGCCCACGTTCACGGGCACGTTGGCCGGCGACGAGATTAAAGGCGACTTCACGCAGGCCGGTCAGGAGTTCCCGTTCACGCTGTTCCGCGGCGCCGACACCGAGGCATCCGGGACCGCCGGGCCGTCCCAGTACGAGGATCCCGAGGGCCGCTACACGGTGGAGGTACCCAGCGGGTGGACGGTCCACGAGGATGATGACCACGTCACGATAGAGAGCCCGGAGGGCGGCATACTCGTGCACCTGGTCGTCGCCGAGACCGACGCCGCGGAGGAGGCCGTCGCGCGTGCCTGGGTGGACGTTGCGGACTTCGACCTCGAGCCGTTCGAGACCCTCGAGCCGCCTTCCGACAGCGGCGTCGACAGGACCGTCGTCCTCAACTACGACGCCGGCGACCCGCAGCAGAACTACCAGGCTGTCGCCAGGGTAGTCGACGGACAGACGTACATGCTGCTCGTCGAGGCAGAGCTCACCGAACTGCAGCGCAGGGCCGCGCAGCTCCAGGTCGTCGTATCGAGCTTCCAGATCACAGCCGTCGATGAGGACGACCTGAGCGGCCTGAAGCCCGGTCGCGTCGCCGACGTAGAGGAAGAGCTGGAGACCTTCGTGCGCGACGCCATGGGGGCCCTCGGCGTCCCCGGCGCCGCCGTCGCCATCGTCCAGGACGGCGAGGTCGTCTACTCAGGCGGCTTCGGCGTCAAGGAGGCAGGCGGCGACGAGCCCGTAACACCGGACACCCAGATGATGATCGGTTCCGTCGGCAAGTCCCTCACCTCTCTGCTCACGGCGACGCTGGTCGACGACGGCGTGATCGAGTGGGACACGCCGGTGCAGGAGGTGCTGCCCGAGTTCGCGGTCGCGGACCCCGAGATCAGCGAGACCATGACCATCCGGAACCTCCTGTGCGCCTGCAGTGGCGTGCCGCGTCGCGACCTCGAGCTGGCCTTCAACGCTGCCGAGCTCTCAGCAGAGGACATCATCGAGTCGCTCGAGACGTTCGAGTTCTTCACCGACTTCGGCGAGGCGTTCCAGTACAGCAACCAGCTCGTCGCAACCGCCGGCTACGCTGCGGCCGCGGCGGCGGGGGCCGAGTACGGCGAGCTGTTCCCCGGTTACGTCGAGGCGCTGCAGGAGCGGGTGCTGGAGCCGATCGGCCTCGATGACACGACACTGTCGTTCGAGCAGGTCGAAGAGCGCGGCGACCATGCCACGCCGCACGAGGTAGACCTCGAGAGCGGGGGCTACGTGCCGCTGGACTTGGAGGCCGAGCGGATGCTTCTGCCGGTCGCCCCGGCCGGCGTGCACTGGTCGACGGCCGAGGACATGGCGACCTACCTCCTTACGCTCCTCCAGGGCGGCGTCACCAAGGACGGCGAACGAGTTGTGTCTCAGGAGAACCTCGCCGTGACCTGGGAGCCGCAGATACAGGTCTCCGCCGACATCAGCTACGGCCTCGGCTGGATGATCGGCGAGGTCGACGGCCTCGAGGTCATATTCCACGGCGGCAACACCTTGGGATTCACTTCCGACCTCACCCTCGTTCCCGAGGCGGACCTCGGCATCGTCGTGCTGGCCAACGCCCAGGGCGCCAACGCGTTCGTGGAGCTCGTTGGGCTGCGGCTGATCGAGCTGCTCTACGAGCAGCCGTCCGACGCCGCTCCCCAGCTTGCCTTCTACGCAGAGCAGATGGAGCGGTCGCTCGAGGAGACGCGGGAGCGCATCCAGCCTTCCGTCGACGCCGACGAGGTGAAAGCCTTCCTCGGCTCCTACTCGAACTCCGCGCTCGGCACTATCTCGCTTGAGATGGAGGACGACCAGCTCGTGCTGGACGCAGGCGAGTTCCGCACTGACGTCCGCCCTTACCTGAACCGCCAGGGCGAGTTCCAGAGCTACGTCACTTACGGGGGCTCTGCGAGCGGGCTGCCCGTGAGGCTGCAGGAGGACGAGGACGGCACTCGGACCGTGAGGCTCGGCGAGGGCGCCGTCTCCTACACGTTCGAGCCCGCGGAGTGACCAGGCTCCGCCGGAGCCGGTAGCCTCAGGGAGCGCAGGTCGGCGCCGCTCGGCGACTGGAAGACCTTCAGCCCGAACTCGGGCATTATCGCCAGCAGGTGGTCGAACACGTCGGCCTGCACTCCCTCATAGATGGCCCAGCGCACGTCCGACACGAACACGTAGATCTCGATGGGTATGCCGTGTTGCGTCGGCTCGAGGTGCCTGACGAGGAACGTCATGTCCTGAGCGATGTCCGGGTGGGCCTGCAGGTAGCGGGTGACGTAAGCCCTGAACGTGCCGAGGTTCGTGAGCCGGCGGGAGTTGACCGGGTCCTCCTCGGCAGCCGGATGCTCCTTGATCCACTCGGCTATGTCGCGACGCTTCTCCTCGAAGTACGGCCGGAGGAGGGCGAAGCGCGAGAGCCTCTCGACGTCCCCTTCGTCCATGAACCTGACCGTCGACATGTCGACGAGGAGGCTGCGCTTGATGCGCCTGCCGCCGGACGTCTGCATGCCGCGCCAGTTCTTGAACGAGTGGCCGAGGAACTTGTGGGTGGGGATGACGCTGAAGGTCATGTCCCAGTTCTGGACAGTGACCGTGTTGAGGGCGATGTCATGGACGAACCCGTCGGCGTTGAACTCGGGCATCTCTATCCAGTCGCCGATGCGTATGAGGTCGTTGTTCGTGATCGTCATGCCGGCGACGAGCGAGAGCAGCGTGTCCTGGAACACGAGAATCAACACGGCGGACGCCGCGCCGATGCCGGTGAGGATCACGATGGGGTCGCGCTGGACGACTATGGCGATGATCACGATGGCGGCGAGCAGGTAGCCGACCAGCACGATCACCTGCAGGTAGCCCTTGATTGGCCGCTGCGCCGCGTTCGGCCCCCTCGCGTACACGTCGCCGAACGCGTTGACCAGCGCAGCGAAGGCCCGCGCCACGACGATGGCCATCGCGACCGACAGCAGCCGCTCCAGCAGCACGGTCGTGTTCAGGGCTGGCAGGTACGGGAGCCCGGCGCGGACCACCATGAGCGGCACGACGTACGAGAGCCGCCTGAAGAAGGTCCTGCCCTTCAGGGCGTCGTCCCAGCGGTACTTCGTACGCTCTGCTATGGGGTTTATGAGGCGCTCGAGCACGATGCGGGTAAGCCGGAACGCCACGTACGCGAGCACGACCAGACCCGCGCCGATGATCAGGCTGGCCAGCAGGGGCTGGTCGGAAGCGAACCGCGCGAAGCCTTCGCCCAGGAACGCCGGCGGTGGGTTCCTCAGGGGGATGTCTGGCGTCATACCCCGAACTTACCAACCACGGTCAGGAGTGGCCGACCCCGCTCGCGGCCGCCTCCACGGTGCCGTCCAGCACCGCACGTCTCAGCGTCTCGATCTCCGTCGTCAGCGACCTGTCAGCCTCGAGCGGCGCCACAACTCCTCGTACCAGCTGGTGCGCGGCCGCCGCGCCCTCGCCCGGCGTCAGTGGGAGCCGGAGGTCGAGCGCCTGAGCTGCGACCATCAGCTCGATCGCTACGACGGTGGCGGCGTTCTCGACGACCTCCAGCAGCTTGCGCGCCGCGTGAGCGCCCATGGAGACGTGGTCCTCCTGGTTGGCGCTGGTCGGTATGGAGTCGACGGACGCCGGATGCGCCAGCACCTTGTTCTCGCTCACGAGCGCAGCGGCCGTGTACTGGGCGACCATGAAGCCGGAGTTCAGCCCGCCATTCGGCGTGAGGAACGCCGGCAGGCCGGACAGCGCGGGGTTGACCAGCTGCTCGACCCTCCGCTCGCTGATGCTCGCGAGCTCGGACACCGCGATAGCGGCGTAGTCGGCCGCCAGCGCGAGCGGCTGCCCATGGAAGTTGCCTGCGGATAGAACCTCGTGCTCGTCGACCAGCACGAGCGGGTTATCGGTGACGGAGCCCAGCTCGACGTCGAGAACGGCGGCCGCGTGGGCGAGGGCGTCACGGCTGGCGCCGTGCACCTGCGGAACGGCTCTGAGCGAGTATGCGTCCTGCACCCTGCCGCAGTCCGCGTGTGACGGCTCGATCTTCGAGCCGCGCAGCAGCGCGCGCATCCGCCCTGCAACGTGACGCGCACCGGGATGGGGGCGCAGGCGCACGACGGCCTCGTCGAACGGCCTGTGGCTACCCATGAGACCCTCGACGGTCATCGCCGCCGCCACGTCAGCAGCGTCGGCCACGCGCTCGGCCCCGTGAAGCGCGAAGAGGAGGTGAGCGGCCATGTACTGCGTGCCGTTGATGAGGGCGAGGCCCTCCTTGGCCGCCAGTTCCAACGGTGTGAGGCCAACGCTCCCGAGCGCATCCGCGCCCGGGAGGCGTTCACCGTTCACCCTGGCGAAGCCCTCCCCGATGAGCGGCAGTGCCATGTGGGCCAGTGGAGCCAAGTCACCAGACGCCCCCACCGATCCCTTGGCAGGTACCTCGGGAACCACGCCCGAACGCAGGACGCCCAGCAGCAGCTCGATCAGCTCGGGCCTCACGCCAGATGCGCCGTGCGCGAGGGAGTGTGCCCGCAGCAGGAGCATGGCGCGGACGATCTCGTCCGGCAGCGGCTCTCCGACTCCGACGGCGTGTGACCGCAGGAGGTTGCGCTGCAGGGCGGCTACGTCGTGCCGCGAGATCGAGGTGGTAGCGAACTTCCCGAAGCCGGTCGTGACGCCGTAGACGACCTCACCAGCAGTGACCAGCTCGTCGACGTACGCGCGGCTTCTCGCCACGCGCCGGCGCACGACTTCCGACATGAGGGCGTCGCGGCGGCCGGTGGCGACCGCGATCACGTCGGCCCGCGTCAGCGGTCCGCCGACCTCGAGCGCGGTGGGACTCACGCGTCCAGGTCGGCCAGGGCCCGTTCCAGCCGCTCCGTCACCGCCTCCGCCTCCGCCTGGCGCCTGCGCTCCTCTTCCACGACCTCGGGTGGAGCGCCCTGAACGAACCTCTCGTTGGCCAGCTTCTTTGCGGATTTCTCCCGCTCGGCGCGGGCCTTCTCGAGCCTGCCGCGCTGCCTGGCAACGTAGGCAGCCACGTCGACCTGGCCCGCCAGCGGGAGCCGCAGCTCCACGTCTGGCAGCGCGCCTATCAGCGTGCCGCCTTCCGGCAGGCCCTCGTGCATGGTCGCGCGCGCCAGGGCCTCGAAGAGCTCTCGCATCCGCATCAGCCCGGCGGCGGCGGGCCCGCTCACCCAGACCTGGATCACCTGCGACGGAGGCAGCTCGGCCTCGGACCTGAGGTTCCGCGCGGCGGTCACCGCCGACATCAGACGCTCGAACGCGGCCTCCGCCTCGGGGTCGAGCAGCGCGTCGTCTGGGGTGGGCCACTCCGACTCCGCCACCTGCTCCTCATGTCCCAGCGCCTGGTAGAGCTCGGAGGTCACGAAGGGGATCATCGGGTGGAGTAGCTTCAGCACCACCTCGAGGGCGTGGTTCACCGTCGCCAGCGCGTGGCCGTCGCCCGCGCGCAGTGGTGCCTTCGCGGCTTCCAGGTACCAGTCGCAGAGCTCCGACCACACGAACTCGTAAGCGGCGCGGTTCGCGGCTCCCAGGTCGTACGCCTCGAGGCTCTCGGTTATCTCCCTCGTGGCCCGCTGCAGTCGCGAGAGCAGCCACCTGTCCGCCAGGTTGGGGCTGCCGGCGAGCGGTCCGGCGTGCGGCTCGCCCTCCTGCATGCTCACCAGCCGGGCGGCGTTCCACAGCTTGGTCGCGAAGTTGCGGCCCATCTCGACCATGCGGTCGTCCCAGCGCACGTCCTGGCCGCCCGTCGACGCCCTGCTGACCGCGAAGCGCAGCGCGTCGGCTCCGTAGCGCTCGATCGTCTCGAGCGGGTCGACGCCGTTGCCCTTGGACTTCGACATCTTCTGCCCCTGGGCATCCAGCACCAGCCCGTGCAGCAGCACCGTGCGGAACGGCGGACGACCCGTGAACTCCTCGCCCGCGATCTGCATGCGCGAGACCCAGAACGAGATGATGTCGTAGCCGGTCACCAGGACGTCCGTCGGGTAGAACTTCGCGAAGAACGGGTCTGTCGTGTCCGGCCATCCGAGCGTGCTGAACGGCCACAGGTTCGAGCTGAACCAGGTGTCGAAGACGTCGGGGTCCTGACGCAGGTCGAGGCCTTCCCAGCGCGGGTCGTCCGTCGGGTCCGTCAGCGGGTCGTCGGCCGGCGGCACGTAGACGTTGCCCTCGGCGTCGTACCAGGCGGGTATGCGGTG
>CAZMFX010000082.1:0-11565 GCA_964565625.1 uncultured bacterium
GCCATCATCCCGATCACGGAGAAGCTGGTCCGGAAGTGAACGTCATCCTGCTGGAACCGGTCGACAACCTGGGTGAAGCCGGGGTGCAGGTGACCGTCAAGGACGGTTACGCCCGCAACTGGCTCATCCCGCAGGGTCTGGCCCTGCCGGCCACCAAGGCCAACCAGGCCGAGCTGCAGGCGCGCCTCTCGCAGAGGGCCAAGCAGCTATCCGAACGCAAGGCAGACGCTGAACGCCTCGCCGAGATCCTCAAGGACGCCCAGCTCACCATCGAGGTGCGCGCCGGTGAGGGCCGCATCTACGGTTCGGTAGGCAACCGGGACATCGCGGACGCCCTTAAGACCACGTACGACGTCGAGGTCGACCGCCGCAAGCTCCTGTTGGGCGAGCCGATCAAGACGACGGGCGATCACGAGGTGGAGTACCGTCCCCACCCGGAGGTCTCCATCCCCGTGAAGGTGAGCGTCGTAGCCGAGATCGGCTGAGCTTCGAAACAAGCGAAGCCGCGCCGCCGTGCGGCGCTACCAAGGCCGTCCCTTATGGGGCGGCCTTCGCTCTTGTTGGATGGCGCTGCCAGCCGCCCAGACGGCCTGGCCTACCCCTGAGGCCCGCGGTACCGCTCCACGCGTATGAGGTTCGTCGTTCCGCGCATGCCGAACGGCACGCCCGCCGTGATTATGAAGCGGTCGCCTGGCTCGCAGAGCTCCTCCTCCGCTATCGAACGGGTCGAGACCTCGACCATCTCATCCGTGTCGTGGATGTCCTCGACGACGGAACTCACGACGCCCCAGGCGACCGCAAGTTGCCGCTGGGTGCGCGGGTTCGGTGTCACCGCCAGCACGGGGGTCGGCGGGCGGTTGCGGGAGACGCGCAGAGCGGTCGTGCCTGTCGACGTGAACGTGACGATCAGCTGAGCGTCGAGGTTGTACGTCATCTCGACCGCGGCCAGTGCCACCGCGTCGGCGGTCGTCGCGTCCGACTTGGGCACGTGCTCGTGCATCATGCGCTTGTAGTTCTCGTCGTGCTCGACAGACCGCGCGATGCGGTCCATGATCCGCACCGCCTCGATCGGGTGCTCACCGACAGCGGTCTCGGCAGAGAGCATGACAGCGTCGGTGCCGTCGAAGATCGCGTTCGCGACGTCCGAGGCCTCGGCGCGCGTCGGGGTGGCGTTCCTGATCATCGACTCGAGCATCTGGGTGGCGGTGATGACCGGTTTGCCCGCCTCGACGCACGCGCGGATGAGCCGCTTCTGTATCAGGGGGACCCGCTCGGCCGCCATCTCGACGCCCAGGTCGCCGCGCGCGACCATGACGCCGTCGACCTCCTCGAGGATCTCGGCGAACCTGTCGACAGCGCTTGGTTTCTCGATCTTCGCCATGAGGCGCGCCTGCGAGCCGGCACGAGCCAGGTAATGCCTCGCCAGTAGCAGGTCGTCGCGGTTGCGGACGAAGCTTATCGCTACCCAGTCGACGTCGAGCTCGGCGCCGAACTTCAGGTCCTCGACGTCCTTGTCCGTCAGGGCGGGGATGGAGAGCGTCGCTCCCGGGATGTTTATGCCCTTGTTGTTGGAGAGGGTGCCGCCTACGACCACGCGGGTCTCTATGGTGCCCGGCTTCACGGCCGTCACCTCGAGAGACAGCCGACCGTCGTCGAGCAGCAGATCGTCTCCCACCTTCACGTCGCCGCAGAGGCCCTGGTACGTGACTCCCACCCGCGTCTGGTCGCCCGGCGATGGGTCGTCGCACGTCAGCGTGAACTGCTGCCCCTCCTCCAGCTCCACGGAGCCGTCTTCGAAGGTGCCGACGCGGATCTTCGGCCCCTGCAGGTCCTGGAGCAGGGCGACGCAGACGCCCAGCTCGTCTGCCGTCTGGCGGATTACGTTCACGACGCTCTGGTGATCCGAACGTTTGCCGTGCGAGAAGTTCAGGCGGAAGACGTTGACCCCGGCTTCCAGCAGCTTGAGGACGAGCTCGCCGGCCCGATTGTCGCGACTATCTTCGTGCGCCTCACGGGGCTCATAGCCCGAACGCCGCCTTGCCGAGGAAGCGGGCGGAGTCGCCGAGCTCCGCCTCGATCGCGAGGAGGCGGTTGTACTTCGCGACCCGGTCGCTGCGCGAGGCCGAGCCGGTCTTTATCTGCCCCGCGTTCACCGCGACGGCAAGGTCGGCGATGAACGTGTCCTCCGTCTCGCCGCTGCGGTGCGAGATCACGTTCCTGTAACCCCGTGACTTCGCGAGCTCTATGGCGTCCATCGACTCTGTCAGCGAGCCGATCTGGTTGACCTTGACGAGTATGGCGTTGGCGACGGACTCCTCTATGCCGCGCCTGAGGCGCTTGACGTTCGTGACGAAAAGGTCGTCACCCACGAGCTGTACCCGGTCACCGAGACGCTTGGTCAGCTTGGCCCAGCCCGCCCAGTCGTCTTCCGCCAGCCCGTCCTCTATCGAGACGATCGGGTAGCGCGACACCCACTCTTCCCAGAAGCCGATCATCTCATCGGCATCCAGTTTCCTGCCCTCCGACGCGAGTTCGTAGACGCCGTTCGAGAAGAACTCTGTCGACGCAGGGTCGAGCGCGATGCCTATCTCGTCCCCTGCCACGTACCCGGCCTTCTCTATCGCCTCGAGCAGTACCTCTATGGCCTCCACGTTGCTCTTGAGGTCGGGAGCGAAGCCGCCCTCGTCTCCGACGTTCGTGTCGTAACCGCGTCCCTTGAGCACCTTCTTCAGGTGGTGGAACGTCTCGACGCCGGCGCGCAGCGCGGTACGGAAGTCGCTGAAGCCGTACGGGACGAGCATGAACTCCTGCATGTCGACGGCGTTGTCTGCATGCGCCCCGCCGTTGATGACGTTCATCATGGGCACGGGCAGGACCTTGGCGTTGCTGCCGCCGACGTAGCGGTAGAGCGGCGTCCCCACCGACTCGGCCGCGGCCCTGGCCACGGCAAGCGAGACGGCGAGGATCGCGTTGGCTCCCAACTCGGCCTTGTTGGGGCTGCCGTCGAGCGCGATCATCGCGCCATCGACCGCCGGTTGGTCGAGGGCATCGAGCCCCAGCACCTCGGGCCCGATGCGCTCCGTCACGTTCGCGACCGCCTTCGTCACGCCCTTGCCGAGGTAGCGCCCGCCACCGTCTCGCAGCTCCACAGCCTCGTGAGCACCGGTCGAGGCGCCGGACGGCACCGCGGCCATGCCCTGAACGCCGCTGCTCAACGTGACCACCGCACCCACAGTGGGGTTGCCGCGCGAGTCGAGGAGTTCGATCCCGCGTACGTCTTCGATGATCGTCATAGTCACCTCCGGCACCCGACCTCATCGGGCTGTAAGGGAGTGTTGTCGGTCGATGTGCGGCTGCGCAGCGCCACACCGGTGATGTGCGTGACCGTGATCAGCTCGTCCGCAGCGGGACCACCATCGCGAGGTAGTTGTCGTCCGCGAGGTCGCGCACCACGCTGGGTGAGGAACTCGCGCCCGAGAACATGAGCCTTACGTCGCCACCAACCGGGCCCAACGAGTCGACGAGGAAGCGGGCGTTGTAGGCGACGGCTATCTCGGAGTCTGTGCCCTCCTGCATGACGGGAAGCTCCTCCTGGCTGCGGCCGTAGCTGCCTTCCGCCGTGATGGTGGCGACGCCGTCCTTCACGAAGAGGTCGACCCTGTTGTTCGCGGTCTTGTCCGCCATGAGCGAGACGCGGTTCACGGCCTCAGCCAGCCGGGCAGCGCTGAGCGTGATGCTCACCGGGAAGTTGGAGGGTATGACGCGTTCGTAGTCGGGGAACGCACCCTCCATCAGCTTGAGGTTCAGCGAGTAGTCACCGTGCCTGACGCTCAACTGGCCCCCGTCCATGGCCAGCTTCACGGGGCCGTCTCCCAGCACGCGCAACAGCTCGTCGACGCTCCTCGCCGGGACGATGACGTCGCCTTCCAGGCCGGTGCCCACGCCGAGGTCGTAGTAGGCCAGGCGGAAGCCGTCCGTTGCCACCGCACGGAAACGGCCATCGGCCAGCTCGACCTTCACGCCGCGGAAGACGGCTTGGAAGTCGGCGACGGCGGCCGCGTACCTCGCGCCCGACAGCGCCTTGGCCAACTGGGCCGCGTCGATCTCGCCCGGGTGCTCGTCAGGGAAGCTAACGACGGCTGTGGAGCCCGCCGATACGAGCTGCAGCTTCGTCGTGTACCTACCAGAGGTTATCTGTAGCTCGTTCTCGGAGAACTCGAGCTCGACGTCGTCCGCCGGCAGCGACCGTACGACCATGCCGAACACGTGCGCGACGACCGCATGGGAACCCTCACCCGCGACATCGGCTGCGACCTTCGCCCTGACGTCGATGTCGAGGCTGCTGCCCGAAAGCACCACCCCGTCCGGTTCGAGATCGATCCTGAGTAGGCTGAGCCCCGGGTTGCTCGACCTGGCCGGGATAATCCGCTCGACGTTCGACAGGACGTCGGCCAATGTCTTCTTGGGGACGTTCACTCTCACAGATCGACTCCCGCTTTTCCGAGCCAGCGCGGTTGGTTCGCCTGGCAGTACCCGGGCCGTCAGACCGGTTGACCGGTGCGTGCCGCGGACGTTGTGCGCGACGCCCGGGCAGGCCCGGACGTGCCGTCCAGAGCATAACCGACACGCAACGGCGCAATCAGGTCACTAGGTCCGAGCCCAGGCGATGGCTTGCCAACGGTCTTGAACCGGGTGGACAAGCTTCTGAGAGTCGAGAGCGGGCGAATCCCCTACTCGTTCAGGCCAGATGACCCGGCACGTACCGGTGCCTCCTGATCTGATGCCTATGAGGGTTCATCGAAAGATTAGTAGATAACAACCTTAGTAGTAGGGGTTGTGGAGCCTGGGGATATCGATGACTATCCTCTTCCTACACGACGATTCCCATGGGGAGGAGGTTGTTGGTATGTGGCGTCTGGCTGTGGATGCCGGACCCACTCATAGGCAGGGTTCCACAGCCCTTGCGCGGGCGGAGGATCTCCGCAGGCGGTCAGCAGCTCGGTTCACAGCTTGTCCGCAGGGTTGTCCACAAGGTCGGCGAAGGAAAAGATCGAGCCGCCGCGCGGCGGCTCGCGGACGGTCGAGGCGTGTAGGACCTAGATCAGGTCTTCTCGGATGCCCCTTACGCGGCGTTCGGTGTCGCTGTCCTGCTCGATCGCCTCAGTAACCTTCTGGACGGCGTACATGACGGTCGAGTGGTCGCGGTCGGAGAAGAACTTGCCGATCTCCGGGTACGAGTGTGTCGTCAACTCGCGCATCAGGTACATCGCGACCTGCCTGGGCACCACGAGCTCGCGGCGCCTCCCCCTTCCCTTCACCGCTTCGGGGTCGGCTCCGAACTCCTTGGCGACGCGCTTGAGGATGTCCGGCATCGTCAGGTTCTCGTCGCTGGGCGCGAATACGTCGGATAGCGCCTTCGCGACCGTCTGCCGGTTGAGCGGGACCTGGTTCATGGAGGCGTAGACGATCGTGCGGACCAGCGCCCCTTCCAGCTCGCGGATGTTCGATGTCACGTGGCGGGCGATGTAGTCGACGACGTCCTGGGGCACTTTCACCCCGCGGTAGTCGGCGTTCATCTTGAGGATCGCCATGCGCGTCTCTAGCTCCGGCGCCGTCATGTCCGTTATCAGTCCCCACTCGAAGCGGCTGCGCAGCCGCTTCTCCAGGGTAGGGATGTCGCGTGGTGGCCGGTCGGAGGACACGATTATATGCTTGCCGAGCTCGACGAGCGCGTTGAATGTGTGGAAGAACTCCTCCTGCGTGCGCTCCTTGCCCGCGATGAACTGGATGTCGTCGATCAGCAGAACGTCGGTGTTTCTGTACCTGTCCCGGAAGCTCGCCATCTGCTTCTCCTGGATGGCGTTGATCAGGTCGTTGGTGAACGTTTCCGTCGTCACGTACTCGACTGTCATGTGCGGCGACGAGGCGATCACGGCGTGCCCGACCGCCTGCATAAGGTGTGTCTTCCCGAGACCCGACTCCCCGTACAGGAAGAGCGGGTTGTAGGTGTTACCCGGTGACGCTGCGACCGCCTGAGCCGCGGCGGCTGCGAGGTGGTTGTTCGCGCCGATGACGAAGTTGTCGAAGACGTACTTGGGGTTCAGCTGAGGCAACACCCGACCGGACCGACCGTCGCCCGACCTGCCGTTGGCCGGTGGGAACGCGCCGGAGCGCGGGGCCGCGTCGTCTCCTCCACGTCGATGCCCGTCGTCTGCCTTACCAGAGCCCTTCGTCGACTTGCCGTTCGCAGATGGGTTACCGGATCCGCCGGCCTTACCATCGGCTTCGTCCGGAGCGCCGAACAGGTCTTCCTGCGTGCTCGGCGCGTCCGGGGAGACCTGGAACACGAAGCGCAGCGCTTCGGCGCCGATCTCCTTCAGTGCAGACTCCAGGAGTTCCGAGTACCGTGACCGGAGCCAGTCCCGCGCGAACGAGTTCTGCACGGCCACGACGAACGCCCCGTCGGAGAAGCCGAGAGGCTCGACCTTGGTGAACCATGTCCGGAACTCGACCTCGGGGATGCGCTGGCGCACCACCTGCATGAGGTCATCCCATATTCCGCGGTCCGGACCGGTCACGTACGTAGTCCCTTTCAGCCGTCGCCAAGCCCGGTTCAGGCGCGCATCCGACCGGGCCACCGCCCGTGGAGTCAGGAGGCGTTCGGTATGTCATGAGCAGCCCGTCTGGGCTGTCTCCGTTGACCGGTGCCGTGGCCTCCACCGCCTGAGCCGAACCGGCCAGATGGGAAGTCGGGCCCTTGATTCTGTCTCCGTAGCACACGCCGCGAGGCCGTCTCCAACGCGCTTTTCTCGCCCTGGAGCGCCTCCTGGCGGCTTGACGCCGGACAGGCAGTCTAACACCTGGTCGCCGTCCCGGTGCCCGCGGTGCGTTGACGGCAAGTGGCCGGACGAAGGGGCGCTGCCCGAGCGGCGAGGCCTTCCGATACGGGGGCGGCTCCGGTCGCGACGGAGCCGCAGGGGACGGCGTACACCCCGTATACTCGCGTGCCATGTCGGTTCGCGGCAGCTACATGAACCTAAGACCTCTGTCGTCACATAGACCTCCACCTTGCTCTCGGGAGGAACCGTGAGCAGGCACGACGTCATCGTGATAGGTGGGGGGCACGCGGGCATCGAAGCCGCGTGCGCTGCGGCGCGCCTTGGTGCCGGTGTCGCCATGATGTTGCCGAACCCCGACAAGATCGGGCTCATGCCGTGCAACCCGGCTATCGGCGGCCCCGGCAAGTCGCAGATGGTGTTCGAGCTTCACGCTTTGGGCGGGGTCATGGGGAGCTTGGCGGATGCCACGGCGATCCACACCAGAACGCTCAACGCGAGCAAGGGCGCGGCCGTCCGGTCCCTCCGCGTGCAGAACGAGCGCGACGGATACGCGGCCGCAGCGCGCCGGTTGATCGAGAGCGAGCCGGGGATCGAGATCATCAGGGCCGAGGCGGCGGAACTGATCGTGGAGAACGGCGTCATCGCCGGCGTGAGGACGACCGACGGCCGCGAGGTGATGGCGCCGAGCGTCGTGCTGTGTACCGGCACGTTCCTCGCCGGCGTCGTCTGGTACGGGAAGCAGAGTAGGCCGGCTGGGCGGCAGGGCGAGCCGCCGGCCAGGCACTTGTCGAGAAGCCTTGTGGACACCGGGCACTTGCTGCTGCGCCTGAAGACGGGTACCCCTCCCCGTATACGAGCCGACTCCGTCGACCTCGCGTCTCTCGACGAGGTCGCATCGGATGACCCGCCGGATAGCTTCACGGGCCGATCCGGCGCCAGGGCTTCGAGCACCTCGACGTGGATCACGCGTACGACGCCGGAGACGCACGAGCTGATCTTCCGAAACCTCGAGTCCTCGGCCATGTACGGGGGTGAGATCGAGGGCGCGGGACCTCGCTACTGCCCGTCGATCGAGGACAAGGTCGTCCGCTTCTCTGACAAGGACCATCACCTGCTCTTCGTCGAACCGGATGGCATCGACACCAGCGAGCTATACCTCCAGGGGTTCTCCAGCTCGATGCCGCCCATCCTCCAGGACGACATGATCAGGACGCTGCCGGGGTTCGAGAAGGCCGTGATCCATCGCTACGCCTACGCGGTGGAGTACGACGCGCTCGAGCCTTCCCAGCTGGACACGACGCTGATGTCCCGCAGGCTGCCGGGACTGTTCTCCGCGGGCCAGATAAACGGCACGTCGGGATACGAGGAAGCCGCCGCCCAGGGGCTCATCGCCGGCGTCAACGCCGCGAAGCACGCCCAGGGGTCAGAGAGGGTGACGCTCCGGAGGGACCAGGGGTACATCGGCGTGATGATCGACGACCTCGTCCGGGGCGGCATCCGCGAGCCATACAGGATGCTCACCTCGCGCAACGAGCACAGGCTGCTGCACCGTCAGGACAACGCGGACGAGCGCCTGGTTCACGTCGGCAACGCATGGGGATTGGTCTCCTCCGAGAGGTTGGCCGACGTCAACGCTTCCGAGCAGCGGGTGGCCGCCGAGGTGGAGCGGCTCGGCAGGAGTCGGATCTCCGGGGAGCCCGCTACGAAGGTGCTGTGTAGGACAGGAGAATCGTACGACTCCGTGGTGGCCCGTGTCGGCGCCGGGGCGCCAGAGCTAACGGTCAAGGAGAAGGCCAAGGTGGAGATCCTCGTACGCTACGCCTCGTACATCCAGCGGGCGGAGAAGCACCTGGCGGAACGGGCCGACTACGAACAGAGGCCGCTCACGCAGGTCGACTTCGGCGCCGTGGCCAGTCTCTCCAGGGAGGGAAGAGAGGCGCTCGAGGCGGCGCGGCCTGCAACCTTGGGGGCGGCGCAGCGTCTCAGCGGCGTGAGGGACAGCGATGTGGCTGCGCTACTCGTGCACCTGCGGAGCAGGCGGGGCATGCATGTTCCCGGCGCCTGAGCTGCCCAGCGCGTACCGCGAAGACGATCGGGTAGAGCGACCGGGACGCCACGCGCTGCTTGATGTTTCACGTGAAACAGCTGTGGCAGGGCGGCGATGAGGTGACGAGGCACATCCTCTCCGAGTACGCCCGCCTTCTCGCGCAGTATCACGGCACCTTGGACCTGGTTTCGGCCAAGGGGCTTGACGAGCTGGACCGTTTGATAGACGAAGCGCGTGCGTACGGCGCGGTCGTCTCGGACCTCGTTGGCGACGCCGCAGTGGTCGTGGATCTAGGTTCTGGTGCCGGACTTCCCGGGCTCGTCATCGCCGCCGAGCTTCCGGGGGCGACGGTGCACCTCGTCGAACGCCGCCGCAGGCGCGGGGCTTTCCTCGAGATGGCCGTTGCGAGGCTGGGTCTCACCAACGCGGTTGTCCACACCACGGACATCTCACGGCTGGAAGGCGTCTGCGCTCATGCCGTAACGGCCCAAGCGGTCTCGTCGTTCGCTGCGGTTGCGCGCCTCACGCGCCACCTGCATCGCGACCCGTGTTACCTGGTGAGTCGCAAGGGGCCCGCGTGGGACGCGGAACTGCGTGACGTGAACGAGTGGATGTCGGCTTCGGCCGAGGGCGGCAGGGGAGTCGCCGTGGCGGATGAGCGCCCGCTGGAGCGCGATGGTAGCCTCGTCGCATTGCGCCTAGCCGGAGGACGCGCTTGCCCACCATCGGGGTGATCAACCAGAAGGGCGGGGTCGGTAAGACGACGACTGCCGTGAATCTGGCAGCTGCACTGGCCGAGAGTCGCAGGATCCTCCTCGTCGATCTGGATCCTCAAGCGAACGCGAGCAGCGGAGTTGGCGTCACAGAGCCCGAGATGACGATCTACGACGTCATCACCGGGTCCGCCTCTGCCAGGCACGCCGTCACGCGGACGGATATCGATAACCTCGACCTCCTCGCGGCTTCGGACGACCTGGCAGGCGCGGCCGTAGAGCTGGACGCCAGCCGAGACAACCTCATGCTCCTGAGCAGGTCCCTGATAGGCGTAAGGCCGACTTACGACTTCATCGTCGTGGACGCACCACCATCGATGGGCGCTCTCACCCTCAACGCACTGGGAGCAGCCGATCAGTTGTTGATCCCGTTGCAAACCGAGTACTACGCGCTCGAGGGGATCGCCAGCATGATGGAGACCGTGGACCGCGTACGCGGCTCGTTGAACAGGGATATCAGGATCCTCGGCATACTCCTGACGATGTACGACGGGCGCACCAGGCTCTCTCAGGAGGTGGAGGAGAACGTCAGGCGTCACTTCGGGGAGCAGGTGTTCCGCACGGTGATCCCGAGAACAGTGCGACTCGCCGAGGCTCCGTCGTACGGTAGGTCGATATTCGACTACGCGCCGTCCTCGCAGGGTGCAATCGCCTATAGGGACTTGGCCGTGGAGGTGATCGAGCGTGTCAGCCAAGGCTAGGGGTTTGGGGCGTGGGCTCGACGCCTTGTTGCCTAAAGCCGAGAAGACAGGGCCACAGCAGGTCCCTACGGCCAAGGTAAGGGCGTCGCCCGTGCAGCCCCGGAAGCGTTTCGATGAGGCGGCCATAGCAGAGTTGACAGCGTCCGTCGCGGAGCGCGGCGTGCTTCAGCCGATACTCGTAAGGCCCGTGGGAGACGGTTACGAGGTAGTTGCCGGGGAGCGCCGTCTGCGCGCGGCTAAGCAAGCGGGCCTCGATTCGGTTCCGGCAGTGGTTCGAGACCTGTCCGACCAAGAGGCGCTGGAGATCGCGATCGTCGAGAACCTCCAGCGGGAAGATCTGAACGACGTCGAACAGGCACGTGCCTACAAACAGCTACTCGATTTCGGCTTGAACCAAGAGAGGGTGGCGCAGGCGGTAGGCAAGAGCCGAAGCGCCGTAGCGAACACGCTACGGCTGTTGACGCTGCCGGACCAGGCGCTCGCGGCCCTAGAAGACGGCGTCATAAGTGCCGGTCACGCTCGATCGATACTGGCACAGCCCCAGGAAGACCGGCTCTGGGCCCTGGAGGCCATCGTCGACAAGGGGCTCTCCGTACGACAAGCCGAGCAGCTCCGACGGCCGTCACCGCGCGCCCAGGCGAAGCCGGGTGGTGAACGTTACAGGGGGCTAGAGGAGGACCTCAGCCGCCACGCCGGCACACGTGTGCGAATCACGGGTCAGGACAAGGGCAAGATCGAGCTGCACTTCCACAGCCAGGACGAGCTCCAACGACTCCTCGAGCTGCTCGGCTACCGGGGCTAAGCCGGCCTGCTGCGGTGCGCCTCTCGAAATGGCTGAGTCCCACGACCATGCGAACTCCAATACCTACCGCACAGCCACCGGCGATAAGAGTGTTTCACGTGAAACACAGCGGCGCTGCTGCAGTACACGCGTCGGTTAACATCTACGTCGCGACAGCGCCGCCTGTGAGCGCCATTCGAAACCGACAGACGCTCCTGAGCGCCGCTTACCGCTAGCCAAGACGCGCATCCACATCGAGTCACCACGAGCCGACCCGATTCCGCGCCGGCGAGTAACGACCAAGGATCGAGGGGTTGAGATGAAGCAACCAGTGAGAGTCGCCGTAACCGGGGCTGCGGGCCAGATCGGCTACGCCCTTCTCTTCCGCATTGCCGCCGGTGACATGTTGGGCAAGGACCAGCCG
>CAZMFX010000083.1:0-5343 GCA_964565625.1 uncultured bacterium
CGTGGCGGCGGGCGCGGGCGCGCGGCACGAAGCGGGCGCTGTTCATCAGCAGCCCGATAGGCCTTGGTCACTCGCAGCGCGACGTCGCGGTCGCCAAAGAACTGCGGCGCCTGGTGCCGGGGCTGCAGATCGACTGGCTGGCGCAGCACCCCGTGACGCGCGTGCTGGAGGCCAACGGCGAGAGGATCCATCCGGCGAGCCAGCACCTTGCAGGCGAGTCGCCTCACATCGAGTCGCTGATGGGCGTCGACCACGAACTGAACGTCTTCCAGGCCATCCGCGAGATGGACGAGATCCTGCTCGCCAACTTCCACGTGTTCCACGACGTCGTGCGGGAAGAACCGTACGACCTGTGGGTGGGCGACGAGGCGTGGGAGGTGGACTACTACCTACACGAGAACCCGGAGCTGAAGACGGCGCCGTTCGCGTGGCTGACCGACTTCGTCGGCTACCTGCCGATGGCCGAGGACGATGGCGGTCGCGAAGCCTTCGTCGTCGCTGACTACAACGCCGAGATGATCGAGCAGGTCGAGCGCTACAAGCGCGTGCGGGACGCCGCCATCTACATAGGCGAGGAGGGCGATATCGTGCCTGACGCCTTCGGGCCCGACCTGCCGCTAATCCGCGACTGGCTGCCCCAGCACTACGAGCTTGGCGGGTACGTGCGCTACTTCGACCCGGCCGCGTTGGGAGAGAAGGCGGACCTGCGAGCGGAGTTCGGCTTCGCCGCAGACGAGAGGGTGGCCGTGGCGGCCGTCGGAGGCACCAGCGTGGGGGCGACGCTTCTCAGGCGCATCGTCCAGTCCTTCCCGCTGGTTCGCGAGCGGCTGACGGACCTGCGACTGGAGGTCGTTTGCGGCCCACGCATCGACCCGGCCACGCTGCCCCATATCGACGGCGTGAAGTACCACGGCTACGTGCACGACCTCTTCCGCATGCTGGCCGCCGCAGACGCCGCCCTCGTGCAGGGCGGGCTGTCAACGACGATGGAGCTCGTCGCTGCCGGCGTCCCGTTCCTCTACTTCCCGCTGACGAACCATTTCGAGCAGAACCGGCACGTGGCGCACCGGCTCGAGCGTTACGGAGTGCCGGCGTGGGCCAAGGTGCCCTTCCAGAACGCCCAACCCGAGGAGCTGGCGGAGCGCATGGCGAGGTTGCTACTGAAGCCGACGACGTACCGGCCCGTTGAGGGCGGCGGCGCGGCGCGCGCGGCGGAGAGGATCGCTGCTCTGCTGTGAGACGAGAGCTGGTGACAGCCAGGACCGGAGGCGGGTCGCCACGAGGTGGCCGCGCCGTGCGCGTGAGCATATTGGTGCAAGGGGGCGAGGCCGACGTCGAGAGGTTGCTTTCCGAGGTCGTGAGAGCCCTTGCTGGTGAACGGGGCCGGGAAGATGCCCAGGCGCCGGGCCCAGCGTCTACGCGCTCAGGAGGACTCGTACCCGAGTGCGGAGCCGAACATGGACCACTACCGGCTCCCGAGCCGGCGTTCGAGGTCCAACCCGAGGTGCCCGCGCTCGGCGAGCTCACTAAGCGTGAGGTTGAGGTGCTAGACCAGGTCGCGTGCGGCTACGACAACTCGACGATCGCCGACCATCTCGGCATCTCGCGGAGGACCGTTCGCAACCACCTGAACAGCATCTTCAGCAAGCTCGACGTTGCTTACCGTCCGCAGGCGGTCGTCCTCGCCCGAGAGGCTGGACTTGGCCGCGGTCAGCGCGGAGGGTTCTCTGCGGCTCCCGCACACGGCGGTTAACGACCGGCATGACCCCGCTAGTGATCGCCGCCACGTGCTCCCGACTGCATGTCAGGCCGGCACGTCGCGCCGGCGGAACGTTACCAGCCCCAACACGAGCAGGCCGACCGCGACGCCTGTGAGCGTGAGCAGCGGCAGGGCGCCGAACGTCTCGGCCGGCAGGTCCGGCACGGGCTCGAAGGGTGAGAGCCGGCGCAGCCACTCCGGCAACTGCAACAGCTGCCCAAGGTAGATCACCACGAAGGAGAAGCCGACGACGACCCACGCCAGCGGCATCGCGCGTGGCGCGACTCCGAACAGGGCAACGACGACGCCAAGGACGACCCAGTGGGCCGGCGTGTAAGCGACGACCGCGGCTGCGAACCGGGGCAGGACGCTCCAGTCCCCTACCGACGCGCTTCCGGCGAGCCCCAGCCCGAGGCCACCGGCGGCCAGCACCAGCAGCGAGCCAAACGCCACCACCGCGACGTGACTCGCGACCCACCCGCCACGCGAGAGGCCTGTCGCCAGCAGCGGCTCGGCCCGTCCTGCCACCTCTTCCGAGCGTGGCCGCGAGCCTGCCAGCACGGCGTACGCCGCCACGATCACCGCCATGACGGCTGCGATGACGGCCCCGAACGTGATGACAAGGTCAACTGACGGGGTGCCGGCGAACATGCGCTCGAGGATGTCCGACCCCGCGAACATGGACTCTATGTCGTTGAGGAACGCGCCGTACATCGCTCCCATCGCCAGGTTGGCTGCAGACCAGCCGAGTATCGCTCCGCGGTGCAGGCGCCAAGCGAAGCCGATGGGCGTCCGCAGCGCACGGCCCGCGTGAGCCGGCCCCGGTCTCGCCGCCCACAGGCCGGCACCCACGTCGCGTCTCGAGTTGAGGTTGAAAGCGACGAGCACGACCACGGCAGTGAAGGCCACTGCGGGTAGCAGCGGCGTCCAGAGGTCGTTGACGAACACCTGAGTCGCCTGCGCCCATCCCAGCGGTGAGAGCCACGACAGGCCGTTGCCCGCCACGTCGCCGACGGCCCTGACGAGATAGGCAAGGCCGAGCGTCCCCAGCGATGCGCCGACGGCCCCGCCGGAGTTCTCGAAGAGCTGAGCGGCCAGCGCAGCGACGGCGGCGAAGGACAGCCCGACAGCCAGGTGGGCGGCGCCGTAGAGCCAAGCTCCGGCCCAGTCGATGCCGGTGGCATCCACGGAACCAAGGCCGAGAGCCAGGGCCAGCGCCACGGTGACGTTGGCTACGAGGACGGTTAGCAACGCTGCGGTCAGCGGCGCCCCACGACCCACCGGGGCGGAGAGAACGAGCTCCGACCTGCCGGAAGACTCCTCGGTCCGGGTGTGCCGCACGGTGATCAGCACGCTCATAAGGGCAACGAGGATGCCGGTGAAGAAGAGCATCTGATGCGCGGTCATGGCGCCGTAGTGGTAGTCGCCGCCTGCGTGGTTGACGCCCATGATGGCGACGGCCGCGGGGCTGGACAGCGTCGTGGCGATGAGGTCGCGTTGAGCCTGCGTCGGGTACAGCTCAACGTAGCTAAGAGGCACGGCGGCTGTGACGAGGGCGATGCCGAGGGCCCAGGCGAGGATGCTGAAGCGCTCCCTCCTCAGAGCGAACCGGAAGAGCGTGCCGACGTTAGACAGGCCGCCAGATGCGCCGGTCCTGGAGACCCAAGCTTCGTCGGCTGCCTTCACGCCGTCGTCTCCTCCCGACGCCTGGAGCCACCATCCGGGGTCGAGTAGTACCTGAGCAGGAGCTGTTCAAGCGTCGGCGGCCGGCTCACGAGCTTGTCGACGCCAAGGCGCGCCAGTTCGGTGACGACTGCTGCCATGTGCTCGCCGTCGACGTCGAACCGGACCTCGTCGTCCTGTGCGCGGAAGTCGTGAACGCCTGGTTGCATGGCGATTACGCCTGCGGGCTGCCGTGTCCGAGCGATGACCGTCGTGCGGGTCAGGTGCCTCAGGTCGTCCAGTGCGCCGCTCTCGACGACCTGCCCCTGCCTGACGATGGAGATGCGGTCAGCGAGCGCCTCGACCTGCGCCAGTATGTGGCTGGACAGCAGGACCGTGCGGCCGTTCGACTTGACCTCGCGCACGCATGCCTGGAACTCGGCCTCCATCAGCGGATCGAGGCCCGTAGTCGGCTCGTCCATGATCAGCAGCTCGGCGTCGCTTGCGAGCGCCGCGACGAGCGCTACCTTCTGTCTGTTCCCCTTCGAGTACGTGCGACCACGCTTCGTGGGGTCCAGCTCGAAGCGCTGTATGAGCTGTTCGCGCTTGGCGGCGTCAAGGCCCCCGCGCAGACTTCCCATCAGGTCGATCGCCTCGCCGCCCGTCAGGTTGGGCCACAGCTCGACATCGCCCGGCACGTACGCGAGGCGCCGGTGCAGAGCGACGGCGTCTCGCCATGGGTCCATGCCGAGGACCCTTGCCGTGCCAGCATCTGCCCGCAGGAGACCGAGGAGGATCCTTAGGGTCGTCGTCTTGCCGGCGCCGTTCGGGCCGAGGAAGCCGTGCACCTCTCCAGCCCCTACCTCGAGATCCAGGCCATCGAGCGCCAACGCCTTGCCGTACGACTTGCGGAGACCCTCCACGACGATCGCACTCGCCATCACTCGCCCTCCTCGTTCGCCAGCGCTGCTTGTGAGGCTGCCCGTATCTCTTCGAAGCGCTCGGGGTCGAGCACACCGTTGGCGAGGATCTCGCCTGCGGGCAGCCAGAACCGGATCGTGTCCTTGCTCGGCCCGGTGAGGTCTGCGCCGAGCAGCCGCTTCGCCTGCGCGTGCAGCACGAGCGCGCCGAGCTGCCACAGCACCAGCACGACGGCCCGCTCGCGACGGTTCTCGACGGGTCGGACCATGCCGTCGGCTTCAGCTGCTGCCATGTAGCGCAGCGTGTCCTCGACCATCGAATCTACGAGCGCGTCTGCGTGCTTCGACCCGTCTGGGATGGTGCGGGCGATGTACTCGAGTATCGGGAGCTGTGTCTGCGCCCGCCTTATCGACGACAGGGGATCGGTTGTCAGGTCCGAGTCCATGGTCGACTTCATCTCCCATGTGAGCTGGTTGACGTGCCGGTCGCACTCGGCCCGCAGGCCGTCCTTGGACCCGAAGTGGTGGATGACGAGCGGTGCGGACACGCCCGCGTCCTCTGCGATCGCCTTCACGCTCGTCGCCGCCACGCCGTCCCGCGCGAACCGCCTGATGGCGGCGTCTCGGATGCGGGCTCGCGCCGTCTTGTCTAAGTCGCTCGTCGGCGCGCTCCTGCTGCCTGGACCACGTGCTCCGGTCATCTACGGCTCCATGCACTGAACATCGTTCAGTAGACTAAATCCAATTCAGTCAGGTGTCAAAGGGTTCCCGTCGGATGCCTCATGGGAGGCACTCGCGGTCACGTCCCGCCCGCATCCCGGGCTGTCCAGCAAGCTCCGGGCTGGAGGTGGACACATGCGCAAGACGGTCGCGAACTTGTCGGAGCCTGACGACACCGGGTCGGGAAGGCCGGGACTCCGGTTCGGCGCCGCACGGAGGCTCATCCCCTTGGCGCTCCTCCTGGTCCTGAGCATCGGGTCGGCTCGCATGACCGAGTTCGAG
>CAZMFX010000083.1:5443-11403 GCA_964565625.1 uncultured bacterium
TACGATCGTGCCAGCTAGCCGAAGGCGACCCGGTTCGAGCCGGCGCCGGAGCGCGACACGTGTCGCCCTTCACTCAAAGAGGAAGGGGCAGACCCGATGAACGAACGGCACGATCACGTCCACGGCTCGACCGCGGACAACCTTGGCCACGCATGTGGACCTGGCTACGCGTCCCCGCGCGAGGCTGCGAACGGCCCGCGCGAGAAGGTCATGTACACGGTCGCGGTACGCGTCGGCACTGGAGCGGAGGCGCCAGACTACCTGGCGACCGTCGACGTCGACCCCGCATCGCCGACGTACTCGCAGGTCATACACAGGTTGGAGATGCCCAACGTGGGCGACGAGCTGCATCATTCTGGCTGGAACGCGTGCAGCTCGTGTCACGGGGAAGGCGACAAGGAGCGGCGCTACCTGGTCCTGCCCGGCTTCCGCTCGAGCCGCATCTACATCGTCGACACGAAGGACGAGCGCGCTCCGAAGATCCACAAGACGATCGAGCCGGAAGAGCTGGCCACCAAGGCCAACCTCAGCGCTCCCCACAGCGCGCACTGCCTTGCCGACGGTCACGTGATGATCTCGTGCCTCGGCGACGCCGAAGGCAACGGGCCCGGCGGGTTCCTGCTGCTGAGCGAGGACTTCGACGTCGTGGGCCGCTGGGAACGCGACGCCAGCGGCATGCGGTTCAACTACGACTTCTGGTACCAGCCGCGGCACGGTGTGATGGTCTCGAGCGAGCTGAGCGCGCCCAAGACCTACTACCCCGGCTTCGACCTGGATGACGTCTCGGCAGGGCTCTACGGCCAGCGGGTCAACTTCTGGAACTGGCACGACAGGAAGCTGGAACAGACGTTCGACCTGGGCGGCGAGGGCCTGGTGCCGCTCGAGGTCCGGTTCCTGCACGACCCGGACAGCACGCACGGCTACGTTGGCGCCGCGCTGTCGAGCAACCTGTGGCACTGGCACAAGCCCAACGGGCACTGGGAGCTGAGCAAGGTCGTCGACATGGAGAGCGTCGAGGTGGAGGGCTGGCCCTTCCCGGTACCGCCTCTGACCGTCGACCTGCTGATATCGCTTGACGACCGGTTCTTGTACCTCTCCAACTGGCTGCATGGCGACGTGCGGCAGTACGAGATCTCGGATCCCAGGAACCCGCGGCTCGTTGGTCGGGTCTGGTGCGGCGGCGTGCTCGGCCACTCGCCAGAGGTGGGGGGCACGCGCTTGCGCGGCGGGCCGCAGATGCTGCAGCTGAGCCTCGACGGCAAGCGCCTTTACGTGACGAACTCGTTGCTGTCGAGCTGGGACGAGCAGTTCTACCCGGACATCGGGAAGCAGGGGTCCCACATGATCCGCATCGACTGCGACGTGAGTGGCGGTGGGCTGGCGATAGACGATGGGTTCTTCGTCGACTTCGGCGCAGAGCCCGGCGGGCCGGCCCGCGCCCACGAGATGCGCTACCCGGGCGGAGACGTCACCTCGGACATCTGGGTGTGAGAGAGAGCGTTGGTGCAAGCAGTAACTCGATCCCAGTCACGGCCGGCGCCTTCGGGCGCCGGCTGGCGGTTCCTTCGGGGGTGGCTGCGTTGGCCTGGACCTGCATGCTGGTCACCGCCCATCTGCCGCTTGCCGAGTTCCTGAATCACGATGTCCTGGGGCGTTCCGACGTGCCAATGGTCACGGCGGTGGCCGGGTACTCCGGAGGCTGGCTCCTCATGGTCGCGGCGATGATGTTGCCAGTGGCGCTCATGCTGGCGGGCCCCGCCGGGCGAACCGGAAGGTGGCTGTTCGGGTACCTTGGCGCCTGGCTGCTGGCCGGCTTCGTGTTCGCCTGGCTCGATCTGGTGCTACATGCGGTGGTCGGGGCGTCCCGAGGGTGGCCGGCGGACTTGGTCAGATCGACCGTCGGGATCGCTGGCGCCGGCCTCTCGCTGAGACTGGCATGGCGAGAGGCGACGTCCGTCCACGGAGCCAGGGAGCACGCTGCTCGTCACGGCTCTCTCGGCGATGGCTGGCTTCACGGGCTCCACTGCGTGCGAACGTGCGGAGCCATGATGCTCGCCGTTCAGGCTCTGGCGCCAGGTGACCTTGTCACCATGGCCGTCGCCGCAGCGTGCCTCGGCACCGTACGACTGCGGCTCCTGGCGCCGCCTGCGCGCTGAGCCGTTCACGGCAGGCAGCCCAGATCGTCCCGGCGCCAGCGCACCGAACCGGGAACCGGCCCAACTTCTTCTCACGCCGCTCAGCACTAACGTCTTCCCAAAGGGGGCGACCCGAATGCAGCGAGATGAGGAGCGGTACCGCTGGGACCGCCGGGACCGGTACGAGGTGGAGGACGCGGCGAGCACGCAGCGGCCCGACAACGAAACCAGTGCTGGAGCAGGGCCGGAAGGTCAAGTGCGGCACTTCTCCTACCTGGCACGCCTGTACGTGAGCGGTCGGCGGGACCGGTACGAGCAGGACGACGTCGGGGCCAGACCCGCTGCGCACGAGCAGGAGCCTGCCTCGAGGGCTGGTTCGCGCCGTCTAGGAGGATCCGGGTCCGCCGACAGAGAAGAGAATCCTCACCCTCGCTCCTTCATGGGAGCGTAGCTCGAGGTCTGCACCGTGGGCGGCGGCCACCGCCCTGACTACCCTAAGGCCAAGGCCGTCGCGGATGTTAACAGGGAAGCCCGGGCCCGTGTCTCTCACCTCCAGCCAGGCCCGGCCGTCGCCCGTCCCGGTAGCGAGCGTGACGGAGCCGGACGATGTGGCTCTGAGCGCGTTGTGGACGAGGTTGTCTAACGCCTGGCTCACCAGTCGCGGGTCGGCGCGCGCGGAGCCGGGCGCAGCTTCCAGGACCAGCTCGAGGCCCTTGGCGATGGCGAGCGGTTGGAACCGGTCGTACGTGTCTGCCGCAAGGTCCGCCAGGTCGACGGTGTCGCGCTGGAGCTCTGACGCCTCGGCCCGCGACAGCGCCAGGAGGTTCTGAGCCAACGATTCGAGCCGCGCCGCTTCCCTGCGGAGCCGGTCGATCGTCTCCGGCGTGACAGTGGCCCTTGCGTGGGCGGCATCCAGGCTGGCCCGGAGCGCCGACAGCGGCGTCCGTAGCTCGTGTGACGCGTAGGCAAGGAACTCCCGCTCACGTCGTCTCTGCGCCTGCAGCCTCCCCACCAGCGCGCTGAATGCCTGCGCAAGGCGCGCGGGCTCGCCGCTTCCGGAGATCGTCGGCACGTCGGAGACGTCCGCTGCGCTCACGGCGCTGGTAAGCGTTCGCAGCGGCTGCAACGCGACGCCGGTGAAGAGCCAGGCCAGGTACCCGGCGACGATGGTCAAGCCGAGGGTCAGGGGCAGCGACAGCCAGGCGAACGGAGCCAGCGTCTCCCGCAGCCCCGCCAGCGGGCGTCCCACCTGGACGGTGATGCCGTCTGCCTCGTCGTGATGCGTGACGACGCGCCAACCCGAGACCGTCTTCGTGCCCTTCCCCTCTACGAGACCGACGGGGTCGAGAGGTCGGGGGGCGTCGAGGACGCCGCCCTCCCACAGCAGCTGGCCGCCCTGGTAGACCTGCGCGGAGCGCACGCCGGTCTCGTCGGCGAGGTATGTCTCCACGACGGCCGGGACCCGGATCACCGAGTCGCCCCTCAGCAGGACCGCCTCGTGGATCACCTCGGCGAGGATCGCGCTCTCGCGGTCGAGGCTTAGGTTCGAACCGCTCACGAGGACGTTGTAGGTGACGACGAGGCCCACGGCCACGCCGCCAAGGACGAGGAGCGAGGAGAGCAGCGCCAGCCTCAGCCGCAGGCTCACGACGGCTCCACGGCCGGGAAGCGGTAGCCCAGACCGCGTACCGTCTCGATCAGGTCGGCACCCAGGCTGCGCCTTATGTTCTTGACGTACACGTCAACCAGGTTGCTCGGCGTCTCGAAACCTGCGCCCCACACGCGGTCCAGCAGCTCCTCGCGGCGGAACACGCGACCGGGCGCAAGCAACAGGACCTCGAGCACGTCCATCTCCTTCGCGGTCAGCTTGACGGGCGCACCGCCGCGCCACACGGCACGGTTCTCGACGTCGAACGTCACATCGCCGCGCCTCACCGTTCGCGGCCGTATCTCTCCCCGCCTTGCCAGCGCCCGCAGACGCGCCTCCAGCTCCGTGAGCGCGAAGGGCTTCGGCATGTAGTCGTCGCCGTGCGAGAGGCCGCGGACGCGGTCCGGGACGCTCTCGAGCGCTGTGAGGAACAGGATGGGCTGCCGGAACTCCGCCTCGCGGACCGCAGCAGCCCACTCGAAACCCGCCTCGTCCCCTTCCGGCAGCATCACGTCCAGCAGCACGATATCGATGGGCCCCGCCCACAAAGCCTCCCATGCCGCCTGCGCAGAGTCGGCGTGCACCGTATCGAAGCCGCGCTCCTCGAGAGCGTCGACCAGCGTGCGTGCCAGCGACTTGTCGTCCTCGACGATCAGCAGCCTCATGCGGCAACTACCTCCGGTTCGCCGGCTTCGGTGACCGACGGCCCTGGACGATTCTCGCCCGCCGTGAACCCAGGATGAAGCCGCCAGACGTGGCCTGGCGCTTCACTTTGGCTTCACCACATCTTCGGAGCATGCGGGCGCCGGGAGCAGGACCCGTTCAGGCAACAGGGTCAGACACTCGCCCCGGAGATGGAGGAGTTGAGATGCAAGCGACCGCTTCTGCAACACCCGGCCTACTGGACCGGCTCCGTTGGAACGACCTGATCCTGCCGTGGCTCATCCGGCTGGCTTTCCTTGGCATCGGTGTCCTTGTCGGTCTCTACATGTTGGCGCCGCGCCAGGTGCGGGCCAGCGACACGTACATACCGCCCGCATACTCGGCGCTCCAGAACGCCGTCGTCTCCGTAGACACCGGGTCCGGCACCGCCGGTGCCCTGCTCGTAAAGCTGGCCGACACCGCCGCCACGAGGAACGTCGGCTTCAACGACATGGGCGCCACGGCGCTCGACAACGAACTGGTGCTCTACCAGCTGACACGCGAGTCGACCGCTCGCACGACGTACGCGATGGGCGGCGCGCGTGCTCCGCTCCAGGCGGCGACGGTCAACGGCGAAGGCGAGGTAGTTGCCATCCACGACGTGCCGGTCGGCACCGAACGCCTCGCGGTCACCGAGAGCCACCGCTGGATGCTCGTCGCCCAGAAGGGCACGCTCGATGCCCTGGGAATAGGCGTGGGCGCTACCCTGCTGCCGGACAGCATCGTGAAGGTCAACTACTGAGCTAGAGAGACTTCGGCCCGAGGTACCTGAAGGCACGGGCGACGCGCGGTTCGACGTCGCCCGTGCAGAGTGTTTGCTCGGCCTCAGTCGGGAAGCTGCGGCGCCGCGTCGGCGTGGCGCTCGCCTGCGGTGACGTCGAAGGGCAGGCGGTTCTCCTCCGGGGGTATGGGGCACGTGGCGTAAGCGGTGTGTGCGCACGGCGGGTGGTGGCAACGGTTGAAGTCGAGGGTTATCCGACCGTCGACCGGGCCGTCCACGTTTAGGAACCGCCCACCGCCGTACGTCTGAGCGAGGTTCGTGCCGTCTCTGAAGTTGAAGAAGAGCCGCCCCGGCGTTCCTGCATGAGTGGAGACGAGCGATACCTGCCTACCGTCGTGCTCGAACAGCGCCCTGCCGGCCACCGCTGCGTCCGTCACCTGGCCAAGCATGTTCACCACCTCTATCGTCTCGTCTGGGAGGGGCGGTAGGAACCGGGCGTCCACCACCCAGTCCTCGTCGAACTCGTACCAGGCCACGCCCCGCTGCTTGTCGCGTTTCGCTGCTATCCGGGGGTCGTAGACCCTGACCCCGAACCTGTCGCCGCGCCGCAGCAGGTTCACCCGCAGTGGCTGTGCGCCATCGTGGGAACCCGGCACCATGAGGACGCCGACGCCGTTCGTGACTAGGGGCTCGAGCAGTGCCTCCCCGTCGAGGGTGAGACCGCGGGCTAGCGGCGACACGACGACCTCGGCCC
>CAZMFX010000084.1:0-11228 GCA_964565625.1 uncultured bacterium
AGATCGCCAAGTTCATCGACCTGGAGCTCCAGGCCGAGAACTACGAGACGGTGGTGAGCTACGACGGCGTCACCGGACTGTCCAAGTTCCGCGAGCTGAACCCCGACCTCGTGGTGCTCGACCTCATGCTGCCGGTGCTCGACGGCCTCGAGGTGGCGAGGCGCATAAGGAAGACGAGCAACACGCCGATAATCATCCTCACCGCCAAGGACTCGGTGGACGACAAGGTGACCGGCCTCGACTCCGGTGCGGACGACTACCTCGTGAAGCCGTTCAGCATCGAGGAGCTCCTGGCCCGCGTCCGTGCCCACCTGCGGCGGGTGAACCCGGCCGTCACCGGCGAGGTGAGGGTCGCCGACCTGGTGATAAACCTCGAGGGCCGCGAGGTGTTCCGCGACGGCAGGCGCATAGAGCTGTCCGCCAAGGAGTTCGAGCTGCTCGAGCTCTTCGCTCGGAACCCCGGCAAGGTCTTCAACCGGTTCGAGATCGAGGAGAAGGTCTGGCCGGAGTACACGGGCGGCAGCAACGTCGTCGACGTCTACGTCGGGTACCTGCGTCGCAAGCTCGAGGGCGAGGGCGAGCGTCGGCTCATCCATACGGTTCGTGGCGTGGGGTACGTCCTCCGCGAGGAGTGAGCGTACGGGTCGCCGTTCGTCACACGTGAGGGCGCGGAAGGCCGGTAGGGTTCCGCGCGAGGGGTGACTGTCAGTTGGGACTGAGGCTGCAACTGACCCTGGTGTTCGGGGTCTTCATCGCCCTGATCCTGGGAGCGGTGGCGGTGTCCGTCTACCTGCTCACCGAACGTTCGCTGTCGGCCGGGATCGACGAGAGGGCCGAGCTGGCGCTCTCCGAGCTCGTCAGTAGCGGTTCGACCCTGGGTCGCGGTATCGGGCGGCTGCCGAGCGACGCCGGCTCGCTCATCCTCGTAGTCGGCCAGGCCGGCGTGAGACCGGACTCCGTCGAGGCGCTGCGGGACGGCGTGAACATCGTCGGGGACGAGCGGATCGTCATGGAGATGTCGGATGCCGCCCTGCAGACCCTGCTCGAGAACGGTCGGGTGCAGGCATCGATAGGCTCGGGCGCCAGCCGCATGCGGGTCCACGGGCAGCTCGGGACCTACGTCTCGCTCGGTCGCGGCGGGCCGCTCGGGGCCGCTTACTTCGTCAGCATCCCAGCCGGCCTCATGGCGATCACCCTCGACCAGCTCGCCCGCGACCTGATAATGACCGTGGTGCTCGCGTTCCTCGCCTTCGGGCTCGGCGTATGGGTGCTCTCGCAGCGCGTGCTCGGCCCGCTGCGCCGCGTGACGGCGGCCGCCGCCGAGGTGTCCGGCTCTGAGCTCTCCCACCGGGTGCCCGTCCCCGAGACCAAGGACGAGATCCACGACCTCGGGGTCGCGATAAACAACATGCTCGACCGGCTCCAGGAGTCGTTCGAGACCCAGCGGCGTTTCACGGCAGACGCGAGCCACGAGCTGCGAACGCCCGTCACGGCGATCGCGGGCCATGCCAGTTACCTCGTGAGGCGCACCAACCCATCGCAGCTCCAGCAGGAGTCGCTCACCGTCATCCAGCGCGAGGCGGAGCGCATGGGCAAGCTCGTGAACGACCTGCTGGAGCTGGCGAGGGCGGACGCCGGCTTCACCGTCACGAAGGCGCCGATGAACATGGTCGAGGTGGCGGAGGCGGTCCGCGAGGAGGTGTCGCACGTCGTCACGAACGCCGAGGTAAGCGTCACCGCGCCCAGGGCGCTCGCCGAGGTGATGGGCGACGCGGAGCGCCTCAAGCAGGTGGTGCTGAACCTCGTGCTCAACGCCATCAACGCGGGAGCGAGCCGCGTCACGGTTAGCGTGTCGCAGGAGGGCAAGCAGGTGAGGCTCGAGGTGCTGGACGACGGCGCAGGCATACCGTCAGAGGCGCTGCCTCACATCTTCGAGCGCTTCTACCGCGTGGACGGGGCACGCAGCACGAGGGGGAACGGCAGCGGCCTCGGGCTCGCCATCGTGCGCTGGATCGTTCACCAGCACGACGGCACGGTGAGCGTCGAGTCTCGCCTCGGCGAGGGAACGGTCTTCACCATCGTGCTGCCGGCGCTCGACCCCAAGAAGACGGGCGAGGTCAGGCCACCCGGCCCACCTGGAGGCATAGAGAGGCGCGCACGGCCTCGCACGCCCGAGCAGGAGAGCGCCTGAGGACGTCCTAGACGATCCTCACCCCTTCGCCCTCGACGACGACCCCCACCTGCAGAAGACCGGGAGACAGCTCCATCGCCTCGTCTGCGGCGCCCGCGTCGACCGTCACGACGAAGCCGATGCCCATGTTGAAGACCTCGAACATCTCGGCGTCGCTCACGCGTCCGTGTCGCTGGATGAGCGCGAACACCTCCGGCTCCTCCCAGGTACCGCGGCGCACCTCTGCGCCCAGGCCGGAAGGCAGCGTGCGCGGGACGTTGCCTGGCAGCCCACCGCCCGTGACGTGGGCCATGGCCTTCGCGAGCCGCCTCTCGAGCAGCGGTCTCACGGCCGGAAGGAAGCTCTCGTGCCTCGCGAGCAGCGCCTGCCACACCGGCGAGCCGTCCGGCATCTCGTCCTCCAGACGACCCTCGAGGGCGCGCCTTGCAAGGCTGAAACCGTTCGTCTGCAGGCCGCCAGAAGGCAGCGCCAGCAGGACGTCGCCCGGCCCGACGCTCGAGCCGTCGACGACGGCGTCCCTCTCGACAACGCCGACTATCGTGCCCGCCAGGTCGAACTCGCCGGCCGCGTATACGCCCGGCATCTCGGCGGTCTCGCCGCCCAGCAGTGCCATGCCTGCCGCCCTGCAGGCGGCGGCCACGCCGGTAACCAGCGCCGCCGTCACCTCGGGCTCCAGGTGCGCGCTGGCGACATAGTCGAGGAAGAAGAGGGGGCTCGCGCCCTGCACGAGGATGTCGTTCACGCAGTGGTTCACGAGGTCGCTGCCGACGCCCTCCAGCACCCCAGGCGACAGACGGTAGCGGTTGGCGAGAACCGTCTTGGTACCGACCCCGTCCGTGGAGGCCACCAGCACCGGTCTGCGCATGCCGTCCGGCAGCTCGAACAGCCCGCCGAACGCCCCCAGGCCCCTGATCACGCCGCTCGTGTACGTCGACTCGACCGCGCGTCTTATCAAATCGGTGGTGCGCTCGGCCGCTCTCAGGTCAACGCCCGCCCGCTCGTAAGCTGCGCCCTCCGCCTTGGCCATGGCAGCGATAGTAACCATCGCCCAGGCAGTGACGGTGGAGCGGGTCCGCCTGGCTAGACTTGGTGGCCAGGTGCCAGACGCCGTAGACGTCCTCTTCCCGCTGCCGCTCGGCCCGCTCACGTACCTCGCGCCCCTCGAGGACGGGAGTAGGACAAGCCCCGTCGGGCGGCGAGTGATCGTGCCGTGGCAGACCGGTGTGCGTGTCGGCATCGTCGTCGCGGAGCGGCAGGTGGACGCGGGCAGGGGTCTGGAGCTGCGCCACGCCCTCAGGTATCTGGGCGACGCCCCGTACCTTCATGCCGGCCACCTGCGGGGCGTCGACTCGATCGCACGTGGGGCGGGCGTACCCTCCGGGCTCGTCCTCGCCACGCTCGGCGTGCCGGGTCTCAACCCCGAGCTCGAGCACGACGTGCTGCTGCGCCCGGAGACCGGCGCTGACCTGCTCGGCGATCTGCCCGCCGGGGAGTGGCTGCCGGCAGAGCGGGTCGACGCCAAGCTGCTGGAGATGCTCAGGTCGCAAGGCCTCCTCGACGAGGCGGTGCGCGTCAGGCGCCAGACGCGCAGGGTCCTGGTTCCCGTGAAGCCTCCGGACGACCGGCTCGAGGGGCCGCGGAGCATCAACCAGCGGCTCGCGCTCGAGCGGCTGTGGGAGCTGGAGGAGGCCGAGAGCGCCGCGTACCTCGCCCGCGAGGTCGAGGTGCCGCAGAGCGCCGTGCGCTCCCTGATAACCAAGGGGTACGCGGAGTACGCGGAGGAAGAGGTCGAGCCCCAGCCGCCGCCGGCGCCACCGCTTCTCGACGCCAGGCTTGCAGACCCGCCCGCCCATAGCACGGCGCCGAGCGGCGACGGCTACGTGGCCGGCGGATCGCGCCGGGAGCGCCTCGCGTCGCTGCTGCCAGTGCTGGCGCAGGACCTGCGCGACGAGAAGAGCGTCGTGGTCGTCGCGCCGGAGAACGCCATCGCGAGAGAGGCAGCAGCCCACCTGGCCACCAGGGTGCCCGTGCGGTACGTGACGGGCGACGCGACGGACGAGCAGCGCGAGGCAGCCTTCCTCGAGCTGCCAAGCGCCGGTCCCGTCGTCGTGGTCGGCAGCCATCTCGCACTGCTCGCGCCGGTGCCGGACCTGGGTCGCATCGTCGTGCTCGAGGCCGGCAACCAGACGCACAAGCTGCGCTCGGGAGCCCGGTTGTGGCTGCCGAAGGCCGCCAGCCGCCTAGCGGCCGCCACCGGTGCCCACATCACCCAGACGGACGTCGTCGCTAGCCCCGAGATCATCGCCATGGGAGAAGGGGCCAAGCACACGCTGCTGCCGTTACCCGACCTGAGAGTGCACGTCGCTGACATGACCGGCAGCCCCAACTGGCCGCTCCACCCCGACCTCCTTCTCACGTTCAGGCAGGTCGTAGAACGCGGCAGGCAGGCGCTGCTCATCGCCCCGCGCCGCGGGTTCTCTGGGGCGTACGGCTGTCACAACTGCGGCTGGCTGGCTCCATGCCCGAACTGCGACCTCACGCTCAGGTTCCACAGGGAGGAAGGGATCCTGCGCTGCCACCAGTGCGGCCACCACGAGCCGGTGCCGCAGGTGTGCCCGCAGTGCGGGCAGGCAGACCTGGAGGCGCTCAAGGGGGCGGGCACGCAGTGGCTTCTCTCGCAGCTGAGGCGCCTGGCCCCCGACTACCCGCTCTACCGCTACGACGCCGACAGGCGCGACGACCTGCAGGCCCTTTACGACGGAGAGCAGGGTGCGGTCGTGGGCACGACCGCCGTCCTGAGGCTGGAGCCGCTGCCCGGCCTGTCACTCGTCGCGATAGGCCTCTTCGACGTCCACCTCGCGCTCGCGGACTTCAGGGCGGAGCACGAGGCGCTCCGCATGCTGCTCCAGCTGGCGGAGCTGAGCGTGGGACGCAGGCCGCTGGTCGTCGTTCAGACGTTCGCGCCGGACAACGCCGCGCTGCGGGCCGTGGCGAGCGACACGCCTGACGCGGCGGTCCAGGCGCTCCTCGGCCTCCAGCTGGAGCGGCGCAAGCGCTTCGGGTACCCGCCGTTCGCGACGCTCGCGAAGGTGCAGGTGACGGCCAGGGAGCAGGCGGCCGCCTCGCGTGGCGCGCAGGCGACCGCCGACGCGCTGCGCCTAGCTGGCGCGACCGAAGACGAGATCCTCGGACCGGAGGCGGCGCCCGTAGCGAGGGTGAAGGGCCGCTTCGCCTACCAGCTCCTGCTGAGAGCGCAGGGTGACGACCGGATGGAGTCGCTCCTCGCCGCCCTGCCCGACCGCGTACCCGGTGCAAGGCTCACCGTAGACGTCGACCCGGCAGACGTAGGGGAACTGATCGAGTAGACGGGGGCCGCGGGGGTAACATCGGGTTCGCCATGTTGGTCAACCGCCGCGCCTCGCACGAGTTCGAACTCCTCGACAGGTTCACCGCCGGCCTCGAGCTGACGGGCAGCGAGGTCAAGTCGCTGCGCCAGGGAGGCGGCTCCATCGCCGAGGCGTACGCCCAGGTGCGGGGTGGACAGGTGTACGTGGAGGGGATGAACATCCCGCCGTACAAGGACGCCAGCTACAACAACCACACGCCCACGCGGCCGCGGCGACTACTGCTGAAGCGCAAGGAGATAGACGAGCTCGAGCGGGCTGTCAGCCGCAAGGGTCTCACGATCGTCCCCCTCAAGCTCTACTTCGACGGCGGCTGGGCCAAGCTCGACATCGCCGTCGGCAGGGGGAAGAAGCTGCACGACAAGCGGCGGGACGCGGCCGCCCGCGACGCCAAGCGCGAGATGGAACGCGCCCTGAAGGGTTCCTGAGTGACGTTGCTATCAAGGCGGCGGGTACTTGCCGCCGCTCTCATCACCACACTTCTCGTCGTGACGCACCTCGCCTCGGCACAGCCACGACTGATAGTCAACGGCCGCGCGATCGAGGGCAACACGACCGGACTCGTCAGCGGCACGAGCTACGCGCCGGCCGCCCCGCTGGCTGCGGCGCTTGGAGCCACTGCCGCGGTAGACAGGGGACGCGGCCTCGTGGTCCTGGACGCCGGGGGCCGCTTCCTGCAGATCGCCATAGCCGCAACGCCGCAGGAGGCGACGACCCTGGATGGCGCCATCCGCCTCGACGGCAGCGTCGTGCCGGGGCCCGCGGCCGTCGAGTCCGGCGGAGACGTCTTCCTGCCGGTGAAGCAGGTCGCAGAGGCCCTGAGCGCCAGCGTCACCTTCGTCCCGGAAGAGGGCACGGTGATAGTCGTCCAGCCGCGCGCGCGACTCACCGCGATGAGGGTGCTGCGCTCACCAGAGCGCCTAGAGCTGAGCCTCAGCGCGCCGGTCCACTACTCCGTCTACTACAACGAACCCGTGCAGACGCTCCAGGTGTACTTCGAGAGGACAGACGTCGAGGTACGCCTGGACCCCGTCGAGGGCGACAAGTTCGTCATCGCGGCCGCGCTCCCGGACGGAGGGGGCGTGGACGCCCGCGTGCAGCTGAAGGAGGGAACGTCTTACGACGTCTACCAGGTCCCTGACGGGCGCGGCTTCCGTCTCGTCATCGCGTTCGGGTCGGCAGGCGAGAGCCCGCTGGCCGAGGGCATGCGCATAGTCATCGACCCGGGGCACGGCGGCCAAGACACGGGCATGGTCGGGCCTGCCGGCAGCGAGAGCAGCCTGACGCTGGCCACCTCGGAGAGCCTGGCGACGGCGTTGCGGCAGCGCGGCTTCGACGTCGTCGTCACGCGGGACGGCGACTACACCGTGCCGGTAACTGCGCGGTCGGGCGCCGGCATCGGAGCCGACCTGTTCATCTCGTTGCATGCGGCGGACGTACCGCAAGGCACGTACAACGCCTACTACCTGGGCGACGCGGCGGACGTAGCCAGCCTCGACATGGCGATAAGGGAGAACGCGGCGGCGGCCACCGCGGGACCGGCCGATCCCAACCAGACGGATCGGCTCAGGCGTGAGCTGTTGCTAGGGCTCGTGCCCGACCTGGAGGCTGGACGGTCGTACGCGGAAGGGCTGGGGTCGCGGCTCTTCACACTCGCCGACTACCGCGCGGGAGAGGTGGCGTCGGCGCCCCTTCAGGTGCTCGGTGGCGCGGCCGGCAGGGGAGTCCTGCTCGAGTTCGCACCTGCCGACCTAGCGTCAGGCGAGCTGCCAGCAGTGCTCGCCGAGGCCGTCGCCGACCTCATCGCCCAGACCATCGCGACCACCGGGAGGTGAGAACGCAGGCGCCAAGGAAACTGGCGGCTGCCGTCATGACGCCTCAGGTGCTCGTGGCCGCCCTGCTCCTGCTGGCCGCCACCGCCCTGTTCTTCGGCGGCAGCTCCAGGCCGCCGCCGCCACCGCCGACGGTCGAGCTGACCAGCGAGGACGACGCGCTCGTGACGGCCGACGTCAGGCTGCTCATGGTCGACGCCACGGGTCTCGAGTGGCAGAAGTCCGAGCGCGTCCAGTCGCGGCCAGGGGCGTCGGCCCGCATGACGGCCGTCATCGCCGCACTGCGGGAGTCACTGGTTGGTGAGGGCGTGTGGCCGGAAGCGCTCCCGGCGCCCACCGTGTTCCTCGAGACGATAGAGCGCAGGAGCGTCGCCGTGATCGACATGCGGCCGCCAGACGACATAGCCGTCAGCGTCGCGACCGAGAGCGCGATCGCGCGTGCCATCCGCGGCACGGCGGAGATAAACGGGGCGGAAGAGGTCGTCTTCCTCAGGGACGGGGCACCCGCGTCGACGCTGTTGGGGCATGTGGCGGTGCCCAACTCCCTCTGAGTCGGCTCAGGGGTACATGCGCGTGAGCATGCGCGGGAACGGGATCACCTCGCGGAGGTGATGTCCGCCCGTCAACCAGGTGAGCAGCCTCTCCAGTCCCAGGCCGAAGCCGGAGTGCGGGACGCTGCCGTGGCGCCGCAGGTCCAAGTACCAGCCGAACGCCTCCATCGGTAGGCCGTGCTCCCTGATGCGCTGCTCGAGCAGCGCGGCGTCGTGGATGCGCTGAGAGCCGCCGATCAGCTCCCCGTAGCCCTCCGGCAGGATCAGATCGGCGGCAAGCACACGCTCCGGGTCGCCGGGCACCGGCTCCATGTAGAACGCCTTCGCCTTCGCCGGCCACTTCTCGACGAAGATCGGCTTCTCGGACCGCTCGCCGAGCATGGTCTCGTGAGGCGCCCCGAAGTCCTCCCCCCACTCCACCTTCTCGCCCCTTGAAGCCAGGTACTCCAGGGCGTCGTCGTAAGTTATGCGCTCGTACCCGCCCTCGGACGCAGGCCGCAGTTTCTCCGGGTCGCGACCCAGCATCTCGAGCTCTGCCGCGCGCTCTTCCAGCACGCGGCCCACTAGGTACGAGACGAACTCCTCCTGCAGGCGCAGGTTTCCTTCATGGTCGAGGAAGGCGACCTCCGGCTCGATCATCCAGAACTCGAGGAGATGGCGGCGCGTCTTGCTCTTCTCGGCCCTGAACGTGGGGCCGAACGTGTACACCTTGCCGAGAGCCATGGCTCCGGCCTCGGCGTATAGCTGGCCCGACTGCGCCAGGTAAGCGGTGTCCTCGTCGAAGAGGTCGATCTCGAAGAGGTTCGTCGTGCCCTCAACGGCCGTCGGCATGAAGAGGGGAGAGTCGAACCTCACGAACCCGCGCTCGGCGAAGAACTCGTGTACGGCGCGCTCGACGAGGTCGCGGATGCGCATCGTCGCCCACGGGCCCTTGTGCCGCAGGTAGAGGTGCCGGTGCTCGAACAGGAAGTCGATGCCGTGCTCTTTGGGGGTGATGGGGTAGTCGTTGCCCGGAGCGATGATCTCGACGGCGCTGAGGCCGAGCTCGACGCCGCTGGGCGCCCTGTCGTCCGCCCTGACCGTGCCCGTGACGCGGACGCTCGACTCCTGCCCTAGGCCCTTCGCGCGTTCGAACTCGGCCTCCGGGACCTCGGACTTCACGACCACGCCCTGAACGAAGCCGCTGCCGTCGCGCAGTTGGAGGAAGGCTATCTTCCCGCTCGACCTGATCCCGGTGACCCAACCGGAGACGGTCACCTGCTCGCCTACGTGACGAGGGAGAGCGGCGATTGGTGTATGCGACATGACCGGAAGTCTACGACTTGAGGCACGGGCGCCGCCGCCCCGACGCCGTCAGGTGATGCGGAGCTCGAGCGCCTCGTCCAACGCTTCCGCAGCGCCGCACTCCTCGACGGACGGGACGACGTCGTCGAAGCGGGCCAGCACGGCGGGAGAGCCGTTCGCCATGACGCGGGGGTGGCCTACGATGTCGAGCATCGGAACGTCGTTCTCGCTGTCTCCGACGGCCATGATGTCCTCCAGGGGGACCCGCAGGTGCTTGGCTATGAGCTGAACGGCGCTCGCCTTCGACGTGCCGGCACGCGTGAGGTTCACGAAGGCTATGCCTGGCAGCGCAGGGCTCGTCGCCGTGGCCGTCGAGATTCCCTCCGGGGTCCCGTCCAGCAGCGACTCGTGCTCCCCGAACGGCGTGACCCACTGCGCCCTCACCACTGGCTCGTTCCTCGCCACGTCGCCCAGGTCGCGGACTATCGCCGTGCCGCCGAGGAGCTTCGCGTGGCGCTCTGACAGGTCGGTCCGCTTGCCGACGAAGAGGTCGCTTGGCGTGTACAGCTCGAGCACCGCGCCCGACTCCCGCGCTATCCGGATGAGGACGTGGATGTCGTCCTCCTTCAGCGCCGTCACCTCGATCGTGCGGCCGTCCGGGTAGCCGATGTGAGCGCCGCTCTGGAAGACGTGCGGGTTGTCTGGCCCGACCTTCTCCGCGATGCGCTGAGCGACGCCGAAAGCCGGCCTACCCGTGCATATCGCGATCTTCATGCCGGCGTCCCGGCAGCGACTCACGGCTTCCCACACGCAGTTCCTGACCTGGGCGTCCGCCCCTATGACGGTGCCGTCTAGGTCGAGTACGACTAGCGGTATCAAGCGGTCCTCACCGCCAGCCCCAACTCGTCGAGCTGTTCGGGGCTCACCGGCGCCGGCGCCCCCGTCAGCGGGTCGAGGCCGCGTTGGATCTTCGGGAACGCGATCGTGTCCCGGATGGAGGCGGTGCCGGCGAGCAGCATCATCACGCGGTCGAAGCCCCAAGCTATGCCGCCGTGCGGCGGCACGCCGTACGCGAGGGCGTCGAGGAAGAACCCGAACCGCCTCGCCGCCTCCTCCTGACCTATGCCGATCGCCTGGAACATCCGCTTCTGCAAGTCCTGACTGTGGATGCGCAGGCTTCCGCCGCCGACCTCGTTGCCGTTCAGCACAAGGTCGTACGCGTAGGCACGGACCTTGCCGGGGTCCGACTCGAGCAAGTGGAGGTCGTCGTCGTGCGGCCTGGCGAATGGGTGGTGCATGTACGTCCACCCGCCGTCGTCCGTGCGTTCCAGCAGCGGGAAGTCGACGACCCACAGGAACCGCAACTCCCCGGGGTCGGGTATCAGCGTGAGCAGGGTGGCGAGGCGTGTGCGCACCGCCCCGACAGCTGTGCAGGTGGTCGACCAGGGGCCGGCCGCCATCAGCAGGGTGTCTCCGACGCCCGGGATCAGGTCCGTGAGCGCGTCGTTCTCGGCTTCACCAAGGAACTTCGCCACGGGCCCGGTGAGTCCATCCGGGCCGCGGCGCACCCAGGCGAGACCGGCCGCGCCGTGCGCCTTCGCCAGGTCCTCGAGCTCCGAGAGCGCCTTGCGCGAGAGGGGCTCTGCGCTGGCGGCATCGACCGCCAGCGCCTTCACGACGCCGCCGGCCTCGATCGCGCCCGCGAACGCCCTGAAGCCCGAGCCACGGAACGCCTCCGTGAGGTCGTGAAGCTCCAGCCCGAAGCGTATGTCTGGCTTGTCGGAGCCGTAGCGGTCCATAGCCTCGCGGTAAGAGATCCGCTGGAACGGCCTGCTGGGGGCAGTGCCCAAGGTCTCTTCCACGACGTGCGCCATGAGGCCCTCGTTCAGCTCCAGGACGTCGTCTTGCGACACGAACGACATCTCGATGTCTACCTGCGTGAAGTCCGGCTGCCTGTCGGCCCGCA
>CAZMFX010000085.1:0-10969 GCA_964565625.1 uncultured bacterium
GCTACTCGACCATCCAGAACTGGTCGCACAACGTCTACAACCTCGTGACCAAGCGCGCGATGGTCCACCGCAACGCCTCCATGGGATGGCTCGACGGCAACCTGGGCTCCAAGGTCACGATGAAGTACCCCAGCACGTACCTTGTGGGTGACGGCGCGCACGGCGAGATCCTCTCGATAGCGTTCGCCACGGACGGCCAGCACCAGGACGCCGGCGGCAAGGTGATCCACGCCGCGCCGAACACGACGAGCAGCATCGTGAGCAAGTCCATCTCGAAGGGCACCGGCCGCTCCAGCTACCGCGGCCTAGTCCAGATCCACGAGGGCGCGACCAACGCCCGGTCCAACGTGGAGTGCGACGCGCTGCTGCTAGACGAGCAGGCCCGCACCGACACGTACCCGTACATCGAGATCAACGAGAAGACCGCTCACATCGGCCACGAAGCCACGGTCAGCAAGCTGGACGAGGAGCAGATCTTCTACCTCATGACCCGCGGTCTGGGGGCGGAAGAGGCGATGGCCCTGATCGTGCGCGGCTTCCTCGACCCCGTCGCCAAGGAGCTTCCGCTGGAGTACGCCGTCGAGCTCAACCGGCTCATCGAGCTGGAGATGGAAGGGAGCGTCGGCTGATGCAGGCGCTCGTTGGCAACCCGGCGGTCAGCGCGTCCGCCGTCGAGGAGATCATCACCCGCTTCTCCGAGCCGCAGTGGCTGGCCGAGGAGCGCAGGGCAGCGTTCCGCACCTACGAGGCGACGCCGTTCCCGACGGCGCGCGACGAGCAGTGGCGGTACAGCGAGCTGAAGCGCTTCACCATGGACGGCCTCGAGCTGGTCGACGGCCCTCTGAGCGACGTGGTGCCCGAACGCATAACGATGCGTGCCGGCGACTCGGACGCCGAGGGCATCATGGTCATCAAGAACGGCAAGGTCGTCGAGCGCCAGGCGAAGCTGCGCGAGCCCGGCTTGATCTTCACCGACCTCCGCACGGCAGTGCGCGAGCACGAGGAACTGGTGCGGGAGCACCTCTTCACGACCGTCAACGCCACGCAGACCAAGTACACCGCGCTCAACTCGGCGCTCTGGACCAACGGCACGTTCGTATACGTGCCCAAGGACGTCGAGGTCGAGCTTCCGCTCGGCACGTTCACGACGGCCGACCGGGGGGGCATCGGCGCGGGCCGCACGCTGATCGTCGTTGACGTCAACGCCAAGCTCACGTTCATCGACGAGTACACGAGCGAGCCGTTCGACGAACGCCTCTTCTACGACGCCGCGACCGAGATCGTGCTCCGGGACGGCGCCAAGCTGCGCTACGTGAGCCTGCAGAACTGGGGCCGCAACGTCGTGCACATGCAGAAGCAGCGTGCGGACGTGGGGCGTGACGCCAGGCTGGAGTCGCTGACGGTTTCGCTGGGTGGCGACGCGGGCCGTGTGGAGATCGAGAGCGAGTTGGCGGGGCTGGGCGCCGAGAGCGAGATGCTTGGGCTGTACTTCGCGGACGAGGGTCAGCATTTCAACCAGTTCACGGTGCAGCACCATGCGGAGGGTCGCGCGTTCTCCGATGTGCTTTTCAAGGGCGCCGTGCGTGACGCTTCCGATGCCGTCTACTCTGGCATCATCATCGTCGATCCTGGTGCTCAGAAGACCGACGCCTATCAGACGAACCGCAACCTGCTGCTGGACCAGGACTCGCATGCGGTGTCGATCCCGCAGTTGGAGATCGCCGCCAACGACGTGAAGTGCTCGCACGGCTCGACGACGGGTCCGGTGCCTGAGGATCAGCGGTTCTATCTGATGAGCCGTGGGCTGAAGCCGGAGGTCGCCGAGCACCTGCTGGTTACGGGGTTCTTGTACGAGGTGATGAGCCGCGTGACGTTGCCGAAGGTGGCGGAGTACGTGGAGCGCGTCGTCCAGGCCAAGCTGGGCGTTCCGGGCGTCAAAGAGAAGCTGTGATCCGGGTGCGGGCGATACGACGTCAAGGCTTCTCCTCCGAGCCGCTCGCATGACGACAGACGCGAACGCCGACATGTTCGCCGCCCCCGCCCCGGAGCCCGTCGAGGCTCCGGAGGCGGGGGCGGGCGTCTACGATTGCGGCGCGCCTGACCAGTACGCCGAGGACAGCATCACGCCGCTGGTGATAGCCGGCACTGAGATCGTGCTGATCAAGCAGGAGGGCGAGTTCTACGCCCTGCCCGATCAGTGCACGCATCAGCGCTATCCGCTTAGCGACGGTGAGATGCTGCCTGGGAAGATACGGTGCGTGCACCATGGCGCCACCTTCGACCTGCAGACAGGCAGGCCGACGCTGCCTGCGGTGAAGAAGATCCAGTTGTTCACGGCGTTCGAGCGTGACGGGCGGGTGTTCGTCAGCCTGCAGGAGCGGTGACTGACGCTTCGCCGTTGTGCGCTTAGCGCGATAGGGATCAACCGATAAGTAGCAGTACCGGCCCGGTGGAGACCTTCTCCACTGGGCTGGTGCGCCTCCCGCCGGCACTGGACGGGCCGTGGACGGGCCCGCCTTGCTACAAGCAGTGTCGCCGAATGGAGTCTGGTTCGCCTACACGTCGTTCCGAAGGTCACGTTGCGGACAGACGCCTGGCGACGGGAGGGAACCATGACCACGAAGGCGGCACTGAGATCGGTAGCGAAGGTGGTCGTACTTGGGTTGGTACTAACCTCGTGCGGCGGCGGTCCGACCCCCGAGCCCGAGAGCGTGACGGACGTGACCGCTACCCCGGGTGAAGGTTTCATAACGGTGGCTTGGAGCCACCCCGGCACCAACGTTACGGGCTTCGAGATCCTGCGCGACAAGGCCGACGCCGGAACGCTTGCCGCGCAGCAGGCGACGGTCGTAGGCACGGTCGGGCCGGAAGCACGCGAGTACGTCGATGAGGACATCGACTTGGACACTAGCTACCAATACTCTGTCGTCGCCGTCGGAGTTGGAGGTAAGTCCGAGGCGGTAGAAGCGGCAGAAGGGAGCGCGGAGGTCAGCGCTTGCTACGACGAGGCGAACGAGCCGATCGCCGACCCGTTACTGGCTGAAGCGATCAGAACTCAGCTGTCTCTCACCAGTGGGCCAACGTGCGCGGACTTGGAGAACCTGACCGACATAGAGGCCACGGACGTTGGGATCAGCTCACTAAGCGGGTTACAGCACGCCGAGAACCTCTTGAGTGCCGGGCTCGACAACAACCAGATCACGTCGCTCGAGCCACTCGCGGGCCACAAGACGCTTGTGAATCTCTGGGTCGGTAACAACCAGATCACTGACATCTCACCAGTAGCCGACTTGACTCAACTGACCGGAATATCTCTGTGGAGCAACCCGATCGACAGCATCGAGGCGTTGCGAAACATGGACGGTCTCGAACGCGCTTACATCGGCGGACTTGGCACTAGCAACCTCGACCCCAGCCCCTTGGCCGGCAAGCCGGAGCTTCGTGACCTTCACATCTACGACACCGGCATCTCAGACCTGTCGTTCCTTGCCGACTCGACTGGGCTCGTCGACCTACAGGCAAGCGACAACGAGATCACCGACGCCTCGATCCTGGCCGACATGACGGGGCTGACGCACCTGAACCTGACTCGCAACGACATCAGTGACATCAGCTTCATCGACGGACTCGACCAGCTCCTGGGTTTCAGCATCGCCGAGAACCCTGTTGCAGACCACACGCCGGTTCATCAGCACACGACGCTCGAGATCCTGGACCTGGGCAATACCGGGCTCACCGACATCTCGTTCCTCGAAGACTTCACCGAACTGCAGCATCTCGATATCTACGGCAACCCGATCACAGATACTTCGTACGTCGAGGGTCTGACGGGCCTGCTCGGTCTGGATATCGGCGACACCGGAGTCGACGACATCTCGTTCCTCTCGTCCTTCGCCAACCTCGAGAACCTCGGGGCGTGGGGCAACCCCATCAGTGACATCTCTGCCCTAGAAGGTTTGGCGAGCCTCAGCGGGACCATCGACTTGACCGGTGCTGACGTCGTCGACATCGGCCCGCTGGTGGCCAACCCTGCGATCGGAGAGGGCTCTACGGTGCGGGTCGAGTGGAACTGCCTCGATCTGACCGTAGGCTCGCAGGACTCGCAAGACGTGCAGGCGCTGAGGGACAGAGGGGCGGAGGTGTTCGCTGACAACCAGCGGGAGACATGTGATTAGGATCCCGAGCTAGACAGGCCGTCAAGCAGGACCGACCCCGAGAACGCAGCGTCGCCTTCACCGGCAGAGAACGACATGCGGGCGTGCCCCGCCAGCTCCTCTCCGGTGAAGACGACGCCGTGCAGCCCCATGCCGACCGGCGACGTTCGGCGCTTACCGCCTACCTCGTCGTCGTCGAACGTGAAGTCCAGCGTGAAGGGCTTTCGCGACTCGATGCTCAGGCTCCTGCCGCCGGGCAGGCTCGCGAAAGGTGTGTCCGAGCGCCACCGCCACGTGGCCGCCTGGGGTGGATCGAACCGGTAGCGGTTCTTCACCGAGTCCAGAAGCTCGATGGGCTCACCCTGGCGGCGGGCGTACAGGAGCTTCACGAACTCCGAGTGGGCCCACACCAGCGGCATCGCACTGCCAGACGGCTTGCCGGGGAACAGTCCTCTTTCCGGGATCGGGTCCGAGTCCCAGACCTGCTCGGGGATGAGGCCGCCGGGGCCGGTCATGTTGGCCATCGCCTCCAGATAGGGTCCCGGGTCCTCTCCCGACTGCACGGCGTAGTGCCCTCTCTCCCCCGTGAGCAGGGGCCACGCGCGGCCTATCCCGGTGCCGTCGTACGGGCTCCCGTCTGCGTGCTCGCCGTACCCGTCGCCGTTGTAGCGGTGGTAGCTCACGCCGCTCGGCGTGTCGACCCTCAGGAAGTGCTCGGCGACCGCCATGCTGGAGGTCATGCGGGGGTCGTCCGGACTGCGTAGCCCGAGCCTGCTGAGGTAGAGGAAGCCGAGGCTCACCAGCTCGTTCGCCGGCACCGTTTCCCCCTTGCGGTTCCTGACGGTCACGGCGCCGCGCAGCCCGTTCTCGCGGTCCGTCGGCGCGATGCGGACGTAGTAGCCGTCCACGCCGGCCTCGGTCGCCATCTCTGTCCCCTCGGCGTAGGTCCAGGACTCGAGCCGCTCGTTCCAGTAGTCGGCGAGGGAGAGCGCGTACTCGGCGTCACCCGGCTCGAGGAACCCGGCGGCAGCCACGAGCGCGGCCACCTCGACCGCCAGCGTGAAGGGACTTGAGCCCGCGTTCTCCTCCCACCTGTCCTGCGGGCTGATTGGCCCGAAGCGCGCAAGGTAAGAGGCAGCCCCACGCACCATGTCTGTAACGCCCCGCAGGTCGTCCAACAGCCCGAGCTCGCGCAGCTTCGCCGCCAGGAGTATGGGGAAGCCCACCTCGTCCAGTTGGATGCCGGTCCAGTACGGTCTACCGTCAGGGAACATGTTCTGGGACCAGCGACCGTCCGGAAGCTGCGTCGCGATTAGGTACGCGAGCATCTCCCTGGCATCCTTCACCTGGCCGACGGCCAGCAGGCCGAAGCCGACTTCGACGGCGTCGCGCGCCCATACGAGGTGGTAACCGCCGAGGTCGTCCCGGCTACTGCCCCACGGGATGCTGAGGCTGGCCACCGCGGCGCCCGGGTAGCTCTTGTCGTCGTGCACCTTGAGTACCGCGGCCGACAGGTGCGCGACCTTCTTCACCGCGGGGCTGCTCCTCGGCAGCCGGATCTTCTGACCCCAATCGCTCCAGGCGGCAAGGAACGAGTCGCGCAGGGCGGGGAAGCCCTCCGCCAGGCTCGAGCGGGCCCGGGTGCTCGCGCCCTCCGCTGTCTCCGCGAAGCCCACCGCCAGCACGCCGGACGTCGTGCCCAGCTCAGCCATCAGCGCGACGTTGCCGTGCTCCGCCCGCTGGTTCTGCCATGTCATGCGGCCGTTGCGTGAGAAGTCCTGCCAGCCGTCCGACTCGCCTACGTAGCCGACGCTCGTCCTTGCGAACGCAGTGTCGGCGCACATGCACAGGTACTCGGGCGCTCCGGCGGCGAACAGGGCTCCGTCCTGTACCCACGCCGTGTTGTCGCCGCTGTTGGGACCTAAGTGCGTCGCGAGGAGCGGGTAGAGCCTGAAGCCCTTGCCGCGTAGCGCGTAGCGGATCAGCAGGGTCTCCCTGTTCGGGTCGCACAGCACCTCTAGCCGGAGGGTGTAGCCGTCGCCGCGATGGACGACCGTCGGTAGTGGCACGTACGGCTTGGGCAGCGAGATCGTGTAGCGGTTCACGCGCTTGACCTCGTGCCACTCGCCCTCGCGCGCGACGATGAAGCCGAGGTCGCGGATCTGCGGTTGGCCCGTCGTAGGGAAGTAGACCTCGTTGACGATGCCGTAGCCCATCGTCGCCCAGATACGGCTGGGACCCAGGGACGTCAGGACGATGTCTTTCGAGCTGGAGCTCCAAGTGGGAGGGATGCCGTTCATGGCGTCAGCCGCCGTGCGAGAAGGCCGGGTAGGTCGTCATGGCGCCGTCAACGAAGACGGTTGAGCCGGTCAGGTACGAAGCGGCGTCCGAGGCCAAGAGCACAACCATGGCGCCTATCTCCTCCGGCGTGCCCAGCCGCTTGAGCGGGATCTTGGTGAGCAGGTCGGCCATGGTCTCCTCGTTGGACCAGACGTCCCGGTTGATCGGTGTGCGGATCGCACCGGGGGCTATGGCGAGGACGCGCACACCGTGTGGCGAGGCTTCCTGCGCCATGGTCTTCGTCAGCATGCCGAGGCCCGCCTTGGCCGCCGTGTAGGCTCCGTACCCCGTCCACGGGATCACCTCGTGGACCGAGGTCACGTTGACGATGACCCCCGAGCCCTGCGGCACCATCCGGCGCAGCGCCTCGCGCGCACAAAGGTAAGGGCCTACGAGGTCGACCCCGATCGTGCGACGCCAGCTCTCCGGGTCGGACTCCCATGTGAGCTGGCGTTCACCGTCAACCCCGGCGTTGTTGACGAGTAAATCTATGCCGCCCCACTCCGCGTCGATGCGCTCGAACAACTTCTCTACCTGCCGGGGGTCGGAGACGTCGGCCTCGAACGTCACCGCCTCTCCACCGTTCGCCCGCACCGAGGCCGCCACCTCGTCCGCGGCGCCCGGGTCCGTAAGGTAGTCGATGACGACTCGTGCGCCCGCTTCTCCCAGCGCCTGGGCAATCGCGCGTCCCAGGCCCGAGTTGGCCCCGGTGACGATCGCCCGCTTCCCTTCGAGTTGGATCTTCATGGACCCTCCAATTGCATGGTCGGCACAGTAGTGCGACCACCCCGCAACCTATGCCCGCGCGGCGATCGGCGCCGTGACCTGCGATTCGTTCGCAACTGGGCCAGGTCGCGCAGCGGGGCCCGATGTGGGTCCTATACGTCGGCTATACGGTGGCGACGAGCACCACGGCCCGCACCTGGACGTGGTCGGGCGCCAGGCCCTCCGAAGTCTTGAACGTCAGCCCGAAACGATCGGGCGGCAGGCCCAGGAGGCCGGCGCAGACGCTCGTTATGTGCTCCCGGTGCTGGCCGAGCTTCGGCTCGTCCAGCGTGACGACGGCGGCGCAGTTGACGAGGCGTGCGCCAGACGCCCGCTCATCGATCAGCTCCAACGCGCGCCCGAGGATCTGGCGGCTGTCGAGGTTCGACGTCTCTGGGCGCCCGGGCGGGAAGTGCATCCCGATGTCGCCGAGGGCGAAGGCCGAGAGGAGCGCATCGGACACTGCGTGAAGAAGCGCGTCGCCGTCCGAGTGAGCGACGGGGCCGCGGGGCGCGTCAGGGATCTCGACGCCGCCCAACACGAGTCGCCTTCCCACCTCCAGTAGGTGGGCGTCCTCACCGAACCCGACCCGCGTACCCACGCGATCGTCAGCCTTCATTCCCCGGCATCCTAACCAGCCGCCCACGCGTGTGAGAATCGACGCAATGTCGTTCGGTCTCGGACTCGCGTCACTCGTGCTCATCACCGTCATATGGGGATCTACCTTCGTGATCGTCAAGGACGCGCTCGACACGATCTCGGCGCCGCTGCTGCTTGCCGGCCGCTTCACCCTTGCTGCCATCGCGCTGTCCTGGGTGGGGGTGGACAGGCGCGCGGTGAAGCCCGCGTTGTGGCTCGGCCTGCTCGGGTTCGTCGGGTTCGCGACCCAGACCGTAGGCCTCGGCATAACGAGCGCGTCGAACGCGGCGTTCATCACGGGCCTTTCCGTCGTCCTCACGCCGGTGGTTGCCGCCGTCTTCTGGCGCAGGCAGCTACTGCGCCGCGACTACATCGCCGCTGTTGTCGGCTTCGTCGGCCTGGCGATAATCGCCACCCGCGACGGCCTGTCCGCCATAAACGCAGGCGACTTGCTCATCCTCGTGACGGCGGTCAGCTACGCGGTCTTCGTCGTCTACCTCGGTGAGGTCGGGCGCGACGTAGACGCCAACTCGCTCGCCTTCATGCAACACGTGCCGATGGCGCTGCTGGCTTGGCTGTGGGTCGCGCCGAACCTAGGCGAGATCGTCACGGTACCGACCTCCACATGGGTGGCCGTAGCCTTCCTGGCGCTCGTAGCGACAGCCGGGGTGGCCGTCCTCCAGGTCCACGCCCAACGCGTCGTGCCCGCTCAGTTCGCAGCGCTCGTCTTCGGTCTAGAGCCGGTGTTCGCGGCGCTCTTCGCGTACGCCCTGCTCGGCGAGACGCTCGGCTGGCGCGGGGTAATCGGCGGGCTGCTGCTCGTGTCCGCCATCGCGTACAGCCAGGTCGCTCACGTGCGCTCCGAACCACACTCACGTGAAGACGTTCCGCCTCTTCCGGAAGGCGAGCTGAGACCGCCGCGGCAGGGCACGACATGGCGCCAGGAGCTGTCTGGCGAGGTCGGAGACGACTGAGGCGAGGGAGGGCTGCAGCGCTCAGTCTCCGGAAGCGCGAAGCTTGTCGACGACGTTCTTGTCCTCGAGCGTGCTCACGTCGCCTGTCAGCTCCTGCCCCGTCGCCACGTTGCGCAGCAGTCGCCGCATTATCTTGCCCGAGCGGGTCTTGGGCAGCGAGTCAGCGAACCGGATCTCCTCCGGGCGCGCGATCGCTCCTATCTCCTTGACCACGTGCCGCTTCAGCTCGTCGCGAAGCTCGTCCGACGCCTCGTAGCCGCCCTCCAGGGTCACGAACGCGACTATCGCCTGACCTCGGATCTCGTCCGGCCTGCCCACGACGGCGGCCTCCGCGACCTTCTCGTGTGACACTATCGCCGACTCTATCTCCATGGTCCCGAGGCGGTGACCGGACACGTTGACGACGTCGTCCACCCGCCCCATGATCCAGAAGTAGCCGTCTTCGTCACGCCTTGCCCCGTCACCAGAGAAGTAGACGTGAGGGACCTCGCCCCAGTACTGGTTGCGGTACCTGTCGTCGTCGCCGTAAACGGTCCTTAGCATGCCGGGCCACGGCTTCTTGACGACGAGGTAGCCTCCCTGGTTGGCGCTTACCTCGTTACCGTCCCCGTCGACGACCGCGGCCTCGATGCCGAAGAGGGGCAGGCCGGCGGAGCCGGGCTTGGTGTCGTGAGCGCCCGGGATCGTCGAGATCATGATGGCGCCCGTCTCGGTCTGCCACCACGTGTCTACGACCGGGCACCGGTCCCCGCCGATCACGCGGCGGTACCACATCCACGCCTCAGGGTTGATCGGCTCTCCCACCGTGCCGATGAGCCTCAGCGTCGTCAGGTCGTGGCCACGCGGGTGCTCTGCGCCCAGCTTGACGAACGTGCGGATCGCAGTTGGAGCCGTGTAGAAGACGGTGACGTTGTAACGGGCGACCATCTCCCACAGGCGATCGGGGCCCGGGTACACAGGGTTGCCCTCGTACATCACCTGGGTGGCGCCGAGCGCCATGGGCCCGTAGACGATGTAGCTGTGCCCGGTCACCCAACCGATGTCTGCAGTGCACCAGTAGACGTCGTCCTGCTTTAGGTCGAACACGTACTTGGTGGTTAAGGCCGTGTGCACCTGGTAGCCGCCGGTCGAGTGAAGCACGCCCTTCGGCCTGCCGGTAGAACCAGAGGTGTAGAGGATGTACGCCGGGTGCTCGGCATCTACGGGAACCGCTGGGCAGTCGTCGGACGCCTCGCGCATGAGGTCGTGGTACCACTCGTCGCGGCCGCCCTCCATGTCGATGGCGTTGTCCGTGCGCCTGACGACGATGACGCTCCGTACGCTGGGCGTCTCCTTCAGCGCCTCGTCTACAGCGGGCTTCAGAGGTAGCACCTGTCCGCGCCGGTAACCGCCGTCTGCGGTGATGACGACCTCGGCCTTGGCGTCGTTGATGCGGTCGGCCAGCGCGCTGGACGAGAACCCTCCGAACACGACGGAGTGAGTGGCGCCGAGCCGCGCGCACGCCAGCATGGCGACGACCGCTTCCGGGATCATTGGCATGTAGATGGCGACACGGTCGCCCAGCTTCACGCCCTTGCCCTTCAGGACGTTCGCGAAGCGGCTTACCTCCTCCAACAGCTGACCGTAGGTGAGCGTCCGCTTGTCTCCCGGCTCGCCCTCCCAGAAGAACGCGACCTTGTTCGCCAGCCCGCGCTCGACCTGGAGGTCGAGGCAGTTGTAGGCCACGTTCGTCTTGCCGCCGACGAACCACTCGGCATGCGGCTCTTCCCACTTGAGCACCTGCTGCCACGGCTCGAACCAGTGGAGCAGGTCCTTGGCGGCGTCACCCCAGAAGGTGTCGGGGTCGTCTATCGATTGGCGGTACATCCGCTCGAACTCGGCCCTGTCCTGAATGTGCGCGCGCGACCTGAACGATTCTGGCGGCGCGAACGTGCGGGACTCTTGCAGGACCGATTGGATGTTGTCTGACATTGTGCCTCCGGTGACATCGCTTCCGACTGGGGAGCCTTGGGAGAGGACTGTTGGACCAACCTGCGTTCGCGACGAGCATATGCCGCATGCGGGTGACCAGCCAAACAGCAAAGGCATGACCCATGC
>CAZMFX010000086.1:0-10952 GCA_964565625.1 uncultured bacterium
ATTCCCCCACGACCCTTGTAGCAAGCCGAACCCGTCCAAGGCCCGTCCAAGATCTCGCGACTTCGGGCTCGACTCGTGACCTCGCCGTCTTACCAGGTCCGCTCCGCTGCGGCACACATGGCTGACCACCGCCGGTATCGTTGCGCGAGTGCGCCGCGCATCTTCCATCTTCGCCATCTGGCTTTTCGCGTACCTGCTGTCCTACTTCTACCGGTCGGCGAACGCCGTCATCGCCGCGGAACTGCGATCCGACATCGGGCTTGGAAACGAACAGCTAGGCTTCATGACGAGCCTCTTCTACCTGGCGTTCGCGGTGACGCAGCTGCCGCTTGGAGCGGCCCTCGACCGGTGGGGCTCCCGCCTGGTCACGCCGGTGCTCATGTTGGTCGCCGCAGCTGGCTCGATGTTGTTCTCAGTCGGCGAGTCGTACCTGGTATTGAGCGTCGCGCGGGCTCTACTCGGCATCGGCTTCGCTGGTGTCCTGATGGGCGCCATGAAGGCGTTCGCCTCGTGGTACCCGGTGACCAGGTTCGCTACTGTCTCGGGGATCCTCGTTGGCATCGGCTCGAGCGGGGCTCTGCTCGCCGGCACGCCGATGGCATGGCTCGCAGGCAACCTGGGTTGGCGCGCGATCTTCGCTTGGGGCGCGGGCGTTGTGCTGCTCGCCGCAGCGATCATCGCTTTCGGCGCTCGCAACGCTCCAGCGGGTACGGACTGGCGCTCGCGGGACACGGCCGACGGCGGTTTCGGGGCCATCGCCCGGGACCATCGCTTCTGGCGGATCTCGCTCCTCAACTTCGCCACCGTCGGCACGATGTTCGCGGTCCAGGGGCTATGGGGCGGTCCGTACCTGGCGGACCTGTACTCGCTTGGCGACCTTCAGGTCGGCAACGCGCTCGTGGCGCTGGGCATCGGGGTCGTCGCGGGCAACCTGGCGAGCGGTTGGCTCGCTGACCTGATAGGTCGCGGGACGGTCGTACTGGGCAGTGGCGCGGCGTTCATCGTCCTGCAGCTCCTCTTCGCGCTGGCCCTGCCAACCGCGCCGCTGATGCTGCTCTACCTGCTCTTCGGGCTGTTCGGCTCCTACTTCGTCGTGCTCGTGGCCGAGGTGCGCTCCCTGTTCCCGGCCAACGTCACGGGACGGGCGATGACAGGCGTGAACTTCTTCGGCATGGCGGGCGCGATGCTGCTGCAGTGGCTGATGGGCATGATCATCGGCTCCGGCGCCGACGTCGCAGGGTACAGGCTGGCGTTCCTCGTGACCGCGGTCCTCACCGCGATCGCGGCGCTGGTTTACCTGCCGGTCGTAACGCGTTCGAGGAGCCCGGCGGCGGTACGTAGCTGACCGCGTTGATGCAGCGCTGAGCAGCGCATCCACTGGAGAGATTCCTGCGTAAGTAGTGATGAGGGCGCGGAAGGCTATCCAAACCACCGAGTAGACCCGCCGATAGTCTCCTGCAAGCCTCGAGGCCCCGATCACCCCCTCTCGACCCTCCCTCTCCAGCTACCCGGCGGCCCTTCGGGTAGCTGGTCCTCTCTAGCACCCGCCGTCCGGCTCGTATCCCCCTCCGGACGGCGGGCCCACGTGTGGGCCGATCAGAAGCGGTGTATCGGGGTCAGCTGAACATGGTCATCGTCATCTCGCGAGCATGCCGCACCACTCATGCGGTGCTCGTCTCGCGCACCACGAGCCTCGTCGACAGGAGCGTATGACCCGTTATGCGTCCGCCGTCCAGCTGGGCAAGCAGCTGCCGCGCGGCCCTTCTGCCCAGCTCCTCTACATCGGCAGCGACCACGGTGAGACCCGCCTTCTCCGCTTCCGGGCCGTCGCCGAAGCCAACGACGGACACCCGGCCGGGAACATCCAAGCCGGCGTCTCTCAACGCGCCGATAGCCTCTATGGCCATGAGGTAGTCGGCGGCGACGACAGCGTCGAAGCGTTCACCCCGCCGGACCAGCTCGGAGACGGACCCACTCGCCACGCCCGGCACGAAGCCGCCTTCGAGGAACCTCGCCTCCGAGACATCGAGCCCGTGTCGCAAGGCCTCCTCGCGGAACGCGGCCTCACGCTGCCTACCGTCGACCTGGGTCAGGTCGCCGCGCACGTAGACGAACGAGCGGCGGCCTTCGGCTATGAGATGCTCGACCAACTGCCTGATGCCCTGCACATTGTCGTGCAGCACGGCTGGGATCTGAGCGTCTTCCGCGACGTGACTCACCAGGGTCACGCCGCCAACCCGGTCGTCAAGTTCGGCGAGCGACCGTTCACTAAGGGCGGAGGCCAGCACGAGGGCGCCGTCTGTACCGGTCAGTGCCCGTGGCAGTTCTGTAGGCGGCGCAAGCGGCCCGATCTCGATGACGCGTGTTGTGCGACCTGCGGCTTCCAGGAGCCCGGACGCGCCCTTCACGACTGCCTTCTGGAACACGGCGCCGGAATCGTTGGTCAGTATCCAGGCCCTCATCCGAACAGCAACTCCAACTCGCGCTGCACGGCCAGCGCCACCGCGCCCATCGCCGAGATCTGATGTGTGTACGCGACGGTCAGCTCGAGGTCGGACAACTGCCAAGCGGGCAGTCTCGCGGCGGCTTCCGCCCTGAGGAGGTCGAGGAACGGTGAACCCAGCTCCGCCAACGGTCCGCCCAGAGCGACCTGCGCGGGCCTCAGGGTCGCGACGACCCATGCGAGCGCCGCTCCCAGCCGGCTGGCAAGGTCCTCACATAAGCGCTGCGACATACGTTCGCCCTTGCTTGCGGCGGACCTGAGCGCCAGGACGAGAGCGCCGGGCCTATCGATTGTCGCGTGGTCCCGCAGCGCGGAGCGGATCTCGTCTCTGACGGTCGCCCACCCCAGCCCGGGCGCCAGCGCGCTCAGGTCGCTGCCGTAGTGCAAGGTGCCGCCCGAGAGGCAGACCCCGACCTCCACGCCGTCGTCGACCACCACGCTGACCAGCGTGCCATCAGCCCCTCCGCCGTACGCGAGTTGGCCGAGCGCGCCCAGTTCTGCCCTGCCTGCCACGTGCACGGGCAGCCCGAGGCGTGCGGTAAGGCTCTCCGCCATCGCCACGGCGCTCATCGGTCCGGGCAAGCCGACCCCCACGCATGCGAGCTTGGCGTCCAGTTGCGCACGCAGGCCCGCGACGACCTCGAGCACGGCGACCTCCGGGTCGCCTCCCAACTCGGTGACGTGTATGGCGCTGACGGTGCCTGCCAGGTCTGAGAGCACACCCCGAGCCTGCCCGTCTCCAACGCTAACGCCAACTACCTGACGGGCGCCGGTCTCGAAACGCAGGAGCGTTGGCCGCTTGCCGCCGCCAGGAGCCGCCTCCCCGCGACCCCGTTCAGTCACCAGTCCTTCGCTCATCAGCTCGGCGACGAGCGTCGAGACGGTTGGCTTGGTCAGGCCGGTCACCATGGCAAGCTCGCTGCGCGAACGCGCCTCACCTCTGTAGAGCGCGCGCAGCACTGCGCGCAGGTTGTTGCGCCTCAACCCCTCCAGGCCCGCTGGCCTGTTGAGAGGCAGGCTCATCTGCCCAGCGCGCAGGCGGCGGGCCGCGCCTCCCTGAGCACATCCCAGGCTGCGGGGTCCTCTCCGCCCAGACCCCATATCGTCACGCCACCAACAGGATGGTCGCTCATCGCGTCGATCCGCTTCCTCAGCGTGTGAGCGTCGCCGACGTAAACGACCTGGCGCGGCAAGCCTCTGACGTCGAGGTCCACGATCAACTCTCCGCTGGCCGCGTCACGTGCCGGAGTGAGGTCGAACTGCTTCATCAGCCGGTCCGCCGACTCCCATGTCGTGGCACGGGCCGGTGGCTTGGCCCGCGTCCAGCTGTAGCCGTAGAACGGCAGGCCGACTCTCACCTCTCCAGGGTCCGCGACCGAGGACGCGTACTCCACGACCCTGCCGACCCAGCCGATATCGGCGACCGGCCCTGGCGGCTCGTTGCGGTTCGTGTAGTCGTATGTCATCAGGTTGAAGATATCCGCGGCCGCAGCCAGCCGGCGCCAGTCCTGCGCAGCGGCGCCCTCGAACGGGGGTGAGTCCTCGGTCTTGGCGTGGACCGTGACCGCGAGAAGCCTGCCCCTCGCATGCAGCGCCGCCGACAGCTCCTCCACGAAGACCGAGAAAGGCTCGCGCGTGCTCAACGGGAACATCTCGTAGTCGATGTCTATCCCGTCGTAATCGCCCTGGGCCACGATATCTACGATCGCAGCCACGTGGGACGGCCTCAGCTCCTCTGAAAGGAACGCGGAGTGGCCGCTGAAGACGCTTGGAAGCACCAGCAGGCCGGCGTCCTGCCACATGCGAACCTGCTCCGCCGCGTTCGAGCCGCTCCTGTCGAGCAGGTTCCCCTCTGCGTCGGGGGTGAACCAGAACGGGTGAACGACGTCTATGACGTCGAGGTTCTCAGCTATCGACGTCGCGCCCCCCGGGTGCTCGGAAGATGGGTACCAGACGGCAACGCACCAGGAGGTTTGGGCAGATGCGAAGCCGACCAGGACGATGGGTAGCAGACCCGTTATCGCTCGTACCGCGCGGCCGGCTCGGCCACACAGTGACCGGCTCACGATGGCAGCTCCGCGGGCGCCGCCGTGGCCGCAAGTCTCACGGGCAGGGTCCCACTGGCGCGAGCCTCGCCGAACAGGACCGCGACAGCAGCCTCGGTCTGATCCGTCCGCCGGCCATAAGTGCAGATCGCAACCCTGGACCCTGCCAGGACGCCCACGTCCATAGGGCTCCTGAGCGCCATGACGATCACGTCGTGCCCGGCCGCAAGAAGCGCGTCGAACAACGTTCTCTGGGCATCGTCTGCCACCGCATCCACCGTGGCGAGCAGGACCGTGCGGGCACCCCGGACGCTACCGATAACCTGGAGAATCGCGGCCTCGCGACCGGCTCCTGACACGCCGAAACTGAACCCGACCGACACGACGTTCGCATGCCGGCTACCTATCTGCTCCACAAGGGCGACCTCGCCGGCCCCTATGGTCTCGGCTGGCGTGAGGTTCCCTGCGGAGACGGTCACGACGGCCAGAGTCTCCTTGGGCGCCAGCTGGAGCGGCAGAGGGCTGGGATCGCCAACGACCGTTACGGCCGCGCTCGAAATCTGCCTCGCGAGAGCCGCATGGGGCAGCCACTCGACCGCGGGGTCTACCGCGCGCGGTATCCCGTCCGGCAACGCTGCCCGCGTCATGGCGATCCGCGCCAGAGACTCAGGCAACCACAGGTCTGCCACGTCGGCCACGATCTCCTGTTGGCCTGGAAGGTGACCGAGGACGGCGAGGTCGGCCCCGGCTTCAAGGGACCTCCGCGCGCGCTCCGGGCCGGGAACCTCGGCCAGCGCGTGCATATCGAGCGCGTCGGTGACGACAAGGCCATCGAAACCGCAGCGCCCGCGAAGCAGGTCGCGCAATATCACCGGCGAGAACGTCGCCGGCATGTCCTCGAGCTGCGGATATCTGACGTGGGCTGTCATGACCGCCGCAAGCCCCGCCTCGAACGCAGCCTCGAACGGGCGCAGCTCGAGGCTCTCGAGCTCCTCGAGCGTGCGATCGACGGTGGCCGCGGCATGGTGGGAGTCCACCTCGGTGTTCCCGTGACCGGGAAAGTGCTTCGCGCAGGCAAGCACGCCAGCCTCCTGCATCCCGGCCACCATCGCCGCCCCCAGATGCGAGACCAGTTCCGGGTCGTCTCCGAAGGAACGCAGGCCGACGACGGGGTTCTGTGGCCGGCTGGCGACGTCGAGGACCGGCGCGAGGTTCATGTTCACGCCCAGGGCGGAAAGCTCGGTGCCCAGTATCCGGCCGGTCGCCCGCGCCAGCTCTGGCGACTGGGTCGCCCCCAGGGCCATGTTCCCCGGCAGCTCGGTGGCGCCGCCCTGGATGGCCATGAGCTGGCCGCCCTCCTGGTCGATGGCTACGAACGGGCTGGGTTGGCCACCTTCGCGTGCCGCCTCGTGCAACGACCGCGTCAGCGCCTGGAACTGCTCGATGCTCGCGAAGTTGAACGCGAACAGGCACACGCCCGGCACGCGCCCGTCGCGCAGAGCCGAGAGGACCCAGTCGGGCGCCTCCAGGCCGCGGAAGCTGACCAGGCAGTGCGCCACGCCCTCAGCCCTTCGATCCCGTGAGGGAGATGCCCTCTACGAAGTAGCGCTGGGTGAGCAGGAACACGACAAGGACGGGGATTACGAACAGGACGCTGGCCGCCATGATGTCCTGCCATGGGATGGGAGACTCCTGCAGGTTGTGCTTCTGGGCGACGTAGATGGGCATCGTGAAGAGCTCGGCCTTCTGCAGGTAGAGGAGCGGCTGCACGAGGTTGTTCCACTGCGCGACGAAGAGGAAGACCGTCACGGTGGCGACGGCGGGCCGCGACAGGGGCAGCACCACGTACCAGAAGAGCTGCAGCGGGTTGGCGCCGTCTATCTCGGCTGCCTCGTCGAGCTCTGTGGGTAGCGTCATCATGAACTGACGCAGCAGGAACACGAGCGCTGCCCCACCCGCGAAGAAGCCGGGCAGCGTTATCGGGTTGAACGTTCGCAGCCAGCCAAGCTCGAAGAACATGACGTACTGCGGCACCAGCGTCGCCTGCACGGGCAGCATGAGGGTGCCCAGCATGATGGCGAACACCACGTTGCGGCCCGGCCACCTCAGCCTGGAGAACGCGAACGCCACCACGGCCAGGCTGGAGACCGTGCCGAGCAGCACGACGATGGTGATGAAGATGCTGTTGCCGTATGCCCTGAAGAAGTTCTTCTCCGCGATCAGCTCCGTGTAGTTCGACCACTGCGGATCCTCGGGCATGAGGGAGAGTTGCGGCTGCTGCACCTCCTCGATGGACTTGAGGGATGTGCCCGTCATCCAGGCCATCGGGAACAGGAAGAAAACCGAGGCGCCAACGAGCACCGCGTACAGCAGGAAGACGCCGATGCCCCTCCTCATCCGTAGTGCACCCAACGGCTGTAGCGGAACTGGGCCGCCGTGAGCAGCACGATTATGACCGCGAGGATCCAGCTCGCGGCAGCTCCCTGGCCGATCTCGAGCTGGTTGAAGGTCCGCACGAACAGGAAGTAGGCCGCGGACGAGAGGCTCTGCTCCGTCTGCTGAGTCTGGATAAGGTAGACGGCCTCGAACGTCTGCAGGGCGGCGATCAGCCCGATCACCACGTTGTAGAACAGCGCCGGCGTGATGAGCGGCAGGGTCACCCGCCAGAAGCGCTGCCACGAGCCAGCGCCGTCCACCTCTGCGGCCTCGTACAGCACACGCGGTACGCCCTTCAGCGCCGCCAGGAAGATGAGCATCGCTGCCCCGCTGCTCCACACGGTTATCAGGACGAGCGAGGGCTTGGACCAGAGCTCGTTGGAGAGCCACAGCGGGACGCGGTTCGGGCCCGGCCAGCTGGCGCTCACCTGACGGAACAGGGCGAAGTGGTGATGAACCTGCCCTGTCTCTGCCGCCGCGACGTCGAACGCCCTGAAGTAGAGCGCCCCGTCCAGCGAGGACCCGACGAACAGGAGGCCGGCGAACACAGCGACGATCCCGGGCACCCACCGGGCGAGGTCACCGCGCAGTCTCCCTCCCGCCACCATGGCCGCCACGATCGCCAGCGCCACGAGCAGCCACAAAGGCGATGGCGCGTGTGCCGAGTACCCGTTCGTCAGGTAATCGAGGTCACCCGGCGAGCGCAGGGACGAGCGGAAGGTCGCCAGCTCTACCCAGGTGCGGACCCTGTCCCAGCCGAGCCTGAGCGGCGATAGCACCTGCAGCTCTCCGATGATGGCGAGCCGCAGCACGACGACCGCCAGCAGTCCGGCGGTGATCTCCAGCACCGTCCGCGCCATCCGCCTGGCGCTGTCGCGCGGCAGGAGCGCGAAGGCCACGCACAGGCCTGCAAGAAGCGCGGCGGGGAACGTGTACATGAGGGGGCCGACTGGGTCGCCGCGAGAGGCAGCGGCGTAGAAGGCGTTGAACGATTCGGTCAGATAGATGAAGCCGCGGTAGATGGTGTCGAAGCCGGGCACGGTCTGCGAGGCCGACTGAAGGCTGACGTTGATGAACCCGCCGTTGCTGGCGAGCATGTAGCGCCAGGCGAGGAGGATCGCCGGCCCGCCCGCAAGGATCACGGGCACGTAGAAGATGAGCCTGAAGACGCTCATGCCTGGTATCGGACGAGACAGGAGCATGGCCATGAGCAGCGCCGTCACGATCTGGAGTGGAACGCCGACGACGGCGTAGTAGAACGAGTTCGCCATCGCCTGCATGAACCGCCGGCCGTGGGCCCCGGCGCCCGAGAGCAGGGTCTGGTAGTTCTCCAGACCGATCCACTCGAGCGGCCTGCCCAAGCGGTAGTCGGTGAACGAGTAGTAGAGCGACGCGACCGAAGGCCCCAGCACGAAGATCAGGAAGCCGAGGATCCAGGGCGACGCCATGGCGTAGCCCCAGAAGGTGCGTCGCTGGAGCGTGGCGCTGGCGCCGCGGAGCCTGGCGACGAAGCGGGCAAGGTACCCGACACCGGCGCTGCCGACGATGATGAACGCGACGGTGCCGACCGACCAGTAGAGGTTGTGAAGCCGGGCAGCGACGGCCGCGTCCATCTCTTCCTTCCTTTGTGAACCAGCGCGGTACGAGCCGCCTAGCCTCGGTCGCCGGCCCCGCCCCCCGCGGGCACCGGCGACCGTTGGCTAGCTGCTCAGAGATGCGCCATGGCCTCTACTTAGAGGTACCCCATGTCCTCGAGGATCGCGTCGTACTCCTCCTTGAGGAAGGTCTGCGTGTCCTCCAGGCTCTGCTGGTCCGTCATGTACAGCATCACCTGTTCGACGATCAAAGGCCTCAGCTCCGCACTGGCGCGGATGTCTGAGAAGGCGCGTCCGTACTCGACGGCCATGTCGAGCATCTCGTTCCATACCGGATCGGCGCGCAGTTCCTCCCAGGCGTCCGTGCGCGTTGGCGTGAAACCGGCGACCTGACTCAGCGCGATCGCGTTCTCACGGCTGGTGATGAACTTGAGGAACTCGGTGGCCAGCTCGACGTCTTCCACGTAGGCCGGAACCGAGAGCCAGTCCGTGAACACCTGGATGAGGGGCTCGCCGCCCGCGCCTGCCGGGTACGGGCCAAGCTCGATCGACTGCCACAGCGGGTCGCTGGTCGGCGGCATGTTCCACATGGGGAAGATCCCGCTCACCACGAGGTTCGATGCGATGGGCCAGCCCTCGATGGGCGGCAGGCCTGCTGTCATCTCTGATGGCATCACGGCGCGGCGCCTGTCGTACATGAACTGGAGGGCTTCCGCCGTCTCGGGGCTGTCGAACGCGCTGCTGCCGTCCTCGTGGTACAGCTCGCCGCCGGCGCTCCAGATGTAACCGATGAACTCCTGAGCGTCGAACAGCGCCGAGCCGATGTCCATGAAGCCCATCTGCGTCATGGCGCCGTCCGCGACGCTCGAGTTGGCCGCCGTGAACGCCAGCGCGTCTTCGAAGGTCAGCGGCGGGATGGCGGAAGCGTCGGCGGCGAGGTCCGTGCGGTAGAAGATGGGCCGCGGGCTCATGAGGAGCGGCAGGCCGACGAGGTGGCCGTCGTACGTGGAAACGTCGAGGGCAGCCGGGAGGAAGGCGGAGAGGCCGTCCCAATCTCCCAGGTATGGGTCGAGGTCGGCCAGGAGTGGTCCGTACTGGGCGGCGTACTCGGATCCCAGGTACACGATGTCTGGCCCCGACCCGGTGGTGATCCATCCGGCCACCGCGGCATCGAAGTCGCCCCAACCGCCGGTGAGGATCTCGAGCTGCACGTCAGGGTGCTGCTCCTGGAAGGCCGGGAAGGCCTCTTCCTGGAACCAGGCCATCGTGTCCTCTGTCAGGCCGGTGATGTAGATCTCGAGCGTCCGCTGCGCGGAAGCCATCGACATCATGCCGATGACGCCCAGCGTGCAGGCTGCTAGCAGGAGCCTTCTCTTCATCTTTCCTCCAACTGGCGTGCGGTGCCGGTCTGGCGGGCGCCGCCACGTTCCGAAGCACGGGAGCGTGCCGGCGCTTCGGGCGACAGGTTCGTCGTCGACGTTACGGGTCAGGCTCACCTCCTGCGGCTAGCCCGTTCTCCACTGTTCTGTAACGGGCTAGTAAATAAGTTTTACTAACTATGTGCCGGAAGTGTAGGCGGGCGCTCGAGCCATGTCAAGTGCGGGTGTCTGTCAGTGCGTATGTCCGTCAGTCTCCGCGCGCGACAGCCGCTATCCAGCACGGCAGGCATCACACCGCGCCGCCGCTAGCGGGTCACCCTCTACTCCTCGACGACATCCCCCAACAGCCGGCGCGCCTGCCTGACCACCGCCTCGTCCACCATCTGTTCGCCCGAGGTGGCGGTCTGCTTGTCGGCCGAGGCGCCTGCCCTGGTAGCACCGGACGTCGCGGAGCGGCCCGAGAGGACCGTGCGGGCCCACGACACCTCCGCGGGTGTGGGAGCGAAGCCTGTGTGTATGTCCGCGACCTGAGCCGGGTGGATGGCGAACTTGCCCGTGAACCCCATGGCCCGGGAGCGGCGCGCTCCATCCTCGACCGCATGTCGGTCGCGCAACCCGAGCGTTGGCGTATCGACCACCCACCGAAGGCCCCTCGCCGCTGCGGCAGTCACGATACGGGCACGGGCGCCTACCTCCGCCAACTGACTGCGCCGGCAGCCAGCTGACCTCAGGCCAGCCACCCCAGGATCGCCGAGCCCAGCCACACGAACAGCACGCCCAGCGCCGCTGCCGGTAGCTTCTCGAGCAACAGCTTGACGATGTCCTCGATGGGCAGCTTGACGGCGTCCGCCGCCGCCGGCGGACGCGGAGCGAAAATGTCCCGCAGCATCGCGAACGACTGAGCGATGCACAGCACGAGACCCATCACGACGAGGATGTATCCGGTTACCTGCTCCATCTCCCACCCCTAGTGCGGCGTTACGAACGCTCGGAG
>CAZMFX010000087.1:0-10831 GCA_964565625.1 uncultured bacterium
CGGGAACTCCATCTCCATGCCGACCTCGACCTCGTCGTCCAGCTCGAGGGCCTCCTCCAGGGAGATCTGAGTGTCCTCTTGCTCTTCCTCGACGGTCTCCACGACCTTGCGGATGACGACTATCTCCATCTCGCCGGTCTCGGTATCCAGCTCGACCTCGATCTGCTTGCCCGGCATGATGTTGCGCTCGAACGCCTGCGACAGCGCGTCCTCGAGGTCATGGAGCAGCTGCTCCTTGCTCAGGTTGCGCTCCGCAGCCAACATGTTCAGCGCGTCTACGAACTCTTTGTTCACTTGCCTTACACCTCACTATTCGGTTGTCGCCCCGCACCCGACTTGTCCGCCGCGTGCCATGTGGCGCGCGACGCTCTCCTGTTCTCCGAGCAGGCCTAGCGGGGCGTGTCCGGCCACTCGGCCAGACGTGCCTGCTCGATCTCGCTGAGCGCGAAGGTGATCTCCTCGCCCTTGACGAGGAACGTCACCCTCTCGCCATCGACCCTTTCGACGCGCCCGGTGAACGCTTCGCCCCGGGCCCGGAACTTGACGAGGAGGCCGGAGAACCGTTCGAAGTGCCGCGCCGTGAACAGCGGGCGCTTCGAACCCGGAGACTCGACCTCGAGCCTGTACTGGTCCGGGAACGGGTCGAGCCGGTCGAGCTCGAGTCCGAACACCTCGGAGGCCCTGGCGACGTCGTCCACGGTCACGACCGCCTCATCCAGCCGGTCGATCCTCAGGAGGACGCGGCGGGTGCGGCCGGTGGCGCTCACGTCGAGCTCGAGCACCTCGTAGCCGAGGGGCGTTAGCACCTCGCTTGCCGCATCTTTCAGGTCCACCCAAACCTCCGGGCATCCCAACGAAAACGGGCGGGTCTACCGAACCCACCCGCGCCTGTCGGGATGTTGTCCGCCCCGTATCTTAGCCCCTGCTGACCGTCTCCTGCAAACGCCGCGGCTACGGGGTTGAGGGTCGCGCGGCGGCCGCGCGGGCCGTCTGCGCGCCCCGTCGGCTGGCGGTGCTTGTGCGTCCGTATGACGGTGGTGCCGTCCGCCCGCGCAGGTGTCTTTTCTTCACGGATGCCACTATGGCTGGCGCCGAAAGTAGGTGGTTACCTTGCGGTGCGCCCGTCCGCGCACATGTGTCTTTCGGCGGTAGGTGCCACTATGGCTGGCGCCGATAGTTGGGCGTCACGTGGGCCGTGGTGAATGGCCGTCAGATGTAGGGACCATCGGTGTAGGACATAGTGGCGCAGAACGCGCGTCGTTCCAAAAAACACTTGTGGCTGCGCGGCCCCCACGTCGAAGCCCGGCTCCCGCTTTGCGGCGCGCTGCCCACGTAGGGCCCGCGGCGCCTCACCGTCGACTGGACCGCGACGCCACCGGCAGCCCGCTCGGCACGGAGGCAGGCACGAGGTACGTCAGGTCGCGGGCGGCGTCGTCGGTTAGCGCGAGCATGAACGCGGTCAGCTTGGCGACGTCCTCATCGCTCAGCTCCACGCCGTCGAGCAGCTCATCGCGGGTCGCGAGCACCGCGTCTGCGTTGTGGAGGGGAGCCAGGCCGGGCATGGGCTCGTCAACGTACGCTCGCAGGCCCGCAGCGGAGTCGCCGTAGTGAGCGACGAACTCCGACAGGTCGAGGAACTGGCCGGCGTGGCCGTACGGGGCGGTCAGCTCGACGTTGCGCAGGGCGGGCGTGCGGAAGGCGTACCGGTCGGCCGGGTCGCCTGTCACCCTGAAGCGGCCGTAGTCGTCGTTGCCCCGCGGCCCGTCGCCCAACCCGGGGCCGATCTGCGCCAACGCGACGTTGTGGAACTCGCCGTCCGTTAGCGCCGGGCCGGAGTGGCACTCGGAACAGGCGAGGTCGAGGAACCGCTCGGCGCCATCCAGCTGCGGTGAGGACAGGGCGTCCAAGTCCCCCGCCAGGAACCTGTCCCAGGGCGTGTCCGAGAAGGACAGGTCTGCCAGAAGGAAGCCGGCTATGGCGTTGGAGGCGTGGGCGAACGTCATGGACTCGAAGTCCTCGCCGGGGTAGGCGGCCTCGAACAGCCTGACGTACGCCGGGACCTGCCCGAGCCTGGCCATGAGGCCCGCCCATATGGCGGCGGCGTCGTCCGACGGCAGCGCGGCAAGCTCGTTGGAGCCGTAGCCGCGCATCTCGTCTCTCGAGAGCACTGGGATCAGCGGCAGGGCAGAGGGCGCACCGAACTCGAGGGTCGAGGCCATGTCGTCCGTGAGGAGGGGCCCCACCGGGGTGTGGTAGCCGCCGGCGTCCAGCCCGACGCGGCCGTCGAGGAAGAGCGGATGCGAGGCCTGGAGGTTGAAGAGCGCAGGGCTGTTGCGCCCGATCGTGAGGCCGGCAGCGTTGCGCCTGTCCGGGCCCAAGCCAACACCGCCCGTGCCGATGCTCAACCTCAGCCCGTCACCTGTGCCCGTCGACGGATGGTGACAGGTCATGCACGAGATGTCGCGGTTGCCGCTGAGGATCGGGTCGAAAGCGAGCATGCGCCCCAGCTCGACGAGCTCTGGTCGGACGAGCGGCGCCGCCGGCAGGGGCGCGAAGCCACGATCGAGCGCCGTCTGGCGGACGCGCCAGGCTTGGGCGTGAAGGCTGTCGGGGGGTGCCCCGCCCGCAAGCCCACCCGTGGCGACCGAGGCGGCCGGCGGCACCAGCAGTGCCAGCGCCGCGGCCGCCTCTATGACTCGCTTGATCATCTGCAGGGTGAGCTCGAACTACATGTCCATGAACATGAAGCCGGGTTGGTTCGGGTCGAGCAGGGCCGATACGAGCAGCACTACCTGGTCGTCGCCCTCGTTGACCATCGTGTGGACGGCGCCCTCGTAAGCGAGCGTGTCGCCGGCCTGCATCGTCGCCGTGCCGCCCGCGCTCACCGTCTCTGTCGTGCCGTCGGAGCGGGTGAGGGTGCCCTCGCCTTCCCCGAACTCCGTTCCGAACGTCCCGGACTGGACCGTGACAACGACCGCTCCTGGGTGCTGGTGGAACGGTATCGCTGCGCCCGGTTCCATCGTTATGCGCAGCAGCAGGAGCGCCTTGTCGGAGGCGGCGCTCGGCGCGAAGCTCCCTAGCGCCTCGACCGTCGTGCCCGCCATGGGGTCAGGCTCCTGCGCGAACGCTCCGGCGGCCATCAACACGAACATCAGCGCGACCAAGCCTGTCGATCTCGCATGTCTCTTCGACATCATGGGCTCCTCTCGGCGCCGCCTGGGCGGCGCACGAGAAGAGGATGCTGCTTGCGGGCGGTCGAGCGAATGGGGGAACACCCCTAGGTTTGGGGCGGCGAGAGTCCGCTAACCTGCTGGCATGAGCCCTGGCGACGACGGACCACTGCCCGGCGAGTCGGCGCGCGAGGCGGTGCGCGCGACCGCTGACCTCGCCGGCATCGCCGAGGGGGTGTTGCACGTCATGTTCCCGGGCTCTGTCCTCTACCGCAGCGGCGAGGAGCCCGTTAGCCTCATGCTCGAGCCGGCTCCCAGCCAGGAGGAGATGGGCCGGCTGCGTGACAAGCTCTTCGAGCTCGTCGGACGTCCGGAGTGGCGCCGCAGGCACGCGATGGCGCGCGAGGTGCGCGACAGGCACGGCGCCCGCCTCGAGGTGATGACCCCGGTGCCGCCGACCGAGTACGACGGCGGCGCGAGGCTCGTGGGGCCCTTCCCGGACGCGGAGGCGGCCGCGGCCTGGGGCGGTGACAACGCCGTCTCCACGCTGTCGTTCGACACCTTCTACACCGGAGACGCGTGGCTAGTTGACCTCTTCGAGCTGCCGGAGCAGGACCCGCACGGCATCTCCTGACGCCGTCTGCATGGCGGCTCGCGCGTTGACACCCGCGGAAGGGCGCGCATAGACTCGGCCCCATGAGAAGCCCCGTGGCTTCCGCCTTCTTTACCTGCTAGGCGCGTACCTTCCAGGTCACGCGCTCGGACACCACTGCCGGTCAAGGCGGTGGTGTTCTCTTTGGAGAGATGAGGGGAACGTGGACGACGTCGATGGACAGCAGCAGGGCCTCGACCTGGACAGCGAGCTGGCGCAGATCCGCTCGGCGCCCGACCTGAGCGCCCTGCAGGAGACGAGGGTGAGGCTCCTCGGCCGGAAGGGCGTCATCACCGCGCGGCTCAAGGAGCTCGGTGCGCTGGCGCCCGAGGAGAGACGCGCACGCGGGCAGGAGATAAACGCCCTGAAGCAGGCGATAGAGGCGGCGCTGGAGGAGCGCCACGCCGAGCTCGACAGGGAGGCGGTCGCCGCCCAGCTGCGTGCGGAGTCCCTCGACGTCACGCTGCCCGGCACGAGGAGACCCGGAGGCGGGCTTCACCTGCTTACGCTCGTGACGAACCGGCTCCTCGACGTCTTCGTCTCGCTGGGCTACGAGGTCGTGACCGGCCCGGAGCTCGAGACGGACCACTACAACTTCGGCGCCCTCAACTTCCCGCCCGAGCACCCGGCCAGGGACACGCAGGACACGTTCTGGACCACTGACGGCCGGCTGCTCAGGACGCACACGAGCCCCATGCAGGTGCGCTACATGGAGTCACACAAGCCGCCCTTCAAGGTGGTGGTGCCCGGCAAGGTCTTCCGCAACGAGGCCGTAGACACCACGCACGAGGCCCAGTTCAACCAGCTGGAGGCGCTGGTCGTCGGCGAGCGCGTGACGATGGCAGACCTCAAGGGCGCCATCGAGGAGATGGCGCGGGCGCTCATGGGTGATGGCACGAGGACGAGGCTGCTGCCTACGTACTTCCCCTTCGTCGAGCCCGGCGCCGAGTTCGCGATCTGGTGGACCAACCCGCGCACCGGCAAGGAGGAATGGCTCGAGCTGGGCGGGTGCGGCATGGTGCACCCTAAAGTCTTCGAGGCCGTGGGCTACGAGGGCGTCACCGGCTTCGCCTTCGGCTTCGGGATAGAGCGGCTGGCCATGGTGCCGTACGGCGTGCCAGACATCCGCTACTTCTACCAGGGCGATCTGCGCGTGCTGAGGCAGTTCAGGGGCAGCCTGTGAGCCGGCGCGTGGGCGGGGGCGTGCGCCCGTGAGGGTGCCTCTCGTCTGGCTGCAGGCGCTCTTCGACGAGGAGCTACCGGAGGTCGGGCGGCTGGCCGACCTGCTCTCGGGCCTTGGCCTCTCCGTAGAGACGGTGCATCACCTGCCTGCCGCGCCGGAGGGTGTGCTTGTCGGCCGCGTCGACCAGGTGGATCCCATCGAGGGCACGAGCCTGAAGCGGGTCGACGTGTCGGTGCCAGGGGCCACGCTCCAGGTCGTCTGCGGGGCGCCCAACGTCGCTCCAGGCATGCTCAGCGCCTTGGCGCGGCCGGGAGCGCGCCTGCCTGGCGTGCCGGGCGAGATAAGCGTGCGCGCGATCCATGGGGTGGAGAGCGACGGGATGCTCGCCAGCCCGCGCGAGCTCGGGCTCTTCGACTCCGCGGCCGGGATCGTCAAGTTCGGTGCCGACGTGACGCCTGGCTCGCCGCTGGCCGAGCTGTGGCCGGCTCAGACGGTGATCGAACTGGAGCTAACGCCCAACCGTGGCGACGCCTTCTCGGTGCTGGGTGTGGCGCGCGACCTCGCGGCCAAGCTCGGCTGGAAGGTGCGCCACCCGTCTGCCGGGCTCGAGCTGGGAGACCCGACGCTCGACGACGGCCTCAGCCTCGACGTGCAGGACGAGAAGGGCTCGCCGCGCTTCACGCTCCGGCGCATCGACGGCGTGCGCGTGGCGCCGAGCCCCATCTGGCTGCAGCACAGGTTGGCGGCGCTGGGACTGCGTCCCAGGAACAACGTGGTGGACGTAACCAACTACGTCACCTTCGAGCTGGGCCAACCGTCACACGCGTACGACATGCGCGCCCTCACGAACGGCACCGTGCAGGTGAGGCGCGCGCGCATGGGCGAGCGGCTCGAACTGCTCAACGAGCAGGTGGTCGACCTGTCCCCCGAGGACCTGGTCATAGCCACCCCTGGAAAGGGTGACGCCGCCAGCGACGCGATCGGCCTGGCAGGCGTGATGGGCGGCCTGCACGACAGCGTCAGGCACGACACGACGACCGTCGCCCTCGAGGTCGCCCTCTTCGACCCCGTGACGGTGCGACGCACGGCGAAGAGGCACAAGCTCGTGACGGACGCCCGCACGCGCTTCGAGCGCGGGGTGGACCCGAACCTGCAGCCACTCGCGTCGGCCAGGGCGGCATACCTCATCGCCGAGGTGTCGGGCGGCACCGTCCACGCGGGCATCACCGCCGTCGGCGACGACGTCACCAGGCCCAGCGTGCCGTTCAGGCCGGCGCGCGTCGGTTTCCTCATGGGGTTCGACGTCGAGCCGGAGCGGCAGTCGACGTACCTTCGGCGCCTCGGCTGCGTCGTGGACGAGGACGAGGGCGGCGCTTGGCGGGTCACGCCGCCGAGCTGGCGCTACGACCTGACGATCGAGGAGGACTTCGTCGAGGAGGTGGCGCGGCTGCACGGTTACGAGCACATCGGCTCCACCGTCCCTTCCATGCGCTTCGTACCGCCCGCTACCGACCCCACCCACCGGCTCCTGAAGCAGCGCCTCGCGGCGATGGGGTTCCAGGAGACCATCACTTACGTCTTCACCGGCGAGTCAGAGTTGGCGCGCTCGCGTGCGCCGGAGGCCGTATCCCACATCGAGAACCCGCAGGGCGCAGACAGGGCCGTCCTGCGCACGTCGCTCTTGACCGGGCTTCTCGGCGCCGAGGTCGCGAACAGGGGCGAGGAGGCGCTGGCTCTCTTCGAGGTCGGCCGCGTCTTCCTGGAGCGCGAGGAGGAACGCCTCGGCCTGTTGATGCGCGGCCCCAGCGCCCTGGGAGCATGGCGCGATGACGTGCAAGGCGACTTCTACGCCTTCAAGGGGCGACTCGAGGAACTGGCCCAGCTTGCCGGAGCCACGCTGGACCTGACGCCTCACGAGCACGCTCAGTTCCACCCGGGAGTCAGCGCGCGCGTCACTTGGCAGGGAGAGGCGATCGGCCACGCCGGCCGCCTGCACCCTGAGGTCGAGGCCGCGTACGAGCTGCCGCCGACGTACTTCGCCGAGCTGGCTCTGCCGCTCGCGAACGGAAGCGTGCGGTTCGAGGAGTTCAGCCGCCAACCGCACGCCGAGCGCGACCTCGCGATAATCGCGCCGGCCGACGTCACGTACGCCAGGCTGCGCGCGCTGTGCGCCGGTGCGGCGGGCCCCATGCTCGTGTCCCTCGAACCGTTCGACGTCTACGCCGGGTCGCAGCTGGCGGCGGGCATGCGCAGCGTCGCCCTCAGGTTCAGGTTCAGGGCGGAGGACAGGGCGCTGACAGACGCCGAGGTGGACGCGGCTATGGTGAATGTCATCAGCGCTGTGAGGGACGCTGGATACGATATCCGGGCGTGATCACCTGGGTCGACGTCCTGCTGGTTCTCGTCCTCGCGACCTTCGTCGCTGCGGGGGCCCACCGCAAGCTCATAGGGTTCTTCGTCGGTGTCGGCGGCGTGCTCCTGCTGCGCGTCCTGCTGGGTGTCGGCCAGGGGAACCCGTGGCTGGCGGCGGCGTTCGGACTGGCGTTGGGCGTGGCCCTAGGGCTTCTCGGCAGGCGCCTATACAACCCCGGACGCGGCGCAGTGTGGCCGTACCAGGTGCTCGGCGGCGTCGGCGGCGGGGCGCTGGGAATAGCTCTCGTCGTCGCCCTCATAACGTCGCTGCCGCTCCAGCGCAACCCCACCAACCCGGCAGAGATCTTCTACCCGCCGAGGAACCTCCCGACCAGCGTCGCGACGACGCTGCAGTCCTCACCGCTTATCACGATGGGCCGGACTATCCTGTTCTATCCGCTGCTCCCCAAGGAGCAGTACTCGGCCACGCAGCAGCGCGTATACGGCGGGCTGCACGCCTGGCTGGTGGTCGGCGAGCCCTGGACCCAGCAGTAAGGGCCTCGGCCGACTGGACCGGCGCGATAGCCGCGCCAGACGAGGAGGAGCCAAGCCCAAAACGAGAGGACCACGAGGAAGCGCAAGCCCAGCCGCAAGGCAGGAGACCTTTACGGGTCGCGCCAGGTCGCGGTTGGTGACGAGGTGGAGGGCCGCCGGGTCTTTGAAGCTCGCACACGAGCGGAGAGACGCCGGGGGATAGCCGGAGGAACGAGTTCCTGCCGGTGAAAGCGCGAGAGTAAGTCTGCGGGCCCCTCCTGAGAAGCACCCCCTCACTCGTGAACCGTCCGGGGTGGAAGGCAACGACAGTCATCGCCGACGCACGCGCCGCATGCGGGTGCTGCGGCGCCGGCTTCGGGCACGCGGGCCTGGGCACCCGCATGCCGGACACGCATCCGAACAAACCGAACCTATAAGCGAACCGAAAGGACGTTCCCATGTGCGGAATCGTCGGTTACGTAGGCGGCAGGCAAGCGGCTGACGTCATCCTCGACGGCCTAACGCGCCTCGAGTACAGGGGTTACGACTCGGCGGGCCTGGTCGTGACGGACCAGGCGGCGCCTGTGCGCACGCTGTCCGCCGTCAAGCGCGCCGGGAAGCTGCAGGCGCTCAAGGACGCGGTGGCGAGCGACCTACCTGTGGGCGGCATCGGCCTTGGCCACACGCGCTGGGCGACCCACGGGAAGCCGAACGACGTGAACGCCCACCCTCACCTCTCTGAGGACGGCCGCATGGCCGTGATCCACAACGGCATCATCGAGAACTACGTGGAGCTGAAGCGGCGGCTGAAGACCGCCGGCCACGTCTTCGCGTCAGACACGGACACTGAGGTGCTCGTTCACCTCATAGAGGAGCACTACGCCGTGCTCGGCGACCTGCCAGGCGCGGTGCGGGCAGCCCTCGGCGAGGTGGAGGGCGCTTACGCGCTCGTCGTGACGCACGTAGACCACGACGTGCTGGTCGCCGCACGCAACACCAGCCCGCTCGTCATAGGCCTGGGAGACGCTGAGACCTACCTGGCGAGCGACGTGCCCGCCCTGTTGCCGTACACCCGCGACGTCATCTACCTGCTGGACGGCGACGTGGGCGTCCTGTCGGCGCACGGGGTCACCATCACCGACCTGGCGGGGCGGCCGGTGGAGCGCGAGCCCACGACCATCGACTGGGACGCGGAGGCTGCGGAGAAGGGCGGCTTCGAGCACTACATGCTCAAGGAGATATACGAGCAGCCGACGTCTCTGCAGAACACCCTCTTCGGGCGCTTCACGGGCGACGGCATGGGCGTAGACCTTGGCCTGAGCCTCGACCCGCACGGCATAGACAAAGTCGTCGTGACGGCCGCGGGCACCGCCTCGTACGCTGGGATGGTCGGTGAGGCTCTCCTCGGCCGCCTGGCGCGCCTCCCCGCCACCACGGTCGTCGCCAGCGAGTTCCGGTACTCGCAGCCGGTGGTCGACGAGCGCACGCTCTGCGTCGCGGTGTCGCAGTCTGGCGAGACCATAGACACGCTCGAGGCCATGCGCGAGGCCAAGCGTCGGGGCGCGCGCACCCTCGCGATCCTCAACGTGAAGGGTTCAACGCTCTCACGCGAGGCCGACGACGTCCTCTACATCCACGCCGGGCCCGAGATCGGCGTCGCCAGCACGAAGGCATACACGGCGATGGTCGCGGCGTTCTCGCTGCTGGCGCTGTGGCTGGGGCGTGAACGTGGTCACGTAGATGACGACCTGGCCCGCGAGCTGGTCCACGGCATGCGCGAGCTGCCCAAGCTGGTCGAGCGGGCGCTCGGCGGCAGGGAAGACGCGGCGCGCGTCGCGAAGACCATGCTCACGGCCCGCAGCGCGCTCTACCTCGGCCGGGGCGTGAACGTGCCGACCGCCATGGAGGGCGCCCTGAAGCTCAAGGAGATCAGCTACATCCACGCGGAGGCGTACCCGACGGGTGAGATGAAGCACGGCCCCATCGCGCTGATCGACGAGCACATGCCGGTGGTGGCGGTAGCGACGGCGTCTCATGTCTACGACAAGACGGTCTCCAACCTGCAGGAGGTGAGGGCGCGCGACGGCCGCCTGATCGTCGTGGCCAACGAGGGCGACGCGACGGTGTCCCAGCACGCGGACGAGGTGATACGGGTCCCGACCGTCCACGAGCTGCTCTCGCCGGTGGTCAACGCCGTCCCGCTGCAGCTCCTCGCTTACGAGGTCGCCGTCGCCCTGGGGCGCGACGTCGACCAGCCACGCAACCTGGCTAAGAGCGTGACGGTGGAGTAGTTAAGCAAGGTCTGGCCGCAGGCCAATCGTGACCTGGTACACACCTCACCGCGCCCTTTCATCCGGGCGGCATAACCTCTCTGGTGGGAGGGTTACCCAACGTGCCGACTCAGGCGGAGGTCGAACTCAAGCAGTACGAGCTGATAAGGCGTTTGGTGTCCGTAGAGGACGTCGTAGTACTGGACGAGCTCGGCCGCGTGCTGGACGAGGCTCAGGGAGACATGTCCCTAAGGCGCCTGGAGGACGCAGAGATCGACATGGTGCTGAAGCAGCTCCTCGAGGAGTGAGCGTCGTTCCGGTCGCCGGCAAGGCGAGCCGGGACGTCACATGGTCCTAGATGATCCCCTGCGACCTGAGCACCCACCACACGGCGGCGCCGATGGCGACCCACAGCACCCACTTCAGGACCGAGCCGGCCCGCCGGCCCTTCATGCCGCCCGTGAAGCTCTCCCGCGCGGCCGCCGCGTCCTGCCTGTAAGCCAGGCGCTGCGCGCGCCTCAGCTGCCTCACGCTCTTCGCGACGTGACCCTTGCGCCGCAGCGCGACACCCATGTTGTGGTGGGCGTTGGCGAACTCGTCGTTTATCTTCAGCGCACGCCCGTAGAACTCGATGGCCTCGTCCACCTCGCCGTCCTCGAGCGCGATGTTG
>CAZMFX010000088.1:0-10821 GCA_964565625.1 uncultured bacterium
GGCAACAGCCCGCTGCCCCTCAGCATGCCTGTCACCATGCCGAAGAGAGCGTCGAACATCACGTTGCCCGTGCCCCCGCCGGCCGTCATACGCGTCCAGTCGATGGGGATCTCGGCCTCGTTGAACATCTCTCGCCACTGCTCGCTGGTGTACGTGGGCGTCGCGGTCTGGCCGCTCGTCGCGTGCCCGTAGCGGTCGTAGCGGGCGCGCGTCTCTGGGTCTCGTAGCAGCGCGTACGCTTCGGAGAGCTCCTTGAAGCGCTCCTCCGCCGCCTCGTCGCCGGGGTTGCGGTCGGGGTGGTACTGCATCGCCCTCTGGCGGAAAGCACGCTTGATCTCGTCGGCGTCGGCGTCGCGCGAGACGCCGATAACGTCGTACGGATCTCTACGGCTGCTACTCACGAGGCGATGATACATAACTTGAGCGCCATAGACTAAAGGACCCCATACTTACGTAGGAGGCATACTCACCGGTGACGCGCTACCATCCGTGACATGAACAGCCGTCAGTGCGCTTCTTTGGAGGTATCGCGTGCGTAGGAGAACCTTGTTGTTCCTCCTGGTGGCGCTGGCAGTGTTGCTCGCCGGTTGCCGCAACGAGACACAGAACCGCATACGTCGGAGCATCCAGGACTTCACCGCGACTCGGATGTACATAACGATCTACTCTTACGACGGGCAGGAGATCTTCAGCAGCGTCGTAGACGGGAAGGTCACCCGGTCGGGGACGGCGTCAGAGGGCTCAGGGGGCGACGCGCAGGGCGCCTACATCTTCTGGTATGACGAGCGCGGCCGCTACCATCAGACCGACCTTCCGTACATGCTCACGTCGTACGACCTGCACGAGGACCAGTCGGGGGCGGAACAGTAGGCTGGCGCTGAAGGTTCGGTTAACCGCCTTGTCGTCAACAGCAGAACGTGGCGGCGATGCACTTAGTACCTTGAGAAACTGAGGAGGCCACAAGTGAGAACCAAGCGTCAAATGCTCGCAGTCGCGGCCGTCGCCATCGGCCTGCTGCTGACGTCCTGCACCGTGACCATCAACCCTTCACCCGGGTTCCAGGTCACCCTGAACGACGTCATAACCGAGTTCCGGCCCACTCGCGGTGTCGGCTCCACCTACTACGTCGGCGAGGAGGTCGAGTTCCTCGTAACGGTGAGGCAGTCGGGTTACCTGACGCTGTCGGCCATAGATCCGGACGGCTCGGTCTACGTCTTCTCCCGCAACATCCTTGTGCCGCGCGGGTCATCCGTGCTGCCGCTGGACAGTCAGCGCGTCGTGTACAACGCCGCTCCCCCACGCGGCCACCACCGCATCCGCGCCACCTTCACCGCCAACCCGACCTCCGGCACCGTCGTGTACCGGGGCCGCAGGGGCGACGCTGAGTGGTCTGCCGCCATCGAGCTGGAGCTCAAACAGGCAGACGTTCGCGACTACGCGGAGACGACGCTGGTCATCCGCTGAGACTTCCTCGCAGCGCGCCAGGGGTGCCGTGGGCCGCTCAGACCGCCCACGGCGGCCCTTGAGGTAGAATGTGACCCAGTGCGGCGGTGCGGACACCGCGCCGCCCGCTGGAGGATTCTCCTTGGCAGGACACAGTAAGTGGGCCCAGATCAAGCGCAAGAAGGCGGTCTTGGACCGTCAGCGCGGCAAGGTCATCTCCAAGCACATCCGCGCCATCCAGTCGGCGGTGCGAGCGGGCGGGAGCGGTGATCCGAGCGTCAACCTGCCCCTGAAGAACGCCCTGGCGGCCGCGAAGACGGACAACGTGCCCATAGACAACATCGACAGGGCGGTCGAACGCGCCCTTGGCGGCGGTGAAGGCGGCAACTTCGACGAGGTGCTCTACGAGGGCTACGGTCCCGGAGGAGTCGCCATGCTCGTAGAGGCCCTCACAGACAACCGCAACCGCACGGTCGGCGAGGTGAGGCACGTCTTCAGCAAGCACGGTGGCAACCTCTCCGGCTCGACGGCGTGGCAGTTCGATTCCAAGGGCCTGATCATCATCGAAGGCGAGCACGACAGCCTGATGGACGTCGCGATCGACCTGGGGGCTGAAGACATCGAGGTCGAGGATGGCGCAGTCACCATCTACACCGCGCCCACGGATCTCTACGAGATCGTCGACGGCCTGCAGGCGCGCGGCATAGAGGCCGCCGTCGCGCAGCTGACGCGAGTGCCGCAGACCCAGACGCCGGTTCCCGACGACGACGCCCGGAAGGTGATGAACCTGATGGAGGCTCTCGAGGACCTGGACGATGTTCAGAACGTCTACTCAACCGCCGACCTGGACAGCGTCGAGTTCGTCGGTCAGTAGCGTGGGAGAGGGAGCGAAGGTGGGCTTTCCGTCTGTCAAGTGGGCCGACATCCCGGCCGTCACCGGTTCGCAGATGCAGCAGCTCATCATGCTGGCGACCGGCAAGTTCGGGTTGGACAACCGCGTGCTCGTCGAGCACACCGCTCGCAACCTGGTGAGGCTTGCGGAGGACGTCGGCGAGAGTGGCCCCGTCCTCGTCGTGGCCGGCAGAGGCAACAACGGCTCTGGTGGGCTGGCGGCCGCCCGTCTGCTGGCCGCACGCGGCCGCAGGGTGTGGGTTGTTCCAACGCACGAGGCGGAGAACTACTCTGGCACGCCCAAGGAGCAGCTGGAGCACCTGAAGCACTTCGACAGGGTGAAGGTGCGCAACAGCCTTCCCAAGATGAAGTTCTCCGTGATAATCGACGCCGCCATCGGCACCAACCTGGAGGGCCCACCGCGCGGGCGGACCCTCGACGTTATTACGGTCCTCAACCACGCGGACCCAGACTGCTGCGTCATCTCCCTTGACGTACCCACCGGGATGCTGGCCGACACAGGCGAGACCCCCGGCGATGTTGTGAAGGCCGACATAACGATGAGCGTCGCCCTACCCAAGGTTGGCGTTAAACCCGGAGGGAACGTTGGGCGCCTCTTCGTTGGTGACCTCTCCCTGCCGGCCGGGCTGTTCGAGGCGCTGCGTATCGACGCGGTCGAGCTGCCCGATTACCTGACCGAAGTCGTCGAGTGACTTGTGCGCCTTCGCGCCCGGCCGCGCGGCCGAGCCGTGGGCGAGCCCGCCCTCACAGGTGTTCCGCGCGCGGGTGCCACTATGGAGAAGGCCCATAGTCACTTCGCAATGACGTCGGCGATCACGGCATGATCTAGCAGCCACTATCGGCGGGACCGATGGTGGCTGCAGGCGCCTGTTGCGCTGAAGAAGAGGTGTGGGCGCGAGCTGTCGCGTTGACGGTTGGCGAGACATCGCGCGCTCACACGCCGCGGCCGGTTCCGGGGGAAGGCTCGCTCGTACCGTAAGTTTCCCGTCATCGTGCGTCGTCTAGGGTCTGCGCGTGAGTTCTGCCGTCTCTCCGTCAGGGAACCCCGTCGGCCAGGTGACGGGGACCCGTTACGCACAGGACTGGCGCAGGACTCTTCTCGCGTTCATCCCGTTCGGCGCGCTGGCGTTCTTCGTAGGGTGGGCGCTCGAGTTGCCGAGCGGGCAGGCGACCAGCTTCGACATGATCACTTACCCGCTCATGGGCTTCCTGCTCGTCGGGCTGGAGATACTCCTCGCGCTCAGGCGTGACGCGCTTACGCTGGTCGTGCTCGCGATAATCGGCGGGGCGAGCGGCTTCTTCTTCCTCAAGCTCGGCTGGTTGCTGTTCCTCGCGCCGCCGCAGACGGACCTCCAGTCGCAGTTCACCGAGACGCTGTTCTGGATCCCTGTCGTCTACCTTCTCTCCTTCATCCTCGAGGAGGCTCGCCTTGGGCACCTGATGGTCCGCGGCTTCACGGCCGGGATGATCGCGCTGGCGGCCGTGTACGCGGTCCCGAACCTCATCGCCGGCACGGTGGAGTGGGGCGTCGTCTACGCGCTCGTCGAGATGAACCTCGCCAACACCGTCTTCCTGGCGCTCACGACCAACTTCATAAGGTTCAAGGAGAACTACACCCGCACGAGAGCGCGCATGGAAGAGGCCGAGAGGCACGCGTACAACGATGCCCTGACGGGCCTGGCGAACAGGATGCGTCTGGACGTCGAACTCGAGCGGCGCATCGAACGCGCACGGGTGGTGGGAGCCCGCATCGCGGTCCTCTACCTGGACATCGACGGTTTCAAGGTCGTGAACGACACGCTCGGTCACGAGGCAGGCGACGCGCTGCTCAGGTCGGTCTCGCGCCGCCTGGCGCAGGAGCTGGGAGCAAACGACCTCATGGCGCGCATGAGCGGCGATGAGTTCGTCATCGTCCTGGAGGGCGTCGACAGTCCACAGGCCGCCGTGTTCACTGCCAGGAAGCTGCAGGCCGCGCTCGTCACGCCGTTCGACCTGCAGGACCTCTCTCACCACGTGAGCGCCAGCATAGGCATCTGCCTCTACCCGGACGACGCCCCCGACGGCGCCACGCTCCTCCGGCACGCCGACGCCGCCATGTACCGGGTCAAGCGGTCAGGCAAGAACGGCGTCCAGCGCTACAGGGACGACTCCGACGCGCAGGTCGAGCGTCAGCGCAACCTCGAGCGCGAGCTGCGCACTGCCCTCAGCACTGACAAGCAACAGCTGTCGCTCGTCTACCAGTCGATGCACGACCTCGAGACGGGCGAGCTCAAGAAGGTCGAGGCGCTCACCCGCTGGTACCACCCCAAGTGGGGTCACGTCGGGCCCAACGAGTTCATACCCATCGCCGAGAGGAGCGGGCTCATCGTCACGCTCGGCGAGTGGGTCCTTCGCGAGGCGTGCAGGCAGTCGAAGGCGTGGGAGGCGATGTCGGGGCACGGCGTCGTGGTGTCGGTGAACGTATCGGCCATGCAGTTCGCGCATCCCGGCTTCTACCGGACGGTCGAGGCGGCGCTGGAAGACCACGCGCTCAAGCCTGAACTGCTGGAGATCGAGCTGACAGAGGGGATCGTCATGCATGGCGTCGACCACGTGGTCGAGACGCTCCAGCGCCTCCAGCGCCTGGGCGTGAGGATCGCCATCGACGACTTCGGCACCGGCTACTCGTCGTTCGCATACCTGCGCGACCTGCCGATCGACACGGTCAAGATCGACCGCAGCTTCGTGAAGGACCTCGGCTCACCCCTTCACGCCCCGCAGTTCGCCCTGGCGCTCGTCGAGGCGATAACCCACGTCGCGAAGCACCTCGACCTGACGATCGTCGCCGAGGGCATAGAGACAGAGGCGCAGCGCGCCGTGTGCCGCGACCTGGGTTGCCAGCTTGGTCAGGGGTACCTGTTCTCGAAGCCGCTCTCAGCAGCCGACATGCGGCCGTTCCTAAGAATACCGATCACTGAAGAGCGCCTCATCAGAGACACCCTCGTCAACTGACTCGATCCACAGCGTCATGGCGCCGACGGGCCGGCCCTCCGCCCTCGCCTCGCACCGGTAGCGGTTGGCAGCAGACGCGTCAGGGTGGCCACCCACCCCAGCGCGGGCAGCGCGGAACACGGTCCTCTCCCCCGCCCACGCAAGGTCGCTCGCCTCGACCTCACCGCGCACCACGCGGTAGCTGCCGCCGTGGAGCCGGCCTGCAAGGTAGGAGAGCTGGCCCATCAGCACCGCGACGGGCAACGCAGGGAAGCCGTCGAAGTGACCGGCGCACGCGGCGACAGGGATCTGGCTCACGACCTGCTCGACGCTGTCCGACGTCCCGGACCACGCGCTCGCGAGCAGCGTCCCGTAGGGGCTCGGCCCGTTCACCGTGCTCTTGGCGTTGACACGGAACAGCCGCTCGAACGCGCTCTCCGTAAGAATCGTGTAGTCCAGCTCGAACTCCGCCAGGCGTATGCCGCCCGTCATGGCAGTGACCTTCGCGCGGCTCGAGCGCTTGTCGAGCTCGATGGCACGGCCTACGAAGCGCACGGGCGAGCCGTACGCAGCGTCGCTCGGCCAGTAGCTGCAGATCGCCTTCCTCGCGAGGTAGTAGCGCCGCTTGTCGTCAGACTGGCGCATGGCGGCCGCGGATAACCCCACGATGGCCGCGTGCCTGCCGAGCTCGGCGGCGGGCATGGGCCCGATCTCGCCGAAGCTGGGTGACTCTGCCACGGCGGTCGCGTGCAGCTCGAGGCCCTCCACCTGAAGGTCGCGCAGCGCGAAGTACGGCGGCCTGACGCATATGCGGTGCTCGAGCTCGAGGCGGAAGGCCAGCGCCTCGGGTGTCAGGACGTGTAACCACTGAGAAGACATGGGCGGCGAGCCTATACCCGCGACCCTGCGGTTTCCGCGACCTTTCTTTCATACGCTGAGGAAGGTGGGGCGTGATGCCAGTAGCCGACCGTGGTGAACGAGTCCTTGGGCCAAGCCATTTCACCTTTCAGCAACTTGCTCAGTTCCGTCGTCATGCGGGTCTCCCCCGCCCCGTAGACGTACGCTCCCGCCGAGGACTCGAGCGCCTGGCGGGCAGCCGCCAGCGCAGTCATGCCGGGTCCCTCGGCCGTACGCTCGAGCCATTCGACAGCGAAACCCGCTGGTGCGGCCAGTGCTTGCCGGTCGGCGGGATCAGGCAGCTCCACGAACGCGATCCCCCTGGCTTCGCGCGGCAGATAGGAGAGGATCCGGGCGATAGCGGGCAGAGCGGTCTCGTCTCCGACGAGGACGGTGTAGCCGGTCGCCTTCTCGGGTCTGAAGATGAGCCCCTGGTCGATGAGCCCGACTGCGTCGCCAGCTTCGGCGGTCTGCGCCCAGGTGGAGAGCGGGCCCGAGCCCTGCCGGCCCGGCTCGCCGTGGACGACGACGTCGACGTCGAGCTCCAGCTCGCCGCCCCGCACTGACCTGTGGTCGCGCACGGTCACGTATCGCATCGTCGGCCGCTCGTCCTCCGCCGTGACGCGGTAGGTGGCGTACCAATCCTCCTCGCTGTGCCGGCCGGGAAGCTCGAGCGGGCCGCTACCCGGCTTGGGGATGAACAAGCGGAACCAATGGTCGTATCCCTTGACGCGGAAGCCCGCAAGGCCGGCGCCGCCGAGCGTCACGCGAGAGAAGTTCGGGCTGAGCCTGCGACGGTCGAGGACGGTGGCGAGGTGGACGCTGCGAACGCCCCTTCCGCCGACGGTATCACGTGGTGTCACAACGAGCCTCCGAGGCGATTCGAGCGGACGATCAGGTAGATGAGGAACGGCGCGCCCAGCGCTCCCGTCACGACGCCAACCGGGAACCTCGTGGGAAGCAGGAACTGCCCGACGTAGTCGGCGACGAGCACGAGGAGCGCCCCGGTGAGCGCGGACGGCACGAGCGTCGACCCCCTGCGCGCCAGCAGCTGCGTGGCGATCGGCCCCGACAGGAACGCGACGAACGAGATGGGGCCGGCCGCGGCGGTGGCGAAGGCGACGAGCACGGTGGCGGCCGCCAGGACGAGGAGGCGCGTGGCCGCGACGCGCACGCCGAGGCCGGCCGCCACCTCATCACCCAGCCTCAGGGTCTCGAGGTCGTGTGACTTGGCGAGCAGCACGGCGCCGCATGCCGGCAGGGCGATGAGGACTGGAAGGGCCTGTTCCAGCGACGCGCCGTTGACGCTTCCCGCCAGCCACCGCATAGCCTCCTGTAGGTCCCACTCGCCCGCCTGGTCGAGGGCGTAGGCTATGACGCTCTCGAGCAGCGCGGCGATGCCGATGCCGACGAGGATGAGCCGCGTCCCGCTCACCCCTCCCCGGAAAGACAGTAGGTATATGGCGCCTGCGACCGCGAGGCTGACGACCACAGCCAACGTCGAGACGGAGGCGCCGCTCAGCGAGAAGAAGACGATGCCAACGACAGCTGCCGCGCTCGCGCTGTAGCTGATGCCGATGATGTCTGGGCTGGCGAGGGAGTTGCGTAGCATCGCCTGGTAGGCGGCGCCCGCCATCCCGAACCCTAGGCCGCAAACGAGCGACAGGACGGCGCGCGGCAGCCGCAGCCGCCCGACCGTGAAGCTGGCTCCCGCCACGTCCTCCCCCATCAACACGCGAAGGACGTCGCCTAGCGGCGTGTACGACTGGCCAAGCACCAGGGTGAGGGCGAAGACGCAGACGATGCCGACGAGAAGGCCGCCGATGACGAGTTGTCGCCGCGTGAGGCGCAAGCCTCCCAGCTTACCAGCGCTCACGGTGGGGTTCCCATGAGGGGTGAGCCGGGCCGAAGGCCTCACAGCTCGCGAACCTCGCGGCGGCGCGCGATCCAGATGAATATCGGTGCGCCGACGAACGCGGTGATGATGCCGACGTCCATCTCCGTAGGACGGGCCACGACACGCCCCAGCACGTCTGCTGCGGTGACGAGGGCCGCTCCGGCAACGGCCGAGAACGGCAGCAGCCAGCGATGGTCCACGCCCATGGCGAGGCGGCACACGTGCGGCACCGCGAGGCCGACGAACCCGATAGGGCCGCACACGGCTGTCACGGCGCCTGCGAGCATCACTGCGCCGAGGGAGGCCACGCCCCGTACCAGCCTCACCCTCTCGCCAAGCCCCGCCGCCACGTCGTCACCAAGCGACAGCGAGTTCAGAGAGTGGGCGGACAGGAGGCAGATCGCGACGCCTACTACCAGGAATGGCAGTACCAGTGCGATGCGGTCGAACGTCACGCCGCCTACCCCGCCGACCATCCACGCCCTCACGCCGCCGGCTATGTCGTTCCTGCCCAGCACGACCGCGTTGATCAGCGAGGCGAGCGCGACGGAGGTGGCGGTGCCCGCGAGAGCCAGCTTGAGGGGCGTCGGCCCGCCTGGCCCCAAGGACCCTATGGCGTACACGAAGAGCGCTACGACGGCAGCGCCGGCTACCGCGACCAGCACGTAGACGTGGGACAGCGCGATGCCGAACCAGGCTATCCCCGTCACTACTGCGAGCGCCGCTCCCGAGTTGACGCCGAGGATGCCTGGGTCTGCGAGCGGGTTGCGCGTTACCCCCTGCATGACGGCTCCCGAGACGCCGAGGGCCGCGCCCGCGAGCAGCGCCATGACGGTGCGGGGTATGCGCTTGGTGACGGCCGCTTGGCCTATCGTCTCGCTGGACCCGGCGAGGGCGGCAGAGACGTCGGCCAGGCTGACGTCCCTGACGCCTATCGTTACCGAGGCCAGGCCGAGCAGCGCCAACACCGCCAGCCCTATGACGAGCCATCTCGCCCGCCGCCGTCCCGTGACGCGGACCGGTCGTTCGGAGGCGACGGGCTCGGCTGTGGCGCTGTAGGTCAATCGAGTTTGTCGACTGCCGCCGCGAGCATCTCGACGTAGTCCCTGAGGACCCAGGAGATCGCTAGCGGCGTTGGGTTGGCTGCGGTCCCCAGCGGGTCGTTGGACAGGGTGACTATCGCGTCGTTCGCCACCGCCGGCATCTTGGACGTCAGCGGGTCCGCCTTGAGGGCGTCGATCAGCTCCTGACCGCCGTAGGTGACTATCAGCTCGACGTCATCGAAGGTGTCTATGCGTTCGGCGCTGACCTCACCAGAGAACTGGCCGTCCTCCGACGCGTCGAGGACGCTCTGCGGCATCGCGAAGCCGAGGTCTTGCAGGAACTTTACCCGTGTGTCGTTCGCCGTGTAGAAGCGCACGACGCTCAGATCGGTTGTGTCCAGGTGAGTGACGAACATGGCCTCGCGGCCCTCGAGCTGCGGGTACTCGGCGACGACGTCGGCGATCTCCTGCTCGATCTCTGCGATAAGGGCCTCGCCCTCTGCCGCCATGCCCATACCGGCGCTATTCAGGCGGATCATGTCGCGCCAGTCCGTGGCCCACGGCGCGTTCGGGTAGGCGACGACCGGAGCTATCTCGCTCAGCAGGTCGTAGTCCTGCTGGCTCAGCCCCGAGTATGCCGCGAGGATCACGTCTGGTTGCGTAGCCGCCACCGCCTCGAAGTCGATGCCGTCGCCCTCGTCGAAAAGAACGGGCACATCGGCGCCCAGCTCCGCGAGCCGCTCCGAGACCCATGGGAGCAGCCCGTCGCCGTCGTCGTCTCCGAAGTTGGCGGCGGCGAAGCCGACCGGGACCACGCCGAGCGCGAGCGGCACCTCGTGGTTGGCCCAGTTGACCGTGGCTATCCTCTCCGGCTTCTCTGGGATCACGGTCGTCCCGAGCGCGTGCTCGATGACGATGGGATAAGAGGTGGCATCGCCTTCGCCCTGAGCCATGGCGGTTGCGAAAAGGACTGTTGCGAGGATGACTGTCAGCTCACGTGCTAGGCGCATCGTAGTTCCTCTCCTCTTCCTGATCAATACCCGAGTGGATTACTCGGATATAGGTCCCAAAAAATAGGCCGCGGGTTCGCTTCCCGGGGCCAACAGGCACCGAAAAGTAGCACGGGTCGAAAACACAGGTCAACAGATCATGCCGACCGCTTTTCGGTCCCACCGCGAGCGGGACCGCCGGCGAGCCGCCCCGTCGCAAGGGGCCAGGCCCGCCGCGCGATGCTGCTACTATTCGCGCCATAACCATGGGCGCTACGCGGTTGTTGGAGCGAGACGACCTGCTGAGCGAGCTCCGCGAGCATGCTCGCGCGAGCCGCGGCGGCGACGGCCGCATCGTGCTCGTCGGCGGCGAAGCCGGCGCAGGCAAGACATCGCTCGTAGACCGCTTCAGGCGCGACCTGACGGCATCCACAGAGGTCATGTGGGGCTCTTGCGAGCCCATGGAGGCACCGACCCCGCTCGGTCCGCTGTTGGACTTCGCGGACGAGCTCGTCGAAGACTTCCAGGACCTCATCGGTTGGCGTGCCCGCCGTTACCGGCTGTTCGCCAGCGTACTCGCATCGCTGAAGGCCGCAGGTCGCCACAGGCTGCTCGTCTTCGAGGACCTGCACTGGGCTGACGAAGCCACTTTGGACCTACTCCGGTTCCT
>CAZMFX010000089.1:0-4265 GCA_964565625.1 uncultured bacterium
TGCGTCAGCTCCGCCATGCTCGGCGGCGCGTACTGGCCGCTCGAGATCGTCTCCAGCCGGTTCATGCAGGCCGCAGCCAACTTCGTGCCGATCCGCCACGCGATGGAGGCCCTGAAGGGCATCGCATACTACTCGTACACGCTCGATGACCTGCTTTGGCCGCTCGCGATTCTGGTGCTGTTCGGGGTGGTGTTCATGGGTGTGGGGTTGAGGCTCGTAGAGAGGCGGTGACGCGCGAGCGGCGAGCGCTCACCCGTCCGCGTACACCGAGACCGACGCCGCCGCCTCCGCCGCAACGCGCTCGCGTACTGAACGGGGCTCGATCACCTCGATCATCGAGCCCCATCCGAGGATGAACGAGAGCAGCTCGTGCGCCTCCCCGCCCTTCGCCAACCGCCCGCTGATACAGACCTCGAGGGAACCGTCGGCGCGCCGCTCGCGGACCTCGAGGTTCCTGTCCACCTCCTGCTGCTCCTCGAACCATGGGGCGACGGACGGATGCACCCGTATGAGCACTTCGACCGGCTCGCCCTCGACGGTTATGCCCCAGGCGCCGCTCAGGTACTCGAGCGGGTCGAAGTCCGCCGGGATGTCGTACGTCTCGTCCAGTAGCCTTGCGCCCTGCATCCGAGAGAGGCGGAAGGCGCCTACCCTGCGGAAGTAGAGGCGCTCACGCGCGATCACGTACGGCTGGAGGTTGCGGCGGTTGAGCTCGTAGAAGTAGATCTCGTACTCGTGCGGGTAGCGGTTGTCCGTGGCGGCCGGGCGGTAGTCGCAGCGCAAGACGCGCCTCCCGAACCACGCCTGGGCCACCAGGTCGAGCGTGCGATCGTTGCGACCCGTTACCAGGCCGTCGACCGCCGAAGCCAGCGCTGTCCTGGCCGGGTCGGGCAACTGCCCGGCGAGCTTCCTCAGCGCGCTGCGGTAGTGCGCCTCACCGACACCAGTGTGGACGAGGAGGCGGGTGGCGCTGTGGACCGCGAGGGCCTCGACGTCGTTCAGCGCCGTGCTGGAGGGCAGGATGAAGTAGCGGTGCCCGTCCTGATCGACGTCGGTCGTCTCCCGCAGGTCGGACAGGTCACGCTCGATGGTCCTGCGGCTCACGCCGAACAGATCGGCCAGCTCCCTTACCCTGTAAGGCTTGAGAGCAAGCAGCTTCTCGAGCTCCTTGAGCCTGTTCGCCTTGTTTATCGTCCGCGTCACGCTTCTCGCAGCCTAGCGCCGTTGAGGCCGCGGGCCATGCGCTGGTTCACTCACTGGGGCCCAATCCGTTCATGCTCGTGAGCGTTCGCGGTATCCGGCCCGGCGGAACAAGATGGCAGCGTGGGACCATCAGGGCTGCATCACGTCACCGGCATCACAGGAGACGTCCAGGCCAACGTCGATTTCTACGTCGGCCTGTTGGGACTGCGCCTCGTGAAGCGCACGGTCAACCATCAGGACCCCGCGACGCTGCACCTCTTCTACGGCGACTCCATGGGGACGCCGGGCTCGCTGCTCACGTTCTTCGTCTGGCCGGACACCGCCAAGGGCAGGCGCGGCATCGGCCAGGTCGCGGAGGTGGGGCTGAGCGTGCCCCGCGCCGAGGTCGGCTACTGGCACGACCGCCTGCTGTCTCGCGGCGTCCGTTTCGGCGGGCCAACCTCGAAGGGCGGCACCACGACGCTGTCGCTCGAGGACCCTGACGGCCTGCCCATCGTGCTCGTGGGCGTCGACGAGCCACCGCCCCCTACCGGGGGCCCCGACGTGCCGCTCGCCGCCGCTATCCGCGGGCTCGCCAGCGTGACCTTCTGGTCTGACGAGGTCGACGAGACGTCGAACGTGCTGACGGGTCTGCTGGGGTTCGAACCGACGGGCGATGCGGGCTCCGTGCGGACCTTCAGGTCGGACGCTCCGGTCGGGAACACTGTCCACGTCAGGGACGCCACGGGGTTCTGGCCGGCCGCCGGCGGCGTCGGGACCGTTCACCACGTGGCGTTCCGGGCCGACATGGACGAGTTCCCAGCCAGGCTGCGCGCCTTCCCACAGAGGCGGGCCCTGGGTCTGAGCGCGCTGCGGGAACACGGTTACTTCCGCTCCGCCTACTTCAAGGAGCCTTCCGGCACGATGATCGAGGTAGCGAGCGACGGGCCGGGGTTCGCCATCGATGAGCCGCAGGACGCGCTGGGCCGGCGCCTTGTCCTACCTGCCGACCTGGAGGTTCGTCGCGCGGAGCTGGAGGCTGTGCTGCCGTCGTTCGCCATGCCAGGCGAACCGCGTCCCCCCAAGCGAGAACTCTCGTTCGTGCACAGGTTCGTTCCGGGCGGCTCGCGAGCCACGTTGGTGCTGCTGCATGGTGAGGGCGGCGACGAGACCACGCTGCTGCCCATGGCGCGGCAAGCGGCCCCGGAGGCCGCGCTGCTCGCCCTGCGAGGGCACGACCTCGAGAGCGGGCGGCCCAGCTTCCTCAGGTACAGGGCGGACGGCACGGTGGACGCCGAGGACCTGCGCCTGGCGACGGGTGAGCTTGCGTCGTCCGTCGAGAGGGCGGCGGGGATCTACGGGTTCGACACCGAGCGGGCCGTGCTCGTGGGCCACGCCGGAGGAGCTGCGCTGGCGCTGGCAGCGCTTCTCGAGCACCCCGACATGTTCGGGGCCGCCGCGCTGTTGCGACCCCGCGTTCCACATGGCGCTGTCGATGCCCGTGATGGCAGGCTCGCAGACAAGCCGGTACTGCTGGTGCTGGGAGAGAGCGACCCGGCGTTGACCGAGGGCGAGGCGGTGGCAACCGACCTGCGCCGGGCGGGTGCCAGGGTCGAGGTGGAGCGCGTGCCGCTGGCGGAGATGTTGTGGGACGCCGACACAGAGGCTTTGGGTCGCTGGCTCAACCGGTCGGGCGCATACGGTCGTTGACGACCGGCAGGAACTCGGCCCATGGCCCGATGGCCTCGCGGTACTGCTTGGCCATGACGCGAGCGATCTGCGCGATGTGCCCCAGGTCGTGCACCACCCATGTCGACAGCAGCTGGGAGAGCGAGACCGGCCCGAACTGCGGGTGGTTGGCTGTGGCGGCCAGCTCGTCCGGCGTCAGGGACCAGGAGGCGACCTCGGCCAGGCTCTGGGCCCGCAGCTTCGCGAACTCGTCCAGCAACTCGTCGAGAGTACGGTCCGCGTGGAGCCGCCTATGGGCGAACCTGTCGAACGGCGGGAACGTCGCCGACGGGTCACCGGCCCTTATCACACGGGCGCGCGGCAACCAGTTGGTCGCCTCGGCTTCCAGCATGTGGCCAACCACCTCGAAAGGGCTGAAGGTGTCAACGCCCTCGTCGGCGTGGAGCCACGCACCTGGCAGACCGGAGAGCATGCGGCTCAGGGTTGCCGGTGTGCGGCTCAGGACCTCGGCGGCTTCAGCCTTGTCGAACCTCATCTCCACCTCCGCGCAGTGGGGCGCCGGAGAAGCTTCCCGGCGCCCCGCTCCGACGTCTGTCAAAGATACGCCGGTCGACCTGCGGCTCACGCGGCCAACTGACGGACGAGCTCCTCCATGCGGTCGAACGAGACCTGCGCGCCGCTCTCCATACCGCTGTCGAATATCGCCTTCAGTACTTCCGGCGAGTAGCACTCGACGTGTACATGTAGGGTCGTGACGCCGTCTCGCTCCGTGAGCACGGCCGTGTTCAGCGTGCCGCCCTCCTCCGTGTCCGGCGTGACTCCCGGCATGCCCTCGTAGATCTCGGTCTGCACCAATCGGCTGGGCCTAACGATCTCCTTGATCCGCCCGTGGAACGAGACGTCCATGTCGCCCTCCTTCACGGAGAACCGCCACCGGCCGCCGACGCGTGGGTCGACGCTGCACTCCTGCCAGACAGACGTTGGGAAGCCCCACCAGCGCTTGACGAGCTCGGGCTCGATCTGCGCCCGGAAGATGAGGTCTGCCGGCGCGTCGAACTGGCGCACGATCTCGTACGCGGTGTCCGATACGACTGTGAACTTGGCGCTGCCCCTGCGGTCGATCCTCGTCATGATCCTTCCTCCTCTTTCAGCTCGGTCACCAGGTCGTCGAGGCGGTCGTACCGCTCGTTGACGTTCCCGATGAACCTGGTGGCCCAGTCGATAACCGGTCCGAGAGCGGAGCCGTTGACGCTGTAATAGCGCCACTTGCCATCGGGCCGGACGCGTACCAGCCCGCTCTCGCGCAGCACGGCCAGGTGCTTGGACACCTGAGGCTGGGCCATGTCGAGCCGCTCCACCAGCTCGCTCACCGTCGCCTCGCCCTCGGCCAGCGC
>CAZMFX010000089.1:4365-10766 GCA_964565625.1 uncultured bacterium
ATCGGAAGGGGATCACATGGCCGGTCGCGCAGTCGCTCTCCTCGGAAGCATCGTGTTCTTGTCCCTCACGGCTGTCTCCCTCGCCCAGCAGGAGATCCCTCCGGCGCCCGGGCAGCTGGTGGACGTCGGCGGCCACTCGCTGCACATCTACTGCCTTGGCCAGGGCAGCCCGACGGTGGTGCTCGAGACGGGTCTGGGCGACCCATCGATCAACTTCCGGACGCTCCAGGGGCGCCTCGCCCGGTACACGCGCACCTGCGCTTACGACAGGGCCGGCTACGGCTGGTCGGAGCCCGGCCCGGAGCCGCGAGACCTCGACACGATCGCGTCCGAGCTCGGCGCCCTGCTCGGGGCAGCCGGTGAGGAAGGGCCGTACGTGCTGGCAGGCCACTCCGTCGGCGGTCTATACGCCCTCGGGTTCGCGGCGATGAACCCGGACGACGTCGTCGGCGTGGTGCTCATAGACTCATCGCATCCAAGGCAGATGGACGAGCTCAGGGCGGTACCGGAGGTCATCGACGTCCAGAACATGGAGATCGAGGGGCTCGCGGGCGTGGTGAGCATGGCGGAATCCGGCGATCTGACGCCGGATCTGGTGCGGCCGAACGCTCCCCTCGTCCTCACCCCCGAACTGCAGGACCAGTGGGCTCAGCTGTTCGTGCAGCCCAAGCAGCTGAGGGCAGCCGTCGCCGAGTACGACGCTATAGACGAGACCATGAGCCAGGCGGAGGAGGCGTTCGACCTCGGCGATGTCCCTGTGATCGTGCTGTCCCGCGGCATCGGTCTGGAGGGGCAGCTTCCGGCAGACGCGCTCGAAGCGCTCGGGCTCACGCCCGACGTGTTGGAGCGCTTCGACGAGATCTGGGCCGCGCTGCAGGCGGATCTGCTTACCGTGTCGACGGACAGCAAGCAGGTAACGGCCAAGCTGGCGACCCACTACGTCTACTACCAGGCGCCCGTGCTCGTGGAGGCCGCGATAAGGGAGCTCGTCAGAGAGGCCCGTTAGTCGTCCTGGCGACCGGCGGAGGGTCGTGCGCGAGACCATGCGCTGACTCGGGCCCGAGCAATCTGAGGCGTGTTCCATGGCCGGAAGGTGCTGGCGATAGTCAACCCCAGCAGCGGGTCGAGTCGGGGCGCCGAGTTGGCCGCGACGCTGAAGGACGCCGTCCTGGGCTTCGGGGCGACTGCATGCACCGTACGCCTGACCGAGGGCCCGGACGACGCCCTCAACTGGTCGGTCGCCGCGGCGAACGACGGGATCGACATGCTCATCGCCGCCGGCGGCGACGGGACCGTCACCGCTGTGGCGCAAGGCGTCCTGCGGTCCGGGTCGGGAGCGACGATAGCGATAGTGCCGCTAGGCACGGGCAACGGCATGGCGCGCGTGCTGGGCCTGCCGCTGGAGCCGGAGGAGGCCATCGCCGCCTGTGCGGAGGGCCGGGCCGTGGCCCTCGACGTGATCGAGGTGAAGAGCCACGGGACGATCTCCCTGCTCTTCTGCGGTGCGGGCGTCGACGCCGTCATCAACCAGGAAGCGGACCGTGAGGCCAAGAACAGGCTCGGGATCTTCGCCTACATATGGGCAGCGCTCGTCGCGGCGCGCCGCACGAGGCGAAGGCACGTGACGGTGACCCTCGACAGCCGGGCGATGCGAACGCGCGCCCACTCGGTCGTAGCTTTCAACGCGACGAGGCTGGCAGTCCTCGGCCTCCAGCTCGGGCCAGACGCGTCTCCCCACGACGGGCGCATGGACGTCGCGGTACTGCGCACCCCAGGCGTCCTGGCCGTGTTGCGGAAGGCGTTGAGGCTCATGGACAGGTCAACGAGCCGAACGGAGATGACGCCGGCGAAGCGGGTGCGCGTGGAGGCGCAGCCGCCGCTGCCCGTGCAGGTCGACGGCGACCCGGTCGGCGAGACCCCGCTCGAGCTGAACCTCTTGGCCGGCGCCGTCACCTTCGTGGCGGCGCACGACTACGAAGGTGATGCAGCCGGGAACTAGGCAACCGGGACTTGCGGACCGCACACCGGGGCGTCACGCTATCGTTGAGCGACACCGGGGGCGATCGGAGGCGGCAATGTCAGCTTCGCATGCCCAGAACGACCTACGCATCGACTACATCGAGCTCAACGTCGAAGACGTCGGCGTCGCCAAGCAGTTCTACGGCGACGCGTTCGGTTGGGAGTTCACCGACTACGGTCCCACGTACTGCGAGTTCCGCGATGGGCGCCTTACGGGCGGGTTCAACGGGGAAAGGCCGGTAGTGCCGGGAGGCCCGCTCGTCATCATCTACGCCGTCGACCTCGAGTCGGCCGAGGCGGCGGTGCAGGCCGGCGGTGGGAGCGTCGTCGAGCCCATCTACTCGTTCCCTGGCGGTCGCCGCTTCCACTTCTCCGATCCCAGCGGCAACGTCCTCGCCGTCTGGTCGGACCGCTAGGGCGGTCCCTAAGCCGTTCGCTGGCCCCGCAGTCGCAGCCTCTCCCGCATCGAGTGGTCGTCTATGTACTCGAACCACTCGGTCACGGTTAGGGGCCCGAGGTCGTTGTGCGCCACCCTGGCCGTGGGATCGACCTCCGCTCGAGCCAGCTCGCGTGCCAGCGCGATCGACTCCTGCCTCGTGCGGGCGAAGGCCTCCTGAAGGTCCTCGAGAGACGAGCCCTCCGGGCGACGGAAAGGGTGGTACGAGCCCAGCTCCGTCGGAGGGTCTCTCCACTGCTTGATGCGGTCCAGGCTCCAGCGTTCTATCCCCACCCAGTGGTTTATCGCCTCGCGGTTGCCTGCCGTGTCGGCTGCACCGAGGACCCTTGGCATCAGCACGTCGCGGGACGCGACCAGCTGGTCCGCGAGGCGTTCGAGCGTCTTGCCTCTCGCCCTGCCCCTGACACGCCTCCGCAAGAAGGCCCCGATCAGCCGCTGTCCCATCCGCATCTCGCCAGCTACTCTAGGTCACCCGGCTCACGAGCTCGGACGCCAGGTCACGAAGCCTCGACCGATGCCGTTTGGAGGAACCGGATGAAGACCATCTACTACACGGCAACCTCCCTCGACGGGTACATCGCCACGCCGGATGACTCGCTCGACTGGCTCATGCAGTTCGGGAACGAAGACCCGTCGTACGCGGACTTCATCGGGAACATCGGCGCCGTAGCCATGGGCAAGTCGACGTACCTGTGGCTGCTCAATCGGCACAGGGCGACCAAGGGCGACGCGCCGTTCGAGTGGTACTACGAGCAGCCGTCATGGGTGTTCTCCTCCACGGACCTCGAGCGGCCGGTGAACGGGGACGTCAGGTTCGTCAGGGGCGACGTGCGGCCGGTGCACGAACAGATGACCGAGGCCGCCAACGGGAAGAGCATCTGGATCGTGGGAGGCGGCGACCTCGTCGGGCAGTTCCACGACCATGGGCTTCTGGACGAGGTGATCGCGACGGTCGCCCCCGTGACGCTGGGCACGGGCAAGCCCCTCCTCCCGCGACGCATCGACGTTCCTCCCATGGAGCTCCTCGACGTCAGACGGCTGGGCCCGTTCGCGCAGCTCACGTACCGCGTTCCGCGTTCGGCTACGCCATGAGGAGCCCGCTGCGGCACCGAACTACTCGGGCTACATAGCCGACGGCAGCCGGGCTAGACGGGCCAAGGCAGCTCGGCCCCATCGAGCCTGCCATGTATGGCTCGGCGGTACCGGTCGACCGACCTGCGCACGACGCCCTTCGCGCCCGCGGTTATCGCCCTGCCCCACCACCCGCCGTGGATGCGGTCGAAGTCGAACGGCTCCACGGCGGCGCCGATCCTCTCGACCTCGCGTACGGGCAGCGGGATCTGGTTGGGGTAGGAGTAGAGGAACGAGACGTGACCGCGGTCGGGGATGACCGTGATTATGTCGCTGGTAAGCAGCGCTCCGGCGCCTCCTGCACCCGCCGGCCAGTGGAGAACCGTGCCGCCTGCGAAGTGCCCGCCCGCACGGATCAGGGTGATGCCGCCGACCAGCTGCCTGCGCTCACCTTCCCAGTACTTGATACGCGGGCTGTCGTGGGTGACGTGTGCGCGGTCAGCGGCATGCAGGTAGACCGTGGAACCGAGCTGCTCTGCGATGTTCGCGACGCCTGTGTAGAAGTGTGGGTGCGAGACGGCGATGGCGGCCACACCGCCCAGCTCCTCAAGCCGCGACCGTCCGGCGTCCGTCAGCAACGGCACGCAGTCCCACAGGACGTTCCCTCGCGCTGTTCGCACGAGCAGCGCCCTCTGACCTATGCCGACCTCCGGCTCGACGCCCACGCCGAACAGGTCGTCCTCGATCTCCTCGATGCGGTTCACGTGATCGGCCGTCAGTTCCTCGAGGCTCAGCCACCGCTGGCCTGCAGCTGGGACGTACTGGCGTTCGTCCGCGCAGATCCTGCACTGCTCGGGTCGCGGCTCCTCACCCGGGTAGTGGGCGCCGCAGGTCAGGCAGACATGGGGGGACGGCGCCATCACGCCCTCGCCCCCGGCGCGGCCCCGGCCCGCATCAGAAGCGTCCTTACCAACCCGAAGAACGTCACCGCCCACGCTGCGATCGCGGCGACGACGAACACGCGCGCGACGCCGCCGAGGAACCCGAGGTCGAGCGCGGAGGTGATGTGGTGCGTGCAGAGGGAGTACATGCCGAGCGGGAACACCATCCCCCAGTAGGCAGCGTCGTAGCGCAGCGGGTAGCGCCGCACGACGTGCCGCCACACGCCGAGTACCAGCAGCATGGGTATCCACCATGTGCCGGTCGCCCAGAAGAGGATCGTCACGCCCTTGAGCAGTGGCTCTATCGCCGCCAGCAACGAGGGGCCGGCGCCCTCGCCGTTGACGATCAGTAACGTGCCGGCGAGCGTCGATATGGCCATGGCGCCCATGTTGATCCAGTAGGGGGGCGTGAGGTCGGCGGGCGAGATCGAGAAGAAGACGTAGCGGTAGAAGATGAGCGCCATCAGCCAGACGTAGAGCATGCCGCCCCACAGCCACATCGACAGCGACAGGAACCAGAGCTGCGGCAGCAACTCCTCGGGCACCGCTGGAGTTATCTCCATCGCCAGCACGACCACTGACTGGGTCGCGACGACCGCCAGCAGCCACCCGCCAGTGATGCCGCCGGCCAGGCTGGGCTTCGCCTCCTTGATGGTCAGGCCCGCGAAAACGGTGAAGGTGAGCAGAGCCCAGAGTGCGAGTGCGAGGAACCACAGCATGGTTGCGACCGCGTGGCCCGCCCACAGCGAGACGACCTGGCTACCCAACACCCCCGTAGCCGCCACGACCGTGAAGAAGCCGGGACCGTTGACGTGGTCGAAGAGGTCTTCCTTCACTGCCCGGCCGTGGCGCAGCAGGCGGGTGAGGTTCAGCGCCCACAGCACCGCGTAAGCCACAACGTTCAGCACGCCGAGCGCTTCGGGCAGCAGCGGGACGCCGAGCTCGTTTGCAGCTATGGCGATCACGCCGGTCGCCATCACCAGCGCGAAGTACGAGGAGGGCAGCCTCTCGACGCCCGCATCGACCGCGGTCAGGAGAACGTCTGAACGCGCCCGTCCAGGGCCTCGGGCGTCCGTCGGTCGCGTCATGGGTCAAGCGTACGCCCGGCGCTCCGCGGCCCGCACGGGCACGGTCTTCGCGCTCCGGGAGCACGAGTTCAGAGCACGCAGCGCGGGAACCGGTCGTGAGGCGAGCGGCGAGGCGGGACGCGCTCCCCCCGAAGCGACCCCGCCACGCCCGTTCATATCTTCCTGTGCCGGTGCGACATCTAGCGTCGCGCTACGGCCGAGTGAGACAACGGGCTCAACCGGCCGTCCCCACCTCGTCGTCCCCGACGCGAGCGGGCGGCCAGCCTACGAACCGGGCACCGTAAGGCGCCAGGCGGTCGGCCATCACCCTCAGCGCCTCCGGGTTGTCGTCGACCAGCAGCGCCCTCCGCCCGTTCTCGGCGGCGGCCTCGCCTGTCGTACCGCTGCCTGCGAAGAAGTCGACGACTAGATCCCCCGGCTCGGAGTGGACCTTGACGATGCGTTCGAGGAGCCTCAGTGGTTTCTGCGTCGGATACCCGGTGCGCTCCCTGCCGTTGGTCGCGACGATCGTCTGCCACCAGACGTCGGTCGGCAACTTCCCGCGCTCCGCCTTCTCCGGCGTGACGAGGCCCGGCGCCAGGTATGGGATGCGGTCGGCCTCCTCGAGCCGGAACACGTACTCTCGGGGGTCGAGCGCGTACCACAGGATGTTGTCGTGCTTGGCCGGCCATCTGTCCTTGGGCCTGCCTCCGAAGTCGTACGCCCAGACGATCTCGTTGATGAACGAGTCGCGACCGAACACCTCGTCGCACAGCACCTTGGCGTAGTGGACCTCGCGGTAGTCGAGGTGCAGGAAGAACGAGCCATCCGGTGTGAGCAGCCGCT
>CAZMFX010000090.1:0-10758 GCA_964565625.1 uncultured bacterium
ACGAACGACATCTCGATGTCTACCTGCGTGAAGTCCGGCTGCCTGTCGGCCCGCAGGTCCTCGTCGCGGAAGCACCTGGCGACCTGGAAGTAGCGGTCGACGCCCGACATCATCAGCAGCTGCTTGAAGAGCTGCGGCGACTGCGGGAGCGCGTAGAAGGATCCGGGCGCAAGGCGGGACGGAACGACGTAATCGCGGGCGCCCTCCGGGGTGCTGAGCGTCAGCAGAGGCGTCTCGACCTGCACGAAGCCGCGGGCGTCGAGGTAGTCCCACACGGCCTTCGTGGCTTTGTGGCGCAGCAGCAGCGGCCGCATCGCGTCGGGTCGCCTGAGGTCGAGGTAGCGGTAGCGCAGGCGTAGGTCCTCGCTCACCTCGGAGGCGTCCACGCTGCCGTCGACGAGGAAAGGTGGCGTCCTGGCAGTGGACAGGACGGTCAGCTCGGACGCGACCACCTCGACGTCGCCGGTAGCGGCCTTGCCCCGCTGGCTCTCTGGACGCAGCCGCACGGTGCCCTTCACCTCGACGACGTACTCGCTGCGCAGGGACTCTGCGGCCTCGAACGCCTCGCTCGCGTCGGGTTCTACGACGACCTGGACGAGGCCCGCGCGGTCGCGCAAGTCGAGGAAGACGAGGCCGCCGAGATCGCGGCGACGGTTGACCCAGCCCTGTAAGACGACGGGGTCACCCTCGTGCTCCGCCCGCAGGTCGCCGCACATGTGGGTCCGGGTCATGCCGCGGACTCTAGCAGGGCTCTGAGCTCGTCCCGGCTCACGGCTCTCTGCTCGCCCGATCGCAGGTCCTTCAGCTGCCAAACGCCGGCGTCCCGCTCGCTCTGGCCCCTCATAGCCGCATGCGTCGCGCCGTGCCTGTCCGCCTCCGAGAGGCCTTTGCCCGGCGCCCGCCTCTGGTACGCGAACTCCACGGGGCCGGCATCCCGCAGGTCCACTGCCAACTTGGCCGCCTCGCTCACGGCCTCGGCGTCGAGGGGGACGAGGAAGAGATGGGGGCGCGCGCCCGTTGACAGCGCGGCTGCCGCCTCCTCGCGCACCGCGTCCGCGATGCGTTCCAACCCGAACGCCCACCCGATCGCCGGTAGGTCCGGCCCTCCGAGCAGCTTGAGCAACCCGTCGTAGCGGCCGCCGCCGCCGAGCGCCGACTGCGCCCCTATACCCTCGTGGTGCGCCTCGAATGCGGTGCGGCGGTAGTAGTCGAGGCCACGCACGATGCTCTTGTCGACCTCGTAAGGGACTCCCCAGGAGTCGAGGTACCGGCGCACCTCCTCGAAGTGGGCTCTGGCAGGCTCGCCGAGGCGGTCGAGCGGCCTGTCGAGCTCCGCTATAAGCGCCTGGTCGCCTGCGTCCTTGCTGTCGAGCACGCGCATCGGGTTGAGCCTCAGCCGCTCGCGGCTCACCTCTGAGAGCTCCGAGGCCCTGGGGCCGAGCTCGGCGCGCAGGTACGCGTTGTACGCGGTAGCGTCCTCCGGGTCACCGACGGAGCCCAGCATCATCACGTGGCCCGACAGACCGCATTGAGCCAGGACGGCGTACATCAGCTGCACGGCCTCGGCGTCGGCCAGCGGCGAGTCAGTGCCGACCACCTCGTAGTCGATCTGGTGGAACTGACGGTAGCGGCCCCGCTGCACGTTCTCGGCGCGGAAGGCCGGCCCGTAGGTCCACAGCTTCACGGGAGAGGGGCGCGTATGCATGCCGTGCTCGGCGAACGCGCGCATCATCCCTGCCGTCAGCTCCGGCCGCAGCGCGAGCCGCCGGCCGCCACGGTCCTCGAAGACGTACATCTCCTTCTGGACGACTATGTCGGACGACTCGCCGACGCTGCGCTCGAATACCTCCGCGTACTCGAACACGGGGACCGTTATGTGGCCGGCGCCGGCGTTGCCAAGCACGCGCTCGGCCGCGGCGACGATGGCGCTCCAGGCTGCTTGCTGCTCGGGCAGGACGTCGCTCGTGCCCTTGACTGAACGGAGCTTCATGACGGACGAGTGTACGACCTGAGGGGCCCTGCCTTGCACCGGGCGCAAAGGAAGCGGGCGACCCTCAGGCCGCCCGCAACCGAGTCTCGTCTTAGAACGGGTTCAGGGAAGGTTGGCTGGCAGCCCGTTGCTCCGCACGCCGTTGACCACGACGAACACGAAACCGGAACCGGCCCTTTCGGGAGCCACGAACTCTATGCGGTTGGGCGACCACGAGCTGGCCTCGGCCATGATGCCGCCGTCGCCGTTGACGTCTGCTCCGACGAGGACGAAGCTGTCGTCTCCCTGGCCGCCGAAGCCGTCGCCGAAGTAGCGGCCCTGTAGCACTACCGTGCCGTTCGAGCTTTCCGGCACCGTTACCGAGATCAGCGTGGGCATCACGTCGTTCTTGACGGTGGCAGTCGGTGCGCAGGCGCTCAGGGCAAGGGCAACGAGGCCGAGGATCAACCAGGCGAGACGCTTCACTATGTCCTCCTAAGCGCCGAGACTAGATACAGCGTCGGCGCCAGTCAATGCATTGTTTCATAGGCACCCACGCACCGCGTATGCAGTTGCCCACGCGCGCGCCGCGGTGGCCGGCGGATTACCATACCGGCCTGTATGGCCTTAGACGTGCTCATCGACACCGAGGCGGTCGCCGACGAGGTCACCGAACTCGTCAAGCAGCGGCGCCTGGCAGAGGTCAGGCGGCGGCTGGAGGAGTTGCAGGTTCCCGACCTGGCCGAGGTGTTCCGCCACATGCGGCACGACGTCGAGGCAGTCGCGTACCGCGTGCTGCCGAGGCAGCTCGCGCGGGACGTGTTCGAGTACCTCGACCTCGACGACCAGGAGGTGCTGCTGCGCAGCATGGCCGAGGGTGAGGTCGCCGACGTGCTGAACGAGATGTCGCCGGACGACCGCACCGCCCTCCTGGAGGAGTTGCCTGGCGAGGTGACGAAGCGCCTCCTGAACCTGCTCGACGAGGACGAGCGCCGGGTCGCGAAGCGCCTGCTCGGTTACCCGGAGGAGTCGATCGGGCGCCTCATGACCCCCGATTACGTGGCTGCCAAGCCGCACTGGACGGTGGCGAGGACGCTCGAGCACGTGCGCGTATACGGCAAGGACTCCGAGACCCTCAACGTTGTCTACGTGACCGCTCCCGGCGGCCGGTTGATAGACGACCTGCGCATGCGCGAGCTTCTGCTGGTCGACCCGGAGACCCTCATCTCGGACCTCATGGACGAGCGTTACGTGTCCCTCCGGGCCTCCGATGACCAGGAGGTGGCGGTCGCCGAGTTCCGCAAGCACGACAGGTCGGCCCTGCCCGTGACCGACAGCCAGGGCATCCTGGTCGGGATAGTCACCGTCGACGACGTGCTCGACGTCGCGCAGGAAGAGGCGACAGAAGACATCCAGATGCTCGGCGGTGTGTCCGCCCTTGAGGAGCCGTACCTCAAGATCTCGCTCGGGCGGATGGTGCGCAAGCGCGCCTTCTGGCTCGTGCTGCTCTTCATAGGCCAGACCCTCACCGCGACGGCGATGGGCTTCTTCGAGTCGGAGATCGCCAGTGCCGTCGTCCTCGCCCTGTTCTTGCCGCTGATCATCTCGTCCGGCGGGAACTCCGGCTCGCAGGCAGCTGCCCTTGTGACGCGCGCCATCGCCCTCGGGGAGGTGACCGTCCGCGACTGGTGGCTCGTCGCCCGGCGCGAGCTGCTGGCCGGCCTGGCCCTAGGGCTCCTGCTCGGCGCCCTGGGCTTCCTGCGGGTGGCGGTCTGGGGCGCGTTCCTGGGCGCATACGGCCCGGAGTGGCTCCTTATAGGGCTCGTCGTGTTCCTGGCGCTCATCTCCGTAGTGCTGTGGGGCTCCTTGATCGGTTCGCTGCTGCCCATAGTGCTCAAGCGCGTGGGCGCGGACCCGGCGGCCTCCTCGACGCCGTTCGTCGCCACCATCGTCGACGTGGTCGGCATCATCGTGTTCTTCGGCCTCGCGAAGCTGGTGCTGACTGGCACGCTGTTGTGATGCGGGCATTGGAGCCCCCAACGCGGACGCCACTACATATTCTGTAGCAGTGTGCCACTATGGCTCGGGGCCATAGACGATCCGGACGAGGCGCAGAAAGTTGCGCCCTTGAGCTGTTGGTCGAAACCGTGCCGTCGCCACTATCGGCGAGAACCATAGTGGCACCCACGCGAATCAGACCCCTGAACGCACAGCCCGTGCACACACCAGGGCGCGCCGAAGCCCGCTGCTACAGGAGGCCTCAGCGCCTGGAAACGAGCCGCATTATCACGAGGACGACGACGGCGATCGCCACTAGCCCCAGGAGGACTCGCAGGATTACGGTGCCGATGATGAACGCCAGGTAGAAGAGCCCGGCGGCGACGATTGCGCCGAGCAGCGTCTGTAGGAACTTCACGTCTACCTCCTGTGCTCGCCAACTACCGCTGCTCGACGAAGGCAGCGACTCGAGTGCATCACCCCGTACCGCGTCTCGTCCACGCCTAACCGCCCGATACCGCGGCATGCGGTTCCGGGGCCATGCTCGCAGGTAGCCGCGACGAGGTCCAGACCGCGACCAGAGCAGCGCCCACGAGCAGGACGAACAGGAGCCTGAACTCTGGCACGGCGCCTGCTGTGCCCAGGACGGCGGCCATGCCGGCCGAGCACGAGATGCTGCCGACGTAGCGCATTGTCGAGTAGAGGCCGGCGGCGCGCCCTGCCTCCTCGTGCCTCGCCGCCTGAAGCGCGGCGGTCTGCGTCGGGGCCGAGGACAGGCCCATGCCGATCCCCACGGCGATCAGCGGCAACAGCAGGTCGCTTCTCGACCAGTCGCCGCCAACGAAGGTGAAGAGCACCGTGCCGGCGACCGCGATGACGCAACCGGCCACCGCGGGCAGGCGCGGCCCGTACCTGTCCGCCAGCCACCCGGCTACCGGACCGAGCATCAGCATGGGAACGGAGAGCGCCGCGAGGAGCAACCCGACGTCGCGCGGGGGCCACCCCAGGACCTGAGAGACGAAGAGCGGAACGGCGAGGAAGATCGCGTACATCGTCATGTTCGAGAACAGGACGGTCAGACCGGCTGGCAGGAAGCCGCGTCGCGAGAAGAGGGCAAGGTCGAGGATCGGCGCGGAGGCACGGTGCGCGTGCCGCCAGAACCAGGTGCCGGCGCAGACCCCCAACAGCGCCAGGGCTGCCGGCGCGGCGGACGGTACCTCTGGCACGCGCCAAGACGTGGCGGCGAGCGACAGGGCGACGAGCGTGACGAGGAGCAGCGCCGCTCCCAGGACGTCGAACCGGCTCGTGCGTTCCCTCGCGGCAGACCGGGGCAACTTGAAAGCCAGGATCATCGCGGGAACGATCACGACGACGTTTGCCAGGAAGATCCAACGCCATCCGAAGCCGTCGGTTATCAGACCGCCGAGCGGAGGGCCGAAAGCGGCGGCGGCGCCGACGCCTGTGCCCACGAGCCCCAGGGCGCGGCCCTGCAGCTCGCGCGGCACAAGGGTCCTGACCAGAGCAGAGCCGTTGGGCAGGGTTATGGCGCCGCTCACGGCCTGAGCCGTGCGCGCGACGATGAGCGCCTGGATGGTCGGCGCCACCGCGGCGGCCAGGCTGGACACCAGGAAGCAACCAAGGCCGAATACGACGAGGCGCCTGCGTCCGAACCTGTCGCCAAGGCTGCCGCCAAGCGGCTGCATTGCGGCCATGGCGACGAGGTAAGAGACGATGACCCAACTGCCCCACGTCAAGGAGGCGCCAAGGTGACCGAGGATCTCGGGCAGCGCGACGACGATCATGGTGGAGTTGAGAGGGGCGAGGGAGCCCGCCAGCAAGGCCGTGCCGACGACGATGGCGCTCATTGGGCGCGGCGAGTTCAGGACGATCAGCTCTCCGGGATGACTCTCACCACGCCCGCGAGGCCATCTACCTCAACGAGCATGCCGGTCTCCAGGACCCGCGTCACGCCCTGGATTCCGGAGACGGCAGGTAGCCCGTACTCACGGGCGAGCACCCCCATGTGGCTGAGGACGCCGCCGGCCTCCGTTACGAGCGCCGCAGCCGTGGCGAACAGCGGGGTCCAGGTCTGAGACGTCGAGGTGGCGACGAGCACCTCGCCCGGGCGCAGCGACCTGGCGTCGTCGAACGTGCTGGCGACCCTCACGATGCCGCGCGCCACGCCGGGAGACATACCCACTCCTGTGAACGTGCCCGGCTCCTGCGCGGCCGGCTCGGCGCCTGCCTGCGAGGAGGCCGGTGGAGGAGCGGGAGGGGGAGGGCCGAGCGTCGCGGGTACCTCTACACCGGCGAAGCGCTCCATCTCGGCGGCCCGCTCGCGGACCTTCTGCCCGAGCCCTATGACCGAGGCCCGGCCCGAGGCGAGGGCGTCCGCCGCGCTCTCCAACTCCTCCAGCGTCAGGTGGAAGACGTCGTCTGCGTTCTCAATGGCTCGAGCGGCGACAAGGCGACGGGCCACCTCCATGACGATCCTGCGCATGGCGCCCGTGCACTCGTAGTCGATGACGAAGTTGTGGTCCTCCTTGAGCCTCAACGCGACCTGCCCCGTCGCCAGCCTGCGCTCGAACTCGTCCCTCAGCTGGTGAGGGTAGTGCGCGAGCGCGGATCGGGCTCTCTCGATGGCTCTATCGCGGTCCTCGTCACGCCGCTTGCGATGTAGACGAGGATCGGACTCGGGGTTGGCGAGCGCATCCTTGAGCTGCGAGACCACTGGCGTCGGGTCCTCGATAAGCGTCTTCGAGCTCAGGTTGATGCTTGTGCTGCGCCCACCGTAGGCGTGCAAGTAGTCGTCGAACTCGGCCAGGAAGACGTCGGCGGCGGACGTGTCCCGCAAGCGGGCGAGCGTCTCATCGGGCGCCGACTCCATGATGACCTCCGAGACGCCTGGCAACGCCAACGCGAGCTCCTGCAGCCTCCATACACCGATCCCAGCCGCTGCCGTGAAGCTCTCGAAGCCCTCGAGCAGGGTCATCGCCTCCAAACGCGTGGCGCCCTCGAAGAGCTCGGAGTAGGTCTCGAAGTACATGTTCCACGCGTGCCCTATGGCGTAGACGATCTGGAAGTGGCTCTCCCATACCTGCCTGATGCGCTCGAGGGACTCCGCCAGGTGCGCGGCGAGCTCTGCGTCCGAGGCGCGCTCCAGATCGAACTCCGCCCAGTGGCGCTGGTGCGCCCTGATCGGCGGTAGCCACTCCGTCTGCCAATGCCGTTCAAGGTCCTCGAGGACGGGAGCGAACGCCTCCCGAGTGGTGGTGTCCCAAACCTTCTGAAGGTCCTGCGGCGGGCAGTAGAAGATGTCGTGCGTGTAGACGTTCGTCCAGAAACGGCGCATCTCCATGCGTACCGGCACCGCGAAGGTCTTGACCGCCATCGCCATGCCGTGAGGAACGCAGTGCCGCGCGAACTCGAAGTCCAGCATGTACATGGGATGGAAGAAGTGCGTCAGGTCGCGCTCGAAGTACGTCTCCGCGTCGCGGGGTTCCTGCCATGGTGGCGGCAGGTGGGGTGGAAGCGTGAAGCCTGCCGCAGATGGCGGCGGCTCCTGGTCATGCCCACGATAAGGCTGCGTCATGGCGTCGCCTCTCCTACGGCGTCAGGGGCACTGAGTGTGGTGACTGGACGGCACTGCAGGAGGACGGGTCGTCCTGCCACGTACGCGAACTCCACGTCGACCGGGCCTCCGAAGCGAGCTTCAAGCTCCTTGGCCAGCCGCGCGACCTCGAGCACCTGTTCGTCGTCAAGGCTTGAGCTGCGGCGGAGGAACGTCGGCGTCTTGACCTCCCTCGTGCCTCCGTCCTGCGTGATCGTCATGAGCTCCTTGTCGCCAACGGTTCGCTCCAGCACGTTCAGGGTCTCCTTCTCCAGCACCCAGCGGTCGGGGTTGATCGCTCCGCCGACCAGGCTCTCGCCCAACCCCCAGCTCGCGCTGATGACGACCTTGTCTCGGTCGGAAGAGACGGGATCAGCGCTGAAGACCACCCCGGACGTGTCGCAGTCGATGAGCCTCTGCACGAGCACGGCGACGGCGGGAGGCTGCCCCTCGAGGCCACGTTCACGCCGGTACGCGAGTGCGTTCTCGCTCCGTACCGACCGCCACACGCTCTCTACGGCGGCGAGCAGGTCGTCACGGCCGCGGACGTTCAGGTGCGTCTCGTGCTGACCTGCGAACGATGCAGAAGATCCGTCCTCATCCGCTGCCGAAGACCTGACCGCGACAGGCAACGCGCGTTCGGTCGGCGCATCGGGGTCGAAGCCGCAACTCGACGACAGCCGCTCGTAAGCGGCGACCACCTCCCTTGAAACATCGATCGGCATGGCGTTCCCGGCACTGAAGGCGGAGTGCGCTGCAGTGGTTACGCAGAAGGCTTCGGGGACGGGGTGGTGACCGCTGAGCAGGCTTAGCCGGGCGGCCTTGCCGCCGACGAGGCGCACGTCGCCGCATGCCGGCTCACCAAGCCACGACACCGCGAGCGTCTCCGACTGCCTTACCGACTCTGCTTCGCCCATGTCGCGCGCTCCCGAAGGCGGACGGGTCTGAAGAAGGCGGTGGGCCGTGCCCACGAGATGACACCCGTACTAGTAGGTGCTCAAGAACATATAGCAACGGATGACCGGCCATCGCCTGTGCCCAGCAGATGAGACCTCTACGATGCCGCCGCCTTCCGAGAGTAGACGGACTCCACAGCAGGAGCCTCCTGGCCGTCTGGCGTCTCGATGAACATCCTCACGACCAGCTGGTCCGGCCCGGCGCTTGAGACCGCGATGCGCCAACCCCAGTCGGGACCGGAGCCAGGTGACCACTTGGTCGTCGCCTCGATGCTGCCGTCCCCGGACTCGCGTCCCTCGAACCGCATGAACTGGCGCATCGTGTGGAACGAGTCGACCCACACCATGTCGAGAGGACTGGGGTCATCTGCGACCCTGACCATCAAGAGGCCGTCATGCGGCTCGCCCTTGTCGGACCAGGAGTACGTGATCACGAGGAACTGGCCGGCGGCTGCCGTCGTGACGGTAGCCTCGGTCGCCGAGTGCCTAACCGGTTCACCGGGAGCCAGCCACAGGCTGTTGCGGCCCGACCACTCGCCAACGAGCTTGCCGGCGTTCATCCTCATCTCCACGCCCTCCTCTTAGCGCCCGCCAGAGCGACCCGTCTGAGTGTTCTGGCCGATGGCCGACCGTATGAGGTCCTTGAAGGCATCGGCGTCCAAAGCGTCGCCCGCCCGGATGTCGATCGCCCGCCTTGTTCCCGCGTCGAGGCTGGCGTTGAAGAGGCCCGTCGGGTCCTGGAGCGATGCGCCCTTCGCGAACGTCAGCTTGATCTTGTCCTTGTAGACCTCGCCGGTGCATATCAGCCCGCCGTGTGACCATGTCGGCACTCCCATCGGGTTGGAGGGCTTCACCCACTTCGTGTCCTCGACGACCTCCGGGTCGGCCTCGTGTATGAGCTGCCGTACCCGCTCGAGGGCCTCACCGCGCCAGTCGTGCAACGAGGCGATGCGCCGGTCTATGAGTTCCTGTCCGTTCATCCCGCAAGCGTAGAGCAACATGACGCTTGCCGCGACGTTCCGGCACCTCGACAAAAGGTGTCACCTAGTGTCCGGTTTCTGCCGGATGATGCCGCGGATCGGAGGTGGACAGGTGGACGTAATCGCGTGGCTGATGGACTCGGACCCTTCCATCCGCTGGCAGGTCCAGCGGGACATACTCGACGAGCCGGAAGAGATCTACGCGCCGGAGCGGGCGAAGATCGCGACGGAGGGCTGGGGGGCCCGGCTCTTGGGCCTGCAGGACGGAGCCGGCCAGTGGGGGACGGATGCTCTGCCTGCTGGTGGCAGGCAGGATGGGTTCCCGGATCCAGGGACGCGCAGGCTCCTGCGGGAACTGCATGGCATCTCCATCGATGGCCTCGGCTCGTTCCTCGGGGTGGACAGCGACACGCTGGCGGACTGGGAAACCGGCGAGCCGAACGAGGATGACGAGCTGGCCGCGAAGTACCTTCGTGCGCTCGCCTGGATGCGGGGCGCGATCGGAACGCTGAAGCCCGAGTGGACCGCGACGACGCCTACCCTCGTGCTCCTGCGCGACATGGGTGTCGAACCGGACGCGCCACGCGTCAAGCGGGCGGTCGAACTGGTGAGAGACAATGTCAAGTGGGATCACGACGGCCAGGACTACTTCGACGGCGAGGTAGAGGCGTGCATCAACGGCAAGACGGTGGCGCTCGGTTCGTACTTCGGCCAGGACGTCGACCAGGTCGTCGAGAGGCTCCTGGGCGAGCAACTGGAGGACGGTGGCTGGAACTGCGAAGCGCAGAACGGCTCGGTGCGGTCGTCGTTCCACTCGACGATAGAGGTCCTGGACGGCCTCCTCGAGTACGAGCAGAGTGAATCTGGCAGGCACGACGTAGAAGGCGCAAGGCTTCGTGCCCAGGAGTACCTGCTTGAACGTCGCATGTTCCGCCGGCTCTCTACGGGCGAGGTCGTGAGGGAGGAGTGGACGCAGTTCTCCTACCCGCCGCGGTGGCACTACGACGTCCTGCGAGGGCTCGACTACCTGAGGCGTGCCGGCGCCGACAAGGACTCGCGGTGCGCCGAGGCGGTCGACCTTGTCGAGAGCAAGCGCCAGCCCGACGGCCGCTGGTTGCTCGAGAACACGCATCCGGGCCGCGTGCACTTCCACATGGACGACGGCGACGGCAGGCCCAGCCGCTGGAACACCCTCAGGGCCATGCGCGTCTTGGATTGGTGGGATCGCGGGTAGTAGCGCCGCCA
>CAZMFX010000091.1:0-10725 GCA_964565625.1 uncultured bacterium
GCACGTAGACGTTGCCCTCGGCGTCGTACCAGGCGGGTATGCGGTGGCCCCACCACAGCTGACGCGATATGCACCAGTGCCTGAGGTTCCTCAGCCAGTCGGCGTCGACCTTGGTATAGCGCTCGGGCACGAACCTGACCTCGCCAGACTCCACCCGCTTCAGCGCCAACGCCGCCGCCTCGTCCGTGTCGTAGAACCACTGCAGGGAGAGGAGGGGCTCGACAGGCTCGCCGGTGCGCTGCGACAGCCCGAGTGGCACCGTGTGCTCGCGGCGTCCCTTCAACGCCCCCGCCGCATCGAGCGCCTCGACCACGCGGCTCCTCGCCTCGAACCTGTCAAGGCCTCGGAACTCCTCCGGCACGTGCTCGCCGGTCAGCTTGGCGTCCTTGTCGATGATGCTGGGTCGAGGCAGGTCGTGCCGCGCACCGATCTCGAAGTCGGTCGGATCGTGCGCCGGCGTGATCTTCAGCGCGCCGGTCCCGAACTCGCGCTCCACGGCGTCGTCGGCGATGACCGGCACCCATCTGTCCGTCAACGGGACCCTGACCCGGCTACCGAGAAGGTGTGCGTAACGCTCGTCCTCCGGGTGGACCGCCACGGCGACGTCCGCGAAGATCGTCTCGGGCCTGACCGTCGCGATCGTGAGCGCGCCGCCGCCCTCGAGCTCGTACGCGAGGTCGTACATCTCGGCGGGCCGCTCCTCCCGGTCTACCTCCATGTCGGACAGAACGGTCTGGCTAGCCGGGTCCCAGTTCACTATGCGCTCTGCCCTGTACACCTTGCCCTGGTGGTAGAGCGACACGAACTGGCGCCTCACCGCCTCCGAGAGCCCCTCGTCCATCGTGAACCGCAGCCGGTCCCAAGCGGCGCTTATCCCAAGGCGCTGCAGCTGCTCGATGATCACGCCGCCGTACTCGCGCTTCCACTCCCAGACCCTGTCCACGAAAGCTTCGCGGCCCAGGTCGTAGCGGCTCGTGCCCTGGCGCTTCAGGTCACGCTCAACCTGCACCTGCGTCGCGATACCCGCATGGTCTGTGCCCGGTTGGAACAGGGCCTCGAACCCTCGCATCCGCTTGTAGCGGATCAGGACGTCGATGATCGTGTTGTCGAAGGCGTGTCCCAGGTGCAGCGCGCCGGTGACGTTGGGTGGCGGAATGACGATAGTGAACGCCGGCTTCTGACTGTGCGGGTCGGCAGTGAACGGCTGCTGCGCCCAGCGGGCCGCCCACCTGCCCTCGACCTCCGCAGGGTCGTAGCGCGATGCAAGCTCCCCTGTACCTCTCGACGCGGTCCTCTCCATGGCACCTCCGTCGACGGTCCCGCTTCCACGTGATCACACAGAACGGCCCCGTCGCTCAGGTTGAGCGGACGAGGCTTCTCCCCGCGGTACCACCGCTCTTCCCCGCTGTACCTGCACGAGGCGGGGCGCTCCTTGCGGCCGCGCGTCCGGGCGGCCAACGGGGGTTCTACCGGCCCGCCGCAGCGGGCTTTCTTCCCTGGGGGCGCGCCGAGTGGCGCGCCGTGACGGGCGACGTTCACGGCCTTTGGTGACGACCCCGGTTCTCAGCCTGGGTTCTCAAGCCCACGCCCGGGGATCTCTGGCGTCCGCGGGGCCGCTACTCCTCCCGCCTTGCCACCATGCTACGCCATCGGCAGCGAGCTCATCGACTCCTTGGCGAGCAGGTTCAGCAACCTCCGTGCTGCGCGCCGCAGCTCTAGCGACGCCTCGTCCCGTGGGTCGGACACCACGAGCGGCGCGCCTGCGTCCCCGCTCTCGCGCAGCGACCGCATTATCGGCACCTTCGCGATGACAGGCAGGCTGACGTCCTGAGCGAACCTGTCTGCCCCGCCCTCGCCGAAGATGTAGTCGCGCTCACCGCCCGGCAGCGGGTAGTAGCTCATGTTCTCCACGACGCCGAGGAGCGGCACGTGGGTCTTGCGGGCCATCGTGTACGCGCGCCTGACGTCGGCTACCGCGACGTCCTGTGGGGTCGTGACGAGCACCATGCCGGTAACGGTCACGAGCTGGGACAGGGAGAGCTGGACGTCGCCTGTTCCGGGCGGCAGGTCGACCAGCAGGAGATCCAGCTCGCCCCACACCGTCTGCTTGAGGAGCTGGGTCAGCGTGCCGTGCAGTATGGGCCCGCGCCATGTGAGCGCCTGACCGTCCTCTACCAGGTTCGCGATCGAGATGACCTTCACGCCGTGGTTCTTGAGCGGGACGATGTTCTTCTCGTCGTCCGCCATGAGGCGCCGGCCCTCGACCCCGAACATCTTCCCCTGCGACGGCCCGTATATGTCGGCGTCGAGTATCCCGATGCTCAGGCCCTCAGCCGCCAGCGCAGCGGCGAGGTTGGCGGCAACCGTCGACTTGCCTACTCCGCCCTTGCCTGAGCCAACCGCCACGATGCCAGCGACGCCAGGAAGCGGAGCCTGCGAAGGCAGGCGCAGGGCATCGGATACGACCACCTCGACAGCGGCCGCGCCCGCGGCCTCCAGCGCCGCCTTCACGGCGGCGGTCAACGATCCGCTCGCCGCGCCGCCAGGTACGTCGAGGGAGACCTCTACCTTCGACCCGTCCGTGGCGACGCCGCCCACCATCCCCAGGTCGACCACGTCAGACCCCAGCTCGGGGTCCGCGACCCCCCGTAAGGCCGCCATGACCTGTTCGCGCGTAAGTTCCATACGGCACGAGCGTACCAGCGCCGCACCACGCGACCCGCAGCCCGCGGGACGGACTCAGGACAACCGGGCAAGGCTATACTCGCCGCGTGACCGACGCCGGACGTTTCGAGCGCGGCGAACAGTACTCAGCCGCCCATGGTGTCGTCACCTACCGGGGCGTCGACCCCATCACCGGCCTCGACGTGCTCATATACGACTTCCCAGGCGCGCCGACGATGGCTGCGGGGCCGGCCGTCTCCGAGCACGTGCTCAAGGTCCTGCATTCCGACGTGACCGAGATCGACGGCGAGAAGCGCGGCAGCCTCGTCGTCGCGTACCCGTCAGGCGCCACCCTGCTGGCGCCGGGTGAGAGCGCCGTCGACGACAAGTTCGTGCTACGCGCGCTCGAGGGTCTGAGAGACGCCCAGGCGCGTGGCCTCGTACACGGCGACCTGACGCAGTCGCGCCTTCTCTACTCGTACGGCGAGGTGGCGATCGAGGGTTACGGCGTGCCGTGGCACGTCGTGAAGGGTATCGAGGCGAAGCCGCACGCAGACGTTGTGAGCCTGGCCAAGGCGCTGCTGGCGCTGGCAGGCTCGGACCTGAGCGGCGAGGTCGCGGCGGCGCTGCGCGCGGCGGCGTCATCGTCGACGAGCCCTCCGATGACCGGAGACAGGCTCTACGGCATCGTGAAGCGGCTGGCGGGCGGTGCCGTGAAGGTGCCGGCGTCCGGGTTCACGGACCTGACGCTCCCGACCGTGCCCGTGCGGCGGGCGCCAGCCGCCGCGCAGGTGGAGGAGCGGGCGGACCAGCAAGTCACCCGGCCGCCGGACGGGCCCCCTGCCTCTGCCGCGACCTCGCGAAGCCCAGCGCGGGAACCTGCCCGTAAGTCTGCTCCCCAGCCCACACCGCTCGACCCAGAGCCCATAACGCTCGTCAGCGACCCGGGACTCACGCCGCCCAACCAGATGTCGCCGCGCGACAGCTCCCCAGGGTTCGTAAAGGCCCTGCCGCCCGGCGCGACGTACAGGCACGGCAACCTGGACGAGGGCCCACGCCCAGCGCCTATCCGCATGGACGGACAGGAGATACTCGGGAGGGCGTCGCGGCGAGCCTGGCGCGGGCCGGCACTGCTGCTGCTCATGCTCCTCGTCGCCGGCTTCGCCGCCTACCTGGCGCTGCTGAACCAGAACGCGCAGGAGGACCCGCTCACCGGAGCCTTCGAGAGCTACCTCGTCGACGTCAGCGTGATGCCCGCTAACCTCCCGCCCGTACAGCTCGTCGTCGACCAGAGCCCGCCCGGTTCCAACAACCGTCCCGGAACGGTGATGGCCGCCGTGCCGCGCTCCGTCACGTTCGACGCGGCCGGCCGCTGGGTCGTCCACGGTCGCTTCCAGGGTCGCGAGACGGCTCCTGTGACGATAGAGGTGCCACGGGACACGGCCATAACGCTCACCTTCCCGGAGCAGGGGCAGTAGGTCGCTGGGCTTGCAGAGCATCGTCGTAATCGACTACGGGTCCCAGTACACGCGCCTCATCGCGCGCCGACTGCGCGAGCTCGGCGTCTACTCCGTTGTCGTCAGCCCGACGGTCGAGGCAGATGATCTCGCCGAGCTCGAGCCGGCCGGTGTGATCCTCTCCGGAGGGCCGATGAGCGTGACGTCAGGCGGGGCCCCAGGGCTACCGACCGGCGTTCTGGAGTCCCGCCTTCCCGTGCTGGCCATCTGCTACGGCATGCAGCTCGTGACGCGTGAGCTGGGCGGCCGCGTCGAGGCGTCGGGTCGCGGGGAGTACGGCAAGACCGTGCTCACGGAGTACGGTGGCCGGCTCTTCGACGGCGTCGAGGGCGAGTTCGTCGCGTGGATGAGCCACGGCGACAGCGTGAGCGAGCCCCCTCCCGGCTTCCGGGTCGCGGCCAGCACTGGCGACGGCGTCATCGCTGCGATCGAGGACGAGACGCGCGGCGTATACGGCCTGCAGTTCCATCCCGAGGTCCGTCACACGCCGAAGGGGGCCGTGCTGCTCGAACGCTTCGTCGAGCGCACCGGGGTGGCGCGCGACTGGACCGCGGAGAACATCGTCAGCCGCGCCATAGAGGACGTGAGACGCCGCGTGGGCGACGATCGCGTCCTCCTCGCCGTGTCTGGCGGTGTCGACTCCTCCACGTTGGCGCTGCTTCTCACCCGCGCCATCGGGGACCGCCTGGTCCCGGTGTTCGTCGACCACGGCCTCCTGCGCATGGGCGAGGCAGAGGAGGTGGAGCGGGCGCTCACGTCGCTCGGCGTGCAGCTGCGCGTCGTCGACGCCAAGGACCGCTTCCTCACGGCCCTCAGGGGAGTGTCGGAGCCCGAGGCCAAACGCAAGGCCATAGGGCGCGAGTTCATCGCCGTGTTCGAAGAGGAGGCGTCCGCGCTCGCCGCCGGGGGCGAGATCCGCTACCTGGCGCAGGGCACTCTCTACCCGGACGTGATCGAATCCTCCGCCGGCTCGCACGGCGCCGCGGTCATAAAGTCGCACCACAACGTCGGGGGCTTGCCTGAGGAGTTGGGGTTCGACCTTATCGAGCCGTTCCGCATGCTCTTCAAGGACGAGGTGAGGGAGGTGGCAGAGGCTCTCGGCCTTCCTCCCCACCTGCGGGACCGACACCCGTTCCCCGGCCCGGGTCTGGCCATACGCGTCATCGGTGAGGTGACGGAAGAGCGGCTCTCGATCCTCGCGCGTGTCGACGACGTCTTCGTCTCCGCCCTACGGGAGTACGGCCTGTACAAAGAGACGTGGCAGGCGCTCGCTGTACTCACGCCGGTGCGTTCCGTTGGCGTCATGGGGGACGGCCGCTCATACGGTTACATGGTCGCCCTGCGCGCGGTAACCAGCGAGGACGGCATGACGGCAGACTGGGCAAGGCTGCCGCACGAGTTCCTCGCGACGGTCTCCAGCCGCATCGTCAACACGGTGGCGGAGGTCAACCGCGTCGTGTACGACATTACGAGCAAGCCGCCCGGTACCATCGAGTGGGAGTGAGCGCTGGTATCATCGCAAGCATGGAAAGGGCCTGGCTCATCAAGAACGAGCCCGACTGCTACTCCTTCGAAGACCTGAAACGTGACGGCCGCGCGCCATGGGACGGCGTGCGCAACTACCAGGCGCGCAACTTCATGCGCGACGATATGCAGCCGGGCGATTTGGTGCTCTACTACCACTCGTCGATACCGGAGCCGGCGGTCGTCGGCATAGCGAGGGTCGCCTCAGAGCCGTACCCGGACCCGACGCAGTTCGACCCGGATGACCAGTACTACGATCCCAAGGCAACGCGTGACCAGCCGCGCTGGCACCTCGTCGACTTCGAGCCCGTAGAGGCCCTGCCCCGACCCGTGACCCTGGCGGAGATGAAGCAAGATCCTGGGCTCGAGGGGATGAGGCTGCTCCAGCGCGGCAACCGGCTCAGCGTCATGCCGGTGGAGCCCGAGCACTTCGAGCGCGTCCTGGAGCTCGCGCGCTCGTGACCGACCGCGCCGCCGGCGCCGTGAGGTACGCGCCCGAGCCCATGCCCGAGCGCCACGTTCGCGTGTTACACGCCGTCGCTGAGGGGTACATACGCACGGCCCACCCGGTGCCCTCCCAGGCCGTCGCGTCGCGCCTCGACGTCTCGTCAGCCACCGTGAGGAACGACTTCGGGATGCTCGAGCACGGAGGCCTGCTGCAGCAACCGCACACCTCCGCCGGTCGCATCCCGACGGCGGCCGGCTTCCGGTACTACGCTTCCTCGTACCTGCCGCCGAGGCGACTGCCGAAGGGCGACAGGGAGACCATAATCAGGCGCCTCGCGAACGCCGACGGCGATGACGTCTTCCTCGAGGCCTCGAGCCTGGCGGCCAAGCTGTCGGGCTACGCCGTGCTGATAAGCCTGCCGGCCGACGACCAGCTGACCATCAACGAGATCCACCTCTCGCTCGTCTCGTCCCGCAGGCTGCTCGCCGTCGTCGTGCTGGAGAACGGCCTGGTGAGGCAGATAGGCGTGGACGTCGACCCCATGCCGAGCGAGAACGTGATAGACGACGCGGAACGCAACCTCCGCCAGCTGGGGCTAAGCATCGGAGAGGTGCCGAGGGCGTTGCGCGCCGTCGCGGCCACCGCGGGCGACGACGACCTGGCCAGGACGCTGGAAGCGATAAGCGACGCCTGGAGCGGCCTACGGGCACCGAAGCGCTTCAGGGACGGCCTGAAGCTCCTGCTCGGAGAGCCGGAGGGCGACGATCCCAGCTTCGTGAAGCTCGTTGTCGAGCACGTAGAGGGGGACGCCGTCCCCGCGGGGCCCTCCGGTGGGGACGGCCTGGTCGCGACCTCCGCTGCAGGCGACCTCGACCTCGAGCTCGACGAGCGCCTCGCCATGGTCAGCGCCTCGTTCGCCTTCGGCGGAGGACGGGGGGCGCTCACCCTCGTCGGGCCCGCCCGCATGCGCTATCCCAGGGCGCTTTCGGTGGCGAGCGAGTTCGGGCGCGCGCTCAGCCCGGACCCCGAGACGGACGCCGAACGCGAGAGCGAGTAGCGCAGGGGCACCGCTGGAACCGCGCCGTCCCGGGCGCCACGCTGTGGCCAGAAGCCCGCATCCCTACGTGATTTCTCACAACTTTCCGAGTACACCCGGCCCTATGCTCGTTGACGTGCCGACAGGGGGCGAGACACGTGGCTAACGATGTCTACCGCGCCGCCGTCGACGGCTTGACGGCCCTCGTACCGCCCAAGGCGGCGCAGCGGCTGGTCGACGACTCGCTGCGGGCAACGAAGCGCACGTCCGACGACGTGAGCGTCGCCGCGATGCGCCGGCTGCTGCTCGGCCCCATCCGCGAGGAGCTCGCAGGTGTGCTGCCGCCTTCCGCCGTCGGCCCGGGCCTCAAGCGGATAGCGGCGGGGTTGCATGGCGAGCCGCAGCGAAGGCGCGCCTGGTGGCGACGCCGTCGCGCTCCCCACGACGCGGAAGCGGAGCTGCATCTCGCAGAAGACGACACGCAACCACCCGATGCGGTTGCGGATCCCGATCACGTTGCAGCCACGCCTGGCGTCCCGAGGCCCGCACTCGCGGCGGCGGCGAAGGCTGTGGCGACATCGGGGCCAGGGCCCTCAGTCAGGTCCAGCATGCAGCGCCCCGAACAGACCGCGAGAGACGCCGTCGTCGAGCCCGACGCGTCTGGCGTGACGGCGGTCGCCCTGTCGAACCCGGTCACGGCCGGGCCGCCTGCACCGCCGCCAACCGCGGCACCGGCGAGGACGAAGGCCGCCGGCGCCCTTCTCCCCCGCCTCGACGACGCTCTCGTCGACCGCGCCCTGAAACGCTTCGGCGAGCTGGAGACGGTCAGGCAGGTCGTCGCTGTCAGCCGAGGTGAGCTGTTGAGCTCCAGCGGCGAGGGCCTCGAGCCCGAGAGGCTTCCCGCCCTCGTGCACGCGACTGCCGGGCTGCTAGGCAAGGCGGGACGCCTGGACGTGTTCGCGCTGGAGAACGCGTCCGGATCCATGTTCATGTTCCCGCTCACCGGCGGGGCACTCGTCGTACTAACGAAACCGAAGGTGAACTTCGGCGCGGTGCTGGCCGCCCGCGCCGCGCTCGAGGAGGCAGCATGATCGCTCGTCTAAGACCCATAGCCGTCGTGGCCGCGCTACTCGCGGTTGGCGGCGCCCCGGCGCTCGCCCAAGAGGACAGCGTTCTGCAGCGCTACGACCTGGCGGTGGAGAACCTCGAGTTCGCCGTGCAAGCGGTGCCTGGCGACGCCCTCGAGGCGCGCGACGAGCTGGAGCGGGCGGTGAACGCGCTGCTCACGCTGTCACGCGACACGACAAGCGCCACCCTTGTCGAGGCGATGCAGCGCACGTTCGAGAGTGCCCGCACCGCAGTCGACAACCAGAGCAAGGCCGACCTCGCCGTCCAGGCGGCCGTGTTGCGCGGCGGCTTCCGCCGTCTCGTGGCGGACTCCGCGTACACCGCCGGGGCCGAGGGTGACTTGGCGACGGCGGAGGCGCGACTCGTCCACCTCGCCCAGGACATGGGCTTCTCCGCCGAGGACCTCGAAGCCCTCCAGAACTCCGACGCCTCCGTAGAGTCGTTGCGGCTCGCGTACGAAGCCGGCACTGCCGGCTCCATCGCCACCGAGCTGGAGGTCGCCGAGCGACTCATCTCGAGCGACAGGGCCGCTGCGTACGAGTCCCTTGCGACCGCGTACGGCGACTCGCTGCTGATACAGGACTCGCCGCGGGCCGATGCCGAGCTCAACGAAAGCCTCCTCACGGCAGCGCAGGCGCTCGTCAGCGGTGACGACGAGGCCTTCACGACGGCGACGACCGAGGCTTCTGGACAGCTCTCGCGCCTCGCAGCCGCAGCGCGTGCCGGCGCAACCGGCCAGGTGCCGACGCCAGCGGCCCAGCCACCAGCCGAGGAGGCGGAGCGAGCCGATGCGCAACCGCCCGCTGCCTCCGGCGACCAGGAACAGTCGGGGGACGCACCGGCGGCGGAGGCAGAGACCCCAGGCGCACCCGGCGCCGCGGAACCGGGGGAAACAGCCGAGAGCTCAGCCCCAGAAGCCCAAGAGGGTGATCGACAGGAAGCCTCGGCGGGCCTTCCGGCGCTGACCCAGACCCCCGAGGTCGAGGAGCCGGGTGACGAGGCAGAGGCGCTTACCGAGCAGGCGATGGCCCTTGCACGGGCGCAGTTCGAACAGGAGCAGCGCGACGCCCAGCTCTCGGCGCTCGTCACCGAGCTGGAGGCCGCCGGCCTTCCGAGCGGCCTCGCACGGACGCAGGCGCAGAGCCTCCTCGACGCCGGCTACACGACCCTGGCGCAGGCGCACGACGCCGTCTCCGCCGACGTGAACGAGGCCGTCGCAGCGCTGCGCGCAGGCGATAGGCAGGCAGCTGAGGCCGCTGTCGGGAACGCTCGCCGCAGCTTCGCAAGCCTCGACGGCGTGCTTGGCGCCCGCGACGCCGAGATGGCAGCCAGCACCCGCGACCTCTTCGCTGCCGTGCTCGATCGCCCGGCGCTGCGCGAGAACGACCTGACGCTTCTCGCCGCACAGGTCGACGCCCTGAGGCCCACGTCCGCCGCGGCGGCGGGCGCCGCGGGGCTCGAGGTGGAACGCGCCGTCGACGCCGTCTGGTCCGGCTGGCCGCGCCTCGTCGTGATGTTCGTGCTCGGCCTCCTCGCCTTCGTGCCGCTCCGTTACCTGAACCTCGCGTTCGGCGGCGGGAACGCCAACTGGCGCATGGTCGCGTGGGCGCTGTTCCTGCTGTTCGTGCCGTTCATCTACGAGGCTCTCGCCGCGCTCGGCTCGGTCGTCGCGGACCTGGCCGACATGCCGGCTCTCGACGTACTGTCGCGCTGGTCGATGTTCTCGAGCACGACAGGCCATGTCGTGTGGGCGGGCCTCGGCCTCATCGCCCTGCTGCTCGCCGCCTCCGGGCTTCGCGGCATCGCCGCACAGTTCGGGCTACTCGGTGGGCGCGCCGCGGGTCCGGCAGGCAACTCGCCGACGCTCGTCGAGAGCAGCGGCGTGAGGCAAGGCTCTGCAGTGGATTGGGACGACGAGTTCTAGCCGTGCACGCTGAGCAGCCTTCGATGGCCGCTGCGGAGGGTGAGAGGGTCTCCCGAGCATGACGAACCTCGTCTACCAGACCGCCATCGAGGAGCTGGAGGCCGTGCTCTCCCCGCGGGTTGTATCTCGCTCGCTCAAGGAGGGGCTGCGCCAGCACGGCAGGTCGCCCGACTCGGTCGACGTTGCCACCTTGGAGCAGATCCTCAAGGGCCAGGTCTACAGGCAGCTGCAGGTGTCGATGCCCGTCACCGAGGCCAAGTCGACGGTCGAGACGATTGTCGGCAAGCTGCGTGAGGTAGGCGTCGATGGGGACGGAGCAGACGAGCCGCGCTCGGTGCTCGAGTCGCAGGGCGAGCGCATCGCTGACCTCCAGGAGGCGCTCCGGCCTTTCAACCTCTACTTCGAGTGGCCGGAGGTCCAGAAGCTGCGAGCGCAGCTCCAGCTGCTCGAGTCCGAGCATCAGAGCGGTCGCGAGGCCGCGGGG
>CAZMFX010000092.1:0-10568 GCA_964565625.1 uncultured bacterium
CCGCGACCTTCTGCGTGACAGGCAGATATGCTAACCGCTACACTACGGCTCCGCGAAAAACGCTTCCGACCCGCCAGGCGGTGCCGTAAGCGCAGATAAGGATACCTATCCGTCTTTGGCGCTGTCAACGGCGTTGATAGCGGCGGTCAGCCGATGGCGGTGGGCTTGCAGGACCCTGCTCGGACGGTCAGCGCCAGTCGATCGACACGCCATGCGAGAAGGCCGGGTCGTTACGGATCCCCCTTGGGTTGATATGGCTCAGGCTCACCGCAGCCCTGCGCGCACCACCTTCTTCAGCTGCCTCAGCGCCCCAAGGTGATAGGCGGCGTGGCCGTAGCTGGCAAGGGCGCCGTTGACAGCGAAGTCCTCGCGCCAACCGTGCTTCACGGGCAGGTTCGCGAGCAGTCTGTCCCCAGCCATGCGGAGCGCCCGCCGTAGCTCGTCCCACTGATCGGCGTCTACCCTCTTGACCGACCAACTCTCCGCCCACGACGCAGGCGTGTCCTTGCCGTCGAAGTAGCCGTTCACCAGTTCGATGGCCCAGCGCAGGTGCTCGGCGTGCGCGGCGATGGTCGTTCCCGCCACGTCGCGTGAAGCCTCCTCGGCCGACAGGTCGGCGAGAGTCCCGTACACCCCGCCCTCCGGTCCGCCCGTCGTCACCCAAGTCGGCTCGCCCTTCGGCACGCCCTCTAGCAGTTCCCTGTACCTGTCTATGAAAACGGTCGTGAGCTCGCCCTCTACGTCGAACGTGGCAGTGGCACTGCTGTCGCTCATTCGTGACCTCCAAGGGCAAACGCTAAGAGCCAACCCGGACACAGGCTGACCGCTTATCTACGTCCTCGGGATGTGCTCAGCGCTTCTCTAGCTCTATCCAGCCGTTGGGCACTTCGCCGCAGTCGGACATGTAGCCGCCGACGAGGAGGTCGTCGCGCTGCTCGGCGAGGACCTGGAAGCGGCATGTCGCGTCGGCGTCGCTGACGAGCTCCAGCATTATCAGCGGGCCGACCTCCCCGGTGATGGCGCCGCTATCCAGGGGACCGGGAAGGCTGGACTCCCAGCTGCCGCCCACGCTGGCGCCCGTGACCTCGAGTTCGAGCAGCAGGACGCCACTCTCGTCACCATCGCTGTGCTCGTATGTGCCGGACCATGTGCCGGAGAGCGTGACGTCGGGCGCGAACGGGTTGCACGCTGCCAGCAGGAGCGCGGTAGCGGCGAGGATCCCCATGCCTTGCAGCCGACGCAGGCGCCGGGCCCGGTCGTGGCGGCCCGTCATCTCGCCATCTTCATGGCGTCTCTCGCGTCCTCGGCACAGGCCGCTCCCAGGCGGTCGAGAGCCCGGCCGATCGCGAGCGGGCCGTAACCCAGCTCCTCGTGTTGCGCTTGGGGGTCACCGTGCGGCACGCAGACGTCGTGCACGCCGAGCCTCACCACGGGCACGCTCTTACCTCCCTCTGCGAGGCTCTCGAGGACGGCCGAGCCCAGACCGCCGATGACCGTATGATCCTCAGCGGTGACGATCGCGCTGGCGCTGTCCGCGATGTCGTGCAGCAGCCTGGAGTCGAGGGGCTTGACGAAGCGGCCGTCGAGCACGCCGACGTTGGGCCGGTTCTCCGCCGCACGCAGCGCGTACCCGACGGTTGGTCCCATGCCGACGACCCAAACGGCCCCGCGACGCGTCACGGGTTCCTTCAGCACTTCCCAGGTGCCCCACTCGACCTCTTGCCACTGCGAGACCGGGACGTCATCCGGCACGGCGACTCCCCCGCGTGGCCAGCGGATCGCCTTGGGCCCGCCCAGCCGGATGGCGGCCTTGAGCATCCCACGCATCTGGTCGACGTCCCGGGGCATTGCGACGCTGACGTTCGGAACGGAGCGCAGGTAGGCGATGTCGTAGACGCCCTGGTGCGTTGCCCCGTCTCCGCCAACGAGCCCGGCGCGGTCTATGGCGAAGACCACGTCCTGGTTCTCGAGCGCGACGTCGTGTATCACCTGGTCGTAGCCGCGCTGCAGGAACGTCGAGTAGATCGCGACTATCGGCTTCTCGCCCCGCAGCGCCAGGCCGGCCCCAACGGTCACGGCGACGTCCTCGGCTATCCCGACGTCTATGTAGCGGTCTGGGTGCTCCTTCGAGTAGCTCACGAGGCCGCTGCCCTCTCGCATGGCCGGCGTTATCACCCACACCCTGTCGTCCTCCTGCGCCAGCTTGGAGGCGGCGTCTCCGAAGGCCTTCGACCAGGTGTGGCTCGACGCCTTCGCGACCGGGTTGTCCGGGTCGAAGCTCGAGGCGCCGTGCCAGGCGATGGGGTCGGTCTCTGCGACCTTGTAGCCCTTGCCCTTGCGGGTGACGATGTGCAGCATCGTCGGGCCTTCCAGCTGGCGTATGTGGTCGAGGTAGTAGAGGAGCTGGTCGACGTCGTGGCCGTCTACGGGGCCGACGTACCTGAGGCCCATCGCGTGGAACGGGTTGTTGCTCGCCGGGTCGAAGAAGCGCCGCGTGGCCTTCTTGGCGCGGCTCGCGAACTCGCCGAGCGGCTCCCAGACGCGCGTCAGCGCCTGCTTCGAGCGGTCCTCTGCGCGCTGGAACCACGGCTGTACCTGCAGGGTGCGCATGTAGTGGTTGATGGCGCCGACGTTCTCGCTTATCGACATCTCGTTGTCGTTGAGGACGATCGTCATCCGCGGCTTGAGGTGCCCTATCTGGTTGAGGGCTGCAAGGGCCATGCCACCGGTGAGGGCACCGTCGCCGATGACCGCGACGACGTCGTACGGCGCCCGCCTCGCGTCCCGCGCCAGCGCCATGCCGAGGGCGGCCGCCAGGCTCGTTGACGCGTGCCCCACGGTAAGCGCGTCGTGCGGCGACTCGCTCGTCGACGTGAACCCCGCCAGCCCTCCCGGCTGCCGGATCGTCTCTATGCGGTCTGCCCTGCCGGTGAGGATCTTGTGGCCGTACGTCTGGTGACCTACGTCCCACACGACCCTGTCGTGCGCCGTGTCGTAGAGGTAGTGGAGCGCGACCGTCAGCTCGACCGCTCCGAGGCTGGACGCGAGGTGACCCCCCGCGATCGAGCACACCCTGACGATCTCGCTGCGCAGCTCCTCGGCCAGCTGTTTCAGCTGGTCCTGCGACAGGCGCTTCACGTCGGCGGGCGACTTGATGCCCGGCAGCAGTGGACCTTCGGCGCTCACTTCACCTCGGCTCCCGGCAGCGGCACGTTGGTGGCGACGAGGAGGTGGCCGGTCCGCAGCATCACCTCGCCGACGTATGGCGCGTACCAGAACTGACGCGAGCTCTCCTCTGTGACCGTCGCCTGCTCGTCGAGGAGGCGGGTGGTGAGGTCGATGACGAAGACCTCTATCTGGCCGGCAGGCACCTGGACCGTACGCTGGTCCACCACCGTGTAGACGTAGTTCACCTGGCTCACCTCGGGCGGAGAGCCGTCACCGAGGCTGAGCGTGACCGTTGTGTCGCCCGACCACTGGCTCCCGACGCGCAGCGACCCGGGCGCGGGGAACTCTTGCATCGGCGGGTCGTACTCGATCGTCGTGATGCCGAGTCGCACCTGGCTGTGGAGGAAAACCCCGTCTTCTCTGAACTGCCTGTACGAGCGCTGCTCCCACCCCGGCCTCAGCTCCCGGAACGAGATCCAGATGCCGCCGTCGACGACCGCCGGCCCCTCGACGATCATGCTGGCGCGCGCGTCGGACAGCCGCGCCCCCTCCGGCAGGTACTGCCAGGCAGCGCCCGTCTGATGCGGGTAGTAGGTTGTCGGCTCCGTGAGCTGCTGCACCTCGACGCGCTCGTCGCTCGCCGTCGGAGCGCAGGCCGCGACGATCAGCATGAGGACGGTGGCGCCGACGGCCAGCGGGTTGAACCTGATGCGCATGGAATCGAGTCTACCGCGGCGACCCGGCACGCCGAGGCGTTGACGGCTTCACAAGCCCTTGCCGATGTCGCGCCTGACGAGAGCACGGGGGAAGTCGATAGCGTCCACGAGACCGTACGCCCGGCGCACAGCCTGCCCGACGTCGTCACCGAGCCCCACGGCGTTCAGCACGCGGCCGCCCTTCGAGACCGGCGGCTTGCCCTCCGTGCCCGCGTGGAACAGCAGCGTGTGCTCCGGCAGCGTGCGCGGGATGCCCAACGGCACCCCCACGAGCGGAGACTCCGGGTACCCCTCCGCCGCCATCACGACGCAGGCGGCCGCGCCGGATGACCACCTGACATCCACATCGGCCAGACGGTTCTCCGTGACTGCCTGGAACAGCTCGCCACAGTCGCTGCTCAGGAGTGGAAGCAGCGCCTGCGTCTCGGGATCGCCGAAGCGGCAGTTGAACTCGAGGACCCTGACGCCGTTCGGGGTGAGCATCGCGCCTATGTACAGGACGCCGTTGTACTCGATCCCGTCGGCCCTCAGGCCCCGCATCACCGGGCCGACGACGTCGGCCGTCAACGCCTGCTCCTGCTCGACGGTCAGCGGGACCGGCGCGACGGCGCCCATGCCACCCGTGTTCGGCCCGCGACCGCCGTCGTAGGCCCGCTTGTGGTCACGCGACGGCGGAAGGGCGACGTGGCTCTCGCCGTCTACTAGGAGGATCACGCTGATCTCGGGCCCCGTCAGCCTCTCCTCCAGCACGACCTCTGCGTCCGGCTCCTGGAAGATCGCCTCGATCGCGGTGCGCGCGTCCGCGGCGTTCTCCGCCACGGTCACGCCCTTGCCAGCGCGCAGCCCCGAGTCCTTCACGACGATGGGCGCCCCAACCCGCTCCAGGTGGGCGAGAGCCGCTTCCAGGTCATCGAAAGCCGCGAACCCAGCGGTAGGGACCGAGTGCCGCTGCATGAACTCCTTGGCGTAGCGCTTGCTGCCCTCGAGCCGAGCGCTCAAGGCGCCGGGGCCCAGCACCTTGTATCCGTCCTTGCGCAACGAGTCGGCCCAACCGGCGACCAGCGGCGCCTCCGGCCCGATGACTATGAGGTCGGGGCTCTCGGCCTCGGCGACGATCCGGACCCCGCGCTCGTCACCCGCCCCGCCTATCACCCTCGCGGAGTCGGTCATGCCGTCGTTGCCGGGCACGACCACAACGTCGGACACGGACGGGGCGCGATCCAACGCCCAGCAGATGGCATGCTCTCTTCCGCCAGAGCCGATAACCATGACCTTCAAGGCTCCACCTCCGTTGACGCGCGTGTGAGGACCATCAGGAGCGCTGCTGGCGACGCGAGGTCAAGCAGCGACCTTGCCGCTCAGCACCAACCGCACGGCCTCAGGGTACAGGGCGTGCTCGAGCGGCAGCACGCGGGCCGCGATCGCCTCCTCCGTGTCGCCCTGAACGATCGCGACGCTGCGTTGCGCGATCACCTTGCCGGTGTCCATGCCGGAATCGACGAAGTGGACGCTGCATCCCGTCTGAGTCGCCCCGTCGGCGAGCGCCTGCCGGTGCGGATGCAGGCCCCTGTGCAGCGGCAGGAGGCTGGGGTGGACGTTCAGTATGCGGCCCTCCCACGCCTTCACGAAGCCCGCGGAGAGGAGCCGCATGAAGCCGGCGAGGCACACGAGGTCGATGCGCCGCTCTACGAGGAGCGCATGCGCCCGGTCCTCGAACGTCGACCTGTCGGGCCACGCGACGTGGACGGCAGGCACGCGGGCAGCGCTCGCCTTGATCAGCGCCGGCGCGTCCGGCCTGTCGCTAATCACGAGCGCGACCTCGGCGACGGGGTCGCCGGGCGGGAAGGCGGCGATGAGCGACTCCATGTTCGAGCCGCGCCCGGATGCGAACACGGCGAGGCGGGCCGGCCGACCGAGAGGGAAGCTCAACCCGCGTGCCCGTTGCCGCGACGAGGCGAGCCGCCGTTCTTGCCCGACCTGTACTGCTCGACCCGCTCCGGCCTGACCTTCGTCAGGTAGCGCTTCAGGCCGCTGGTGTTCATGGGCGCGTCCGACGTGTTCTTGTACCTGTGAGCGATGCCGTCAGGCACGCCGGCCGCCTTCAGCTCGGCGTCCTCGTAGCGGCGCATGCGCTCCAGCAGAGCGTCGTCGTCTTCCCCGGCCGCGAATCCCTCGAGGAACGCCGCCTCCCACGACCTGAGGACCGCCGGGTACGCCCGTAGGTGCGCCACGGCGTCCGGGACGGGGCCGAAGTGCGAGAGCACGAGGCGCGTCGGGCCCACCGATATCTGCCGCTCCGCCATCGCCTCCTTCATCTCGATGTCCAGCTCCGGCGGCGCCAGCGCCGGCCGAATCACCGAGGCGCCAGGCAGCACTACGCCCGCCGAGTCTCCGCAGAAGAGGGTGCCGTCACCGAGCAGGTAGCTCACGTGATGGGAGGCGTGGCCCGGCGTGTGGAGGACCCGGACCTCGAGCCCACCAAGGGAGAGGCGGTCCTCGTCGGCCACCGTGGTTACACGCTCGGGGTCGAGCGGCACCATGCGACCCCAGAGGTGGTGCAGCTCGTCGCCGTACACGCGCTCGGCACTGGCCATGAGCCGGCTGGGGTCGACGAGGTGCGGCGCCCCGACCTGGTGCACGTACACCTGCGCGCCGGTGAGCCGCGCCAACTCACCAGCGCCGCCTGCGTGGTCCAAGTGTATGTGGGTGACGAGAAGGTGCTCGACGTCGGCTGGGCCCAGGCCTAGAGACTCTAGGCCGGCGATCACCTCGGGAACGGTGACCCCCGGGCCGCTCTCTATCATGGCGTAGCCGCCGCGGGGCAGAGCCAGGACGAACACGCCTATGGTGCCAGGGTGGCCGTGATGGAGGGTGTCTATGACCCATAACCCGCCGCCAAGGTCGCGGGACCTCGGGTAGTCGGGCAAAGGTGGCCTGCTTGGGGTATCGGGCTCGGTCCTCACGGCTCCTCGCTCGGTCACCTAGGCCGCTTCCTCCGGCCCGCCGTCTCCCACCGGCGGCATGGCGTCGTCCTCGGCCGCGACCTGGTTGATGAGCGTGCCGATGCCCTCGACGCTCACCTCGATCGTGTCGCCCACCTGCAGCTTGCCCACTCCCTCGGGGGTGCCGGTAAGTACGACGTCTCCGGGGCTGAGCGTCATGAAGGCCGATATGTACGCCAGGACGTCAGCGACCGGGAAGATCATGTCGCGCGTGTGCCCGTTCTGCCTCACCTCGCCGTTCACGACGGTGCGCACGCCAACGTTCGCCGGGTCGACGTCGGTCTCGAGCCACGGCCCAACAGGACAGAACCCGTCGGCCGACTTGCCCCTCACCCACTGCAGGTCGGCGCGTTGCTTGTCCCGCGCCGTGACGTCGATCGCGCACGTGTATCCGAGCACATGGTCGAGGGCGTCCCGCGCGCTCACGTTGCGCATCGCTTGGCCGATGACGACGGCCAGCTCACCCTCGTACTGCAGGTCCTGGGTCCATGAAGGGTACGGGATGTCGTCGCCGGGACCGGAGAGGGTGTTGAGCCCCTTGAGGAAGAGGCCAGGCTCCGTCGGCAGGTCGCCACCCAGCGGCATGTTCCCAAGCTCGCGGATGTGGTCGGCGTAGTTGCGCCCGACGCACACGATTACGTTCGGCTCGCACGGGGGCAGCAGCGTCACCTGCTCTATCGTCGTCTCGCTGCCCTCTGGACGGCCGGTCATGCTCGTCAGCCGCTTGACCATGCCGCCATCGACGGTGCCCCACGCCACCCCGTCGTAGCTCCGGTACCTGATCAGTCGCATCTCGCTCCTCCCGTAGACAGCCTATGCGCCGACCAGGTCGGTCAGCTCATGCCACTCTTCCATGAGCGTGAGCAGCTCCGCCTCCAACGCCTCATGGCGCTCTCCCAGCCCCGCGATCTCCTCCAGCTCGGCCTGCGGCCTCGCCAGACCGGCGCCCACGCTGGCCAGCTCCTTCTCCACCGCGGCGATCTTCTCCTCGACAACGCCAAGGTGCCTGCGCAGCTGCCAGGGGCTGCGGCCCGCGAAGCGCCCTCCTAGATCGGGCGCACCGTGCGGAGGGGGCTCGGCTGCGACCTCGTTCGCTCGCTCCCTGCCGGACCTGGCCGCTGTCCTCTCCGTGGCCGGCGCGGCTCTCTCGCGCCGCTTCCGCCAGTAGAAAGACCAGTCTCCCTCGTACTCGCGGAAGTCGCCGCCCTCCACCTCCCACACGCGGTTCACCAGTCCAGAGAGGAACCGGCGGTCGTGCGAGACGAGCAGCAGCGTGCCCGTGTACGCGCGCAGCGCGCCCTCGAGAGCCTCGATCATCTCGACGTCCAGATGGTTCGTGGGCTCGTCCAGCACCAGCAGGTTGTGACGCCCGAGCGTGAGTATCAGCAGCGCCAGCCGGGCGCGCTCCCCTCCGGAGAGGTCGCGGACCTTCTTGAACTGCGCGTCGTACGGGAACATGAAGCGTCCTAGCAGGTCGTGCGCCTCGCGGTCGCCCGTGCGCCGCAGCAGCTCCTCGAACAGCGTCAGGTCGTCGTCGACGCCCGCCAGGTCCTGGTCGTAGAAGCCGACGCGTACCCGTGCACCCGTCAGCACCCGCGCGCGGGGGTCCTTGGAAGGAAGGTCGCCCATTAGCGTCTTGAGGAACGTCGTCTTCCCCGCGCCGTTGGGCCCGACAAGCGCGACGCGGTCGCCCGCCCGCAGCTCGACCGACACGTCCTCGAAGAGCGTCTTGTCGTAGCGCGCCGTCAGGTGCTGAGCGCTGAGAACGATGTCGCCCGACTCGTCGCACGGGAACTGGAAACGGGTGCTGCGCTCGGGGCCGGCGACCTCGTCCACCATGCGGTCATCGAAGCGCTCTGCCCGCCCCAGCATGGCCTTCGCCCGGCGGTGCAGCTTCTCGTTCTGCCCCGCCCAGCGCTTCATCTGCTCAGCAGACGCGTGCAGCCTCGCGGACTCACGCTCCTGGTTGGCGCGCGTCGCGGCTTGGATGCGTTCTGCCTCCTCGCGCGCCGCGCGGTACGTCGACGGGTTGCCGTGCCCGACCCGCAGCTCGCCGCGGCTCACCTCGGCTGTCCTCTCGCAGGATGCGTCGAGGAACGCGCGGTCGTGCGAGACGATTATGGCTGCGCCAGGGTACCGAGCGATGTACGTCTCGAGCCAGGCGCGCATGTCCATGTCGAGATGGTTCGTGGGCTCGTCGAGCAGCAGCAGGTCCGGCTGAGCCATCAGCAGGCGCGCGAGGCCGAGGCGGGTGCGCTCGCCTCCCGATAGGTTCGCCACCCTGTCGTCGTGCCGTCCAGCGAAGCCGAGGGCAGCCAGCACGCCGTCCCTCGTCGAGCGCCTCGCGTAGCCGCCCCGACGCTCGAAGACGGTGTGGACGCGCTCCCAGTTTTCGAACGTGTCGTGGTCGTCAAGCCCGGCCGCCTCCAGGGTCGCGAGGCGCGACTCCAGCTCGTCGAGCTCCGCGAACGCCTTGTCTGCCACGTCCCGTACGGTGTCTGTCTCGGTGAACTCCGGGTCCTGGTCGAGCATCGCGACGACCACGTCCGGCGCGCGGATCACCAAGCCGGCGTCCGGTTCCTCAAGGCCCATCAGCAGCCTGAGGACTGTCGACTTGCCCGACCCGTTGCGTCCGATGAGGGCCAGCCTCTGGCCCTCCCGGATCTCGAAGGAGGCGTCGTGGAGCACGACCTGGTCGCCGTATGCCTTCTCCACGCCGCTAAGCGAGGCCAGCGACATGACGCCGGCGATTGTACCAGCGGGGTCTGGGTGTCCGGGGATCGCGGGGGTTCCTGCGGGCACGGTCCGGGACACCGGCGGGCGCGTGGACATTCGCATGCCTTTTTCGCTGTGGTGCCACTATGGCCCACACCGATAGTGGCCTCATGGACACGCCGCTGTGGAGGGCCACCATTCCAGCGGTCTATAAGCGTGACCCATAGTGGCACCCTGACCGAAAAGAGATGTGAGCGCGGGCGAGCAGCGCCCCTGGCGCGCAGGCTCAGGCGTCACAACGGAACGGGGCCGACCACCTAGGCGGCCGGCCCCGCGAACCTGATGCGAACCTCAGGCGAACCTGATGTTGTCCTCTGTCTCCAGGTCGAAGGCGTGGAGGAACTGTAGGTCGGCGACGAGCTCGATCTGGTCGCCCGCCCTGACCGACGTGTGTGGGTCGACCCGCGCGACGATGCTCTGGTCGCCACCGACAGAAGCGATCACCATGGTCTCGGCGCCGAGGGGCTCGACTACGTCGACGGTGGCCTTGATGACGTTGTCGCCCTCTGCGATCTTGCCGCCCCGGATGTCGAGGTTCTCAGGCCGTATCCCTACGTAGACCTTCTTCCCGTTGTGGGCGGTCAGCTTGGCGGCCAACTCGCCGTTGGGCTTGAGGTCGAAGTGGGGGCTCGTTATGCGGCCGTCCTGGACGGTTCCGACCATGAAGTTCATGGCCGGCGACCCGATGAACCCTGCGACGAACCTGTTCGTCGGCTTGTCGTAGAGGTTGATGGGCGTGTCGACCTGCTGGATGTAACCGTCCTTCATGACGACGATGCGGGTGCCCATCGTCATCGCCTCGACCTGGTCGTGGGTGACGTAGATGGTCGTGACGCCCAGGCGCTGGTGCAGCTTGCTTATCGACGCGCGCATCTCGACGCGCAGCTTCGCGTCGAGGTTCGAGAGC
>CAZMFX010000093.1:0-10562 GCA_964565625.1 uncultured bacterium
GCTCCTTTGCTCTGAGGTGCACCATATTGGCGTATCGGAAGACCGGTGGCTGCGTCGCGGCAGCGTAGATATTTGGTACATGAACCGGCGGTTGCATGACTGACCCGTTGAATAGGGAGCCAACCAACCATGCTCCTCGCGATACGCAGCCCAAGACATGGCTGGGTCTTCCGACGTTACTAAATGCAGCATTGAACAAGCCGCTGTGCACGAGGGGTCACCGAAGTCGAGCAATCGCGCTTGTGATTGCGCCTGAGGACCTCGCGGTACTCGAGAGTGACACCGTCAATCAGCAGACGATGCAATGCGCGAGGTTGTAGAACTCGACGTCGCGGGTCACGTACCGGCTGCCTTTTATTTGAACCGTTGCAGATCTTGCATCAGTTGCCGCATGTTCCAGCTCCCCAGTGGTGAAGACGGCATTGCTGGCCAACCATCCGAGCCCAGCCTCTACTGAGAGCAACCCTCCAGTTGGTCTTCTAGTCGCGGCTCTATTGTCATTGACGTCGTATATAGCCGATCGGGTCGTGAGCCACTACCTGATTTACGTCTACTGCAATGCATGATTTGCATCCATGCCACTACACGATTTGCGTTCGATGGAATACGTGGTCTACGTTCGCTCGACTCGACGTTATGCGTTCGCGTTGCGTTCACCGCCACCCGGCCCATCATCCGAAGCGCACCATGAATTTCCACCGGTCGATGGGGGATTTTCCTGGTGAGTAGCTTCTGCCTCACCGCCGGCTCTCAGTCAGAACGACCGAGTATTCCTCGGTAGTTGCCAGTATTTGATTCCCTGCGCACCGCTCCAGAGACTCTGAAGCGCGTCGCTTCAGAGCACTTCAGAGTCGGCTTCCGGGCTCAGCGGTTCAGCTTTAAGGCACCGAGGGGAACGACATGCACGCCATCGGGTCGGGTGAGAGCCAGCTTCCCTGCCGTGACGACCAAGAGTGCGATTGGGCGGCAACGCTGTTCGTCTTGCAGCTTGTCGCGCAATGCGAGCAGGTTCGACGCTGTGGCAGCGATGGCTTCGGCGCCTCCGAGTTTCACCTCGAACGCAATCCAGCGTCCTCGGCCTGAGCCCCCACCCACACCCCCTTAACCCACGCCAAAGCGCCGTCACACCCGTGATACAGTCACCCGCAACTTCTCAAGAAGAGGAAGGCTGGTGGTGGATAAGTGACCCGCTTGACCCGTGTAGTTGCGACCCTGCTGGCGGGGGCCGTGCTCTCGCTCGGCTTCGCGCAGGGGATCTTGAATCTATCCAACAACGAAGACTGGGAGACCCTGGACCCGGCGTTCGCTTCTGGCGTGGACACCGGCGCCATGGTCGCCAAGATCTACGACGGCCTCATGCGCTACGACTTCGAGAGCACCGATGTCGTCCCCAACCTCGCCGAAAGCGTTGACGTCAACGACGACGCAACGGCCTTCACTTTCCACTTGCACGACGGCGTCACGTTCCACGATGGTGAACCCTTCACCGCCAGCGACGTGAAGTACAGCTTCGAACGCCTCATGGATCCTGACACCGCCAGCCCGCTTACCTGGGTGCTCGGCGACGCAGGGATCACAGGTACGCAGGCGTTCGTAGATGGTGAGGCCGACGGCATCTCGGGCATCGAGGTCGTTGACGACCTCACGGTTCGCATCACGCTCGACGCCCCGTATGCGATGTTCCTGCACCACCTCGCCATGCCGGCCACGAGCATCGTTCCCGAGCACGTCGCCAGCCAGCTTGAGCAGGGCGAGGACCTTTCCGGCAACCCCATAGGTACCGGCCCGTTCATGCTCTCGGACCGGCTGCGCGACAGCAGCCTCGATCTGACGGCGAACGAAGACTACTTCGCCGGGCGGCCGCATATCGATGGCGTGCACTACCGCATCATCACGGACCCGCTCATCGCCTGGGAGGAGTTCAACGCCGGGAACCTGGACGTCTCCGGCATCCCGTCGGCGCTGTTCCTCGACGTGGTCAACGACCCGAACTACGCGGACGTCATCCAGACCACCGACGAGCTCGCTGTCTACTACTTCGCCCTCAACCAGCGGTTCGAGCAGTTCCAGGATGTGCGCGTGCGCCGCGCCATCGCGATGGCCATCGACCGCCAGGCGATAATCGACGGGCCATACAACGGCACTGACAAGCTGGCCAACGCGCCCATCCCGCCGGGTCTTGGCGGTTACGACCCCTCCATCGAGGCCATCCCGTACGACCCGGAGGGCGCGCGTGAGCTGCTGGCCGAGGCCGGCTATCCAGACGGCTTCGAGATGGAGATCTGGTCCACCCGCGCCGAGACCACCATCGCGGTGAACGAGCTGATCCAGTTCTTCCTCAGCGAGGTCGGCATCACCGCTACCATCAACCAGGTGGACTTCGGCGTCCTCATAGAGAACGCCATCGCTGGCCGCGCCCCGGCCTTCTACCTGTCATGGTTCGCCGACTACGCCGACGCCTACAACTTCCTCCACCCGCTCTACGTGGCCAGCGGCGCCGAGCGCTACGGATACTCCAACCCCGAGGTCGCGGCGCTTCTCGAGCAGGCCAAGACGATGGCCAGCCTCGAGGACCGGATTCCCCTCTACGAAGAGGCACAGCGCCTCGTCGTCGAAGACATCCCGGTCATCTACATCCGCTACCCGGTGTCCTACTTCGTCGTACGCGAAGGCGTTACCGGTCTCCTCAACCACCCCATCTTCAACGCGGACAAGTTCACCCAGGTCCAGCTTCCCTAAGGGGGATCTTCGGCCGCGACGAAGGGCGCTCCCACGGGGCGCCCTTCGTCTAGGCGTTAGACACACGTGCTCGTCTACGTAGTAAAGCGACTCTTTCAAGCGCTACCCGTGATCTTCGGCGTCAGCGTCCTGACGTTCGTGCTGATGATCCTGGTGCCTGGCGACCCAGCCCAGAAGCTGCTGGGCCAAAGAGCCAGCCCCGATGCCGTGCAGGAGCTGCGCACGCGCCTGGGGCTCAACGACCCGCCCGTGCAGCAGTACCTGCGCATCATGGGCGACGTCGTCACCTTCGACCTGGGCAGGTCGATCGTGACGCGCACGAGCGTCGCCGAGGAGATCCGCAACCGCTTCCCCGTCACGCTGAAGCTGGCACTGCTCGCGATGCTCTTCTCGACGGTGGTTGGCGTCAGCGTTGGCATACTCGCCGCCCTGTACCAGAACAAGTTCCTCGACCGTTTCCTTATGTTCATCACGCTCACCGGCATAAGCGTGCCCATCTTCTGGTACGCGCTCATCGCCATACTCATCGTCATATTCCAGCTCAGGTGGGTGCCTCAGACCGGCATCGGCGACGGGAGCCTGAAGTTCTATCTGTTGCCGGCGTTCGTGCTCGGCACGCGTGCAGCGGCGTTCATCGCGCGCATCACACGCTCGAACATGCTCGAGGTGATACGTCAGGACTACATACGCACGGCGAACGCCAAGGGCCTATCGAAGCGCACCGTCACGGTCAAGCACGCCATGCGCAACATCCTCATACCCGTGGTGACCGTGATAGGCCTCGACCTGGCGTCGTTCATCGACGGCGCGTTCCTCACAGAGTTCGTCTTCAACATCCCAGGCATGGGCCGCTACGGGCTCGACTCCTTGCTCGACCGTGACCTGCCGGTGATGATCCCGCTCGTCATCTACACGGCCACCCTGTACATCCTCGCGAACCTGTTGGTCGACGTCCTTTACGGCGTCATCGATCCGCGAATCAGGTACGACTGATGGCGCTGACGACCGCTGACACAAGCAACGCCGCCGACGGCTCGGTGCAGGGCATCTCAGCGTGGGGCATCGCCTGGCGACGCATCCGCCGCGACCCCGGCGCGATAATCGCCGCGTCGGTGATCGTCGCCCTGGTGCTGGTGGCGATCCTCGCCCCGCAGATAGCCCCATGGGACCCGGCCAGGCCCGACAGGGCCGTGAGCTTCCGGGCCTCACCGCCCAGCGCCGAGCACTGGCTGGGAACCGATAGGGCCGGCCGCGACGTCCTCTCCCGCCTCATCTACGGTGCGCGCGTCTCGCTGGGCGTTGGCTTCGGTTCGCAACTGTTGTCGCTCTTCTTCGGGATCGTGTTCGGCCTCATGGCCGGATACTTCGGCGGCTGGATCGACATGCTCATCTCCCGCCTTATCGAGATACTCCAGGCGTTCCCTAGCCTCCTGCTGTTGATAGTCCTGTCCGTGACGATCGGGCCAGGACTGGTGACCGCCTACATAGCTCTCGGCATTGTCGGCTGGGCCGGCGTGGCGCGCCTTGTGAGGGGCGAGGCCCTGAAACTGAAGAACGCGGACTACGTGGAGGGCGCCCGCGCGCTCGGCTCGCGCAGCCCCAGGCTGCTGTTCAAGCACATCTTCCCGGGTGTCATGCCCAGCCTCATCGTCCTTTACTCGATAGGCGTCGGCGGCGCGATCATCGGCGAATCCACACTGTCGTTCCTAGGCCTTGGCGTTCAACCGCCCACACCATCGTGGGGCCAGATGATCGCCGACGGGCAGTCTTACCTCACCACCGCGTGGTGGATGAGCGTCTTCCCCGGCATCGCCATCGCCATGGTCGTGCTGGCGTTCAACTTCATGGGCGACATCCTGCGCGACGCCCTCGACCCTCGCATGCGGGGGCAGTGATCGGCTGGGGCCGGCACCAAGGTCCCTTTCTTGCTTGGGCGCCACTATGGCCCACGTCGATAGTCAACCCTTCAGACAGCCCGTGTGGACGCGAGCACTCACGACCGCTTGCGCTTGCGCCTGTCCAGCCGCCGCACGTAGATGTCCAGCCGGTGGCTGACTATCTCGAAGCCGTGAGCCCTGGCGAGCTCCTGCTGCGTCCTCTCGATCTCGTCTGAGCGGAACTCGAAGACCTCGCCGGTGTCCACGTCTATGAAGTGGTCGTGGTGCTCGTGGGGCGCCGCCTCGTAGCGGGCCCGGCCGGCGTCGAAGCTGTGGCGCTCAATGAGGTCGTGCTCGACGAGAGTCTTCACCGTCCTATAGACGGTGGCGATGTTGACGCGCGGGTCTATGGCGCTCACGCGCCTGTGCAGCTCCTCCACGTCCGGATGATCGTCAGACTCCTCGAGCACCTTGAGGATCACCTTGCGAGGACCGGTGACGCGCAACCCCGCGCCCCTGAAGCGCTCGGTGAGGGTGCCCCCGTCGTCTGCCTCCATGTCCAGATGCTAACGCGTCGCACTTGCATTAAACACCCGCATCGCGTAACATCACCGCTATTGCGAATCATTCGCAAGTAGGGCTCGAGAGGAAAGGTAAGAGATGCCGAAAAGGCTCCTGCGCACTTTGGCCGCCGTCACGGCGCTGGCTACCGGGCTCGCGTTCGCGCAGGAAGGCAAGCTGAAGGTCGTGACGACCTTCACCGTCCTTGCCGACATGGCGAGCAACGTCGCTGGCGACGCAGCAGAGGTCGTCTCGATAACCAAACCCGGCGCCGAGATCCACGGCTACCAGCCGACCCCCGGCGACCTCATACGCGCCCAGGACGCCGATCTCATCCTCTGGAACGGCCTCAACCTCGAACTGTGGTTCGAGCAGTTCCTCGCCAACCTTGGCGACGTGCCGTCCGTGATCATCTCCGATGGGATAAACCCCATACCCATCGCTTCGGGCGCGTACAAGGGCCTCCCCAACCCGCACGCATGGATGGGACCGGACAACGCCCTCGTATACATAGACAACATCGCCGCGGCGCTCGGCGAGCACGACCCGGCCAACGCCGAGACGTACCTCGACAACGCCGAGACCTACAAGCAGGAGATACGGGAGACCATCGAGCCGTTGCGCGAGCGCATCTCCCGCATCCCAGAAGACCGCAGGTGGCTAGTTACGTGCGAGGGGGCGTTCAGCTACCTGGCGCGTGACTTCGGCATGCACGAGCTGTACCTCTGGCCCATGAACGCCGATCAGGTGGGCACGCCGCAGCAGGTGCGGTCGGTCATCGACGGCGTGCGCGAGCACGACATACCCGTCGTGTTCTGCGAGAGCACCGTCAACACCGCGCCGGCCCAGCAGGTGGCGAGAGAGACCGGCGCCCACTACGGCGGCGTCCTGTACGTCGACAGCCTCTCAGAGCCTAACGGCCCGGTACCCACATACCTGGAGATGCTGAGGGTCACCTCGCAGACGATCGCCGACGGCCTCGAGGAGGGGCTGAGATGAAAGGTGGCGAGGACGAGCCGCGAAACCACGCTGGTGACGGCAGCGGCATAGACGCCCGCGGCGTCACCGTCACGTACCGCAACGGCCACACGGCGTTGCGCGACGCCACCTTCTCTGTCCCTCGCGGCACCGTTACGGGGCTGGTGGGGGTCAACGGAGCGGGGAAGTCGACGCTCTTCAAGGCGATAATGGGCTTCCTGCCCCTGGCTAGCGGCGAGATCCGGCTCCTCGGCCTTGGCATCGAGCAGGCGCTCGCGAGGAACCTCGTCGCGTACGTCCCGCAGAGCGACGAGGTCGACTGGACGTTCCCGGTGCTCGTAGAGGACGTCGTGATGATGGGGCGCTACGGCCACATGGGCTTCCTGCGCCGACCGTCGACGACGGACAGGGCAGCGGTGGACGCCGCGCTGAAGCGCGTCGGCATGGGTGACTACCGGAAGCGGCAGATAGGCGAGCTGTCAGGGGGCCAGCGCAGGAGGGTGTTCCTGGCCCGGGCCCTTGCCCAGGACGGTCGCGTGATCCTGCTCGACGAGCCGTTCACGGGCGTCGACATGAAGACAGAGGAGCAGATAATCGGCCTGCTAGGCGAGCTGCGCGACGAGGGTCGCGTTGTGCTCGTCTCGACGCACGACTTGGGCACGGTCCCCGAGTTCTGCGACCGGACGGTGCTGGTCAAGGGCACGGTGCTGGCGTACGGGCCGACGGAGACGACATTCACGCGCGCCAACCTGGAGCTCGCCTTCGGCGGCAAGCTCAGGCACTTCACGCTCGGCGGCCCCGACCTCCACGAGGACGACGACGCCAGGAAGGTCTCCATCCTCACCGACGACGAGAGGCCGTTCGTGCAGTACGGCAACGGCTCCCAGAGTGGCCGCGACCGGTGAGCGCCCTGCTCGAGCCTTTCACGTACGGCTACATGACCAACGCCATGTGGGTATCCGCGCTGGTGGGCGGCGTGTGCGCGTTCCTCTCCGCCTACCTGATGCTCAAGGGCTGGTCGCTGATCGGCGACGCCTTGTCGCACTCTGTCGTGCCCGGCGTGGCCGCCGCGTACATCGTCGGCGCGCCCTTCGCCCTCGGCGCCTTCGTTGCAGGCGGGCTCGCGGCCACCGCCATGCTCTTCCTCTCCGACCGGTCGGGGCTGAAGGTCGACGTGATAATCGGCATGGTCTTCACGTCGTTCTTCGGCCTCGGCATCTTCATGGCCTCCGTGAACCCCATCGCCGTGTCCATACAGACGATCACCATGGGCAACATCCTCGCGATAGGCCACGACGACACCATCCAGCTGGCCATCATCGGCTTCGTCTCACTGGCGGTGCTCCTCGCGAAGTGGAAGGACCTTATGGTCGTCTTCTTCGACGAGAGCCACGCCCGCACCGTCGGGTTGCGACCCGGTCTCCTCAAGACCGTCTTCTTCGCGCTGCTGGCGGCCTGCGTCGTGGCTGCCATGCAGACCGTCGGCGCCTTCCTCGTCATAGCCCTCGTCGTCACGCCCGGCGCCACCGCCTACCTGCTGTGCGACAGGTTCCCGCGGCTCATCCTCACGGCCGTCGCCATAGGCACGACGACCTGCTTCGTCGGCGCCTACCTCAGCTACTTCCTGGACGGAGCAACAGGCGGCATCATCGTCGTGCTGCAGACGCTTCTGTTCGTAGCCACGTTCTTCCTCGCACCCAAGCACGGGCGCCTGGCGGCGCGCCGCAGGGCGGCGGCTGGGCTCAGACCGGGAGCGGCGTGAGCGTGGAAGACCTGCTCATGCCTTTCCGCTTCGGCTTCATGCAGAAGGCTTTCCTCATCGCCGCCATCGTGTGCGTGCCCACCGCGCTGCTCTCCTGCTTCCTCGTGCTCAAGGGTTGGGCCCTGATGGGCGACGCCGTGAGCCACGCCGTGCTGCCCGGCATCGTCCTCGCGTACGTGCTGGGGTTCCCGCTGATAATCGGGGCGTTCGCGGCAGGCATGCTCACCGCCGTCGCAACGGGGTACCTGTCAGACAACAGCCGCGTGAAGCGCGACACCGTCATGGGCGTCGTCTTCTCCGGGATGTTCGGCCTGGGCATCGTCACGTACGTCGCGCTCCGGACGAACGTCCACCTTGACCACATCCTGTTCGGCAACGTCCTCGGCGTCGGCAGGGCCGACCTGTGGAGCGCCGGCGTCATCGCCACGTTCGTATCAGGCGTCCTGCTGCTGAAGTGGAAGGACCTGCTGCTGCACGCGTTCGACCCGACCCAGGCACGTGCTGTCGGCATGCGCGTCTCGCTGCTCCACTACGGCCTGCTCGCTCTGCTCTCCCTGACCATCGTCGCCACGCTCAGCGCTACCGGCCTGATACTCGCCGTCGCCCTGCTCATCGGCCCGGGAGCTGTCGCGTTCCTCACGACGAGGACCTTCTCGCGGATGATGGTCGTGTCCGTCGCGATATGCGCGTTCTCGACGCTTGGCGGCGTCTACCTGAGCTTCTTCCTCGACAGCTCGCCCGCCGCGACGATCGTGCTCCTGCTGACGGCGATCTTCATACTGGCGTACCTGAGGAAGACCTCCCAGGTCCGCAGGGCGTCGCTCGCTACCTGAGCGACGCTTCGCGGGCCGCCGTGCCATGGGGCACGCAGTCGAGCGGCGCAACGGCGCCCGCGCGACCGGAGAGGACGACGCCCGTCGGCAACGACGCGGGCAGTTCGGATGCCGACAGCTCGTAGAGCGTGTCGGCGTCGTACGTCTGGTAACGGATCCGGGGCGGTTCGGTCCAGACATCGATAACCGTGACGGTCGAGCGGGGCCGCGCGTCGGAGCCGAGGAGGCGCCGGGCGCCGACGCCGCCCGCGGCCAGGACCTCTAGCCCTCTCCACACCCCCGGGTAGTACGCGGCGTGGTGCCCGCTCACGTACGCCGTCACGCAGCTGGTTGCGAGCAGGTCGGCCAGCGACTCCCCGTCTGCCAGGTACTCGCCTGCCGCGTCTCTGCCTACTGAGACGGGCACGAGGGGCAGGTGCCCGACGACCAGCCGCGCGGCGGCCGTGGCAGCCGGCGCGCTCGCAAGCACGTCCTGGAGCCACTCGCGTTGCTCCGGCGTCACCGCAGCGCTCGAGGCGTCCAGCACAGCGACGAACACGTCGCCAATGAGGAACGAGCGGTCGAACGGAGGGTGCGGCCCGTCAGTCACCGCGAGACCCGCGACATGGACCGGCTGGGACAGGTAGTCCGCGGCGGCCTCCCTGTCGGTGGCGAACGCGTACCCGCCAGTAGATCGCAGGCTCGAGGCGTCGTGGTTGCCGACCGCAAGACCGTACGGGATGCCTGCAGACCTCAGCCGAGAAGCGACGCTCTCATCGAACGCGGCCCACATGGCGTCCAGGTCGGACCGCGTGAGCGCGTGGCTCTGTCCGGCCACGACATCGCCCGTGAACACCACACCGTCCGGACGCCACTCGCCGACGATCGCGTCCACGACGCGCCTTACGGCCGGCGGGTACGTCGTCGAGCCGTAAGGGCCATTGAAGTCGCCGAATATCACGATGCGCGTCGATCCGCGCTCGCCGGACGCCTGTCCCAGGGCGGTCGGGGCCAGCATGGCGAGCAGGACGGCGAAGAAGGCGGCCGTGCGCCCGCATGGCCAGCCGCCCGGCGTCACGCGGCACCTCAAGCCGGGTCGGTATCGGCTGGGTCCGCCCCATCGCCGGCTGATGGCGGGCCGGACTCGAGATCGAAGCCCGCCTCGCGCCAACCGGCGGTGCCGGGCGTCAGGTTCGCCACCCTCGCGTAGCCGTTCCGGGTCAGGTAGTTGGCTACCTCGCCTGACCGCGCTCCGGTGGCGCACACGAGCACGACGTTGTCCGGCACCTCACCGATCCGCTCGACCACCTGGCTCATGGGCACGTTCACGGCGCCGGGGATGCGGCCGACGTAGTACTCCCAAGGCTCCCTGACGTCTATCAGCCGGGCGCCCGCCGCCAGTCGGGCCTCCAGGTCGTCCAGGCCTATCTCGTCGTGCATCAGGCCGCCGGCTCCGCCTCGGTCGCCCACGCTCCCTGCGACCCGGTCAGCTCGATCACGTCCGCGTAACCGCGGTTCCTCAGCAGGCTCGCAGCGACCGCGGCGCGCCCTCCACCCTCGCAGTAGACGATCAGCGGTCTGCCCTTCGGCACCTCCGCGATCCTGGCTAGGACCTGCCCGACGTGCACGCGAACCGCTCCCGGAGCGGCCCCGCGTGCGAACTCGTCGGCCGAGCGCACGTCAAGGAAGTTGGCGTCTTTCCTGTGGCGCGCCTCTGCGGCGGGCTGCAACGGGACCGGCCTCAGGTCCAGCCCTGCCAGGTCGTCAAGGTAGCCGATGACGTCGTCTATCCCGACGTACGAGAGGCGCTCGCGCAGCCTCTCTGCGTGCTGC
>CAZMFX010000094.1:0-2089 GCA_964565625.1 uncultured bacterium
CGGTGGTGCGCGAGCGCGGCGCCGGGTTCTCCACCGGCCAGAAGCAGCTGATCGCGTTCGCCAGAGCGCTGGTGCAGAACCCGGACATCCTCCTGGTCCTCGACGAGGCGACCGCGAACGTCGACACCGAGACGGAGGAGCTCATCCAGGACGCGCTCGAGAAGCTGATGCAGGGCCGGACGAGCATCATCATCGCCCACCGCCTGTCGACGATCCAGAACGTCGACAGGATCATGGTCATGCGCAAGGGCAAGCTGATAGAAGAGGGCAACCACTTCGAGCTGCTGAAGAACGAGGACGGGTACTACCGCAAGCTGTACGAGCTTCAGTACCAGGAGAACCAGGCAGGCGCAGTGGGCGCCGACGATTAGCCTCTCTGCGGACGGGCCCCCCGCGACAGCGCCGCAGAGGCGCCGCCCGACTCGATGTCGTGCCTGAATGTCCTGAACGCCCCTTCTATCAGTACACGCTGACCTTTGCGGGGACCGGTCCTGCTAGCTCTCTTCTGCAGTCCGTAGACGAGAGAGCCCGGCAGCGCGCTGAACAGCGGGTCCAGGACATCGAACGCGAGCCTGTCGAGCCTCGTGAGGACCTCCTTGCGGTTCACCCGCTTGAAGCTCGTGTTCGGGGGGAACGCGTCATGCAACATCCTCTCGTCGAACTCCAGGCCGAGGAACTCGCACGCCGAGCGGAGGACGCGTTTCTTGTCTGTCCTCATCGACTCGTAGGTGAACAGCATCACGTTCGGATCTGAGAGGTACCGCTGCTCAATTCCGCGGTGCGCGTAGTAGGACGCCAACGTACGGGCGACGAGTAGCGGCTTGCTGCGAACGGAGCTGTTCGCTCCAGACAGCGCGATGCTGGAGCTGACGTTCTCCAAGACGTTCGTGCGCCGCATCAGCAGGAACTTGGCGTCAGGGAACGCCTCCCGGAGGCGAGGCAAAAGGAGGCTCGACCCCTTCTGCAGCCAGAAGCGCGTCCCACGGTGCTCGGCCAACCGGTTCATGAAGTAGCCGAAGAACTCGAGGTAGTCGGTGTGCCTGCGCTCGAACAGCACGCTCTCCGGTAGGCCGGAGCATGTGAAGTAGCTGCTGTGCATGAACGCAGCCAGGAAGCCGTAGTAGTGGTCGTCTATCGAGAGGTCGCCGAACATCATCTGCATGTGCTCCAGCAGGATCGATTCGAGCACGCCGATCTCGGGCGCGGTTATGGCAGCGACTTCCGGATGGCTCGAGACCTGGTTGGTCAACCACTTGGTGCCGGAGCGGTTCCTGCCAAGCACGAACACCTGGCCCGGCGCACCGCGCTCGTCCGGTACACGGCCCGGCCCGGCTCCGTTTGCCCGTCGATTACGTCGTTCACCAGCGTCATACACCTGGGTCGAGCATAAGTTCCACTGATGAAACGTCCAGGTGAGCGGCCGAGATGCGTCTCATCCGCTGGTAGCGACGGGTCCGAGGTGAACCGCTACTGACCATCCTCCAGCACCGTGACGCGGTAGTAGAACGGCTCCTCCTGGCCCGGCTCGAGCGGCACCAGCAGCGTCCAGCGCACGGACCTGTACTCAGTTGGCTCGACGACCCGCCGCGCGTCGCCCTCGCCGACAAGCAGAGGCGCCGTGCCGAACGTCTCGCCGTCTGCCGAGAACTCGGTTAGCACACGTTCCGAGGACGGCGTTGCCGACCGCGGCACGAACTCGAAACCGTCCATGACAGGCCCGAGGATCATCACGCGGCCAGCCGGAAGAGTGGTCTCCCCCGCGTTCGTCGCGAAGACCCTGTACTCGATCACCTGGCCGGGGATCGCCTCGGTGGCGGGGGTGAAGCGCTCCTCCTGCGTGCCGTCGTCGAGGGTCACGAGGCTGACGATGTAGATCTCCGTGCGTAACTGGATGGGGTTTGTCGACTGCGCAGCGTCCTGAGCCTGGCCGACCGCCAAGGCAACGAGGAACGCGAACGCCGTCAGCAGGCGTCTGGTCATCATCGGCGGGACCATACCAACGACAGATGGGCTGCGCTTGAGTGCTGCTGACCGGGTGCTCACGGAACCATAATGTCCTGGTCTTCCGCGAAGTGCGCCGCGAAGTCGA
>CAZMFX010000094.1:2189-3483 GCA_964565625.1 uncultured bacterium
GCCTCGGCCGCGACGGCGTACCGCTCGGCCGCCTCCCGGAAGCTCCACGGCCGGCCGAGGCCGTGCTGGGCCATGTGCCCCAGCATGAACTCCGCCTCCACCGAGCCGCCTTCCGCAGCGCCAAGCCACGCCCGCCTCGCAGCATCGAAGTCGCCGACGCGGTACGCGGCCAAGCCGTCCTGGTAGGTGGCCGCCGGCGCGTCGCGACCGCGGTAGACCAGTTGGAGCACGAGCAGCAGCGCGGCGGCCACGGCGAGGGCTACCAGCAGGAACACGCGCAGCTGCCTGCGCCCGGTCGTCTCCCCATCCACCGGCTGCCAGACCGCGGGCCGTACGACGCTGGTCGTCTGGGTCGGAGGCAGCGGCCACTGGTCGCCCGCCTGCTGGGGCCCCTTCGCGGCGTCTGCCGGTTCGGCCTCTGGCGCCTCGACGGCCTCCTCCCCGACGCCGGCCCGTCCGTCCCTTTCGCTCGGCTCCTCAGCCCCCACCGGCTCGTACGCCGCATCGCGCCACGGGTCCATCCCGCCCCACGGGTCGTCTGCGTCCCACCTGTCGATGTCGGGCGGAAGCGGCGGCGGCGCCTCGTAGCCGTACTCCTTGGGCTCCTCTGCCGTCGGGATCACGGATGCCGGCTCACGCGGCCACGTGGTCTCGTCCGGCGAGGAGTCGGCGTCGTAGACCGCGACGTCTACGCCTGCGTCCTGGAAGACCTGGGCTATGGCGTCCGCCTTCGCCGCCAGCACGGGCTTCGTCACCGGCCCGACCCTATCCTTGAGGAGGGTCACCACCCGGCCGACGTCCAGACCGAGTCGCCTGGCTATCTGCCCCGCCGCCGCGGCCAGTTCCGTGCCTGGCACGGGCTTCGTCAGCTCGACGACGTAGCGGCGCTCGCTCACACTGTCCCTTTCGCGCGCATCGTAACCTCAGACCCCCTACGCCCGCTCTGCTACCATGGGGCGCACATGAAGTTGATCCTCGCTATCGTGCAGGACGCCGACGCCGGACGTCTGCAGGAAGTTCTGAGAGAGCGCGGCTTCCAGTCGACGAAGCTCGCGTCGACCGGTGGCTTCCTCCGTGAGGGGAACACGACCGTGCTCATCGGCGTTGACGATCACAAGGTCGAGGACGTGAAGGCGATCCTACATGCCACTTGCCGCGAGAGGTCGAAGGTGGTGACGGCCGGATCCCCGATCCACGCCCTCGAAGGAGTCTTCGCCAGCCAGCCCATGGAGGTGCCGGTCGGTGGGGCCATAGTGTTCGTCCTGAACACGGAAGAGTTCGTAAGGCTCTGACG
>CAZMFX010000094.1:3583-10182 GCA_964565625.1 uncultured bacterium
ATGCCAGCGTTACCGGCGGCCGACAGCAGGAAGACGACGGCGAACGCCCTGTAGTCGGTGACGAACAGCGCAACGACCAACGAGCTGAGGATGCAACCCAGCCCGATCTGCATGACGAGCAGGTTCCGCCCGCGGTTGGACGGCACGCGGAAGACGAAGTTGGCGACGATGGATGCGGCGGTCGCGACGATCACGTAGAGACCCAGCGCCCCCTCTGGTGCGCCGAGGCCCTCCAGCGCGTGGATGCCGTAGAACGGCTCGGCCAGCAGAGCAACGAGCCCCAGGAACCTGACGGTCAGGAACCGGCGCAGTACCTTGTCCGTCCGCACCAGGCCGGGAACGTAGCGCAGCATGCCGATCAGCGGCCTGCGCATGCCCGGCTCGCCCGCCGGCTCGCGGATGAAGCTGAACGATGCGTTGCCTATGGACGCGAGGATCGTCCCGAGCAGGAAGAGATACCCGAAGTTGCGAGGGAACGGTATGTCGGACTCGAGTATCGCGCGCAGCACGAGGCCGGCACCCAGCGCCAGCAGGCCGCCGATCACGTTGCGCGCTGCCCAGAACGTGCCGAGGCGCGAATGCGGTACCACCTTGGCCGTGACGTCGGCGAACGGCACGCCGCCGATCCCGCCGGCCGTCGCGTTTATCGCCACCATCGCGACGACGACCGCGGCGACGAGGCCAGGCTCCAGCCCGCTGCCGAACAGCACGACCATCGACATCGCGAGGAACGCGAGGTTCCGCGTCGTGGACGTGATGCGGTAATAGGGAAGCTTGTGTGACTCCTGCGAGAGTCGGTTGGCGACGAGTAGCTGCGGCAGGAAGTAGAGCGCTACGCGCATCGCCGGTATCAGGCCGATGATCACCGGCGACGCCCCGAGGGCGGCCAGGAACGGCGCCAGCACCAGGCTGCTGTTGAAGAACGCGTCCCCACCCGCGACGAACACGCCGTTCAGCACCCCGAGCCAGAAGTTCCTGTCCCAGCGCTCCCGAGCCACGTGCGGCCAATGCTAACCCCGTCACCATGGCCCGCTTACCCGGAGGTCGGCGGCCATCTCGAAGCCGACGGAGCCGTGCCGCGCCCCTCTACCTCCCTCGGCGGGAGAAGCGCTCCGGATGCATGAGAGTCAGGTCCAGCCCGGTGTCCTCGCCCTGTACGAGGGCGGCGACGACCCTGCCGGTGACGGGAGCGAGGCTCACACCCAGCATCGCGTGGCCCGTCGCCACGACCAGGCCGCTTGGCCGCCTCGTCTCGCCCAGGTACGGCAGGCCGTCTGGCGAGCACGGCCGATGGCCCCGCCATGGCGTGGTCGAGCGGAAAGGTGCCAGGTCGACGCCCGGCAGGTAGCTACCGACGGCCGTCAGGATCCCCGCGACCCTGCGCGCGCTGGCCGGGGTCCCGGCAGGTGGGAAGCCGGCCATCTCCATCGTCCCGCCAACGCGCAGGCGACCGCCAAGCGGTGTAATGGCCACTCGCGCCTCGGTGAGGATCGCGGGCAGCCGCGGCCCGGCATCGGGCGCGGGCGCCGTCAGGCTGTAGCCGGTGCCGGGCTCGAGCGGCAACCTGACGTCCACACCGGAGGCCAGGCGCGACGACCACGCTCCACCAGCCAGCACGACCCGGTCCGCGAGCTCGCGCAGGCCCGGACCGTCGACGCCTATCGCCCTGCCTGCCCTCGTGAGCAGCCTGCCGACGTCAGCGCCGTAGCGGATCTCCCCTCCCTGGGATGCCACCGACGTGCGCAGCCTACGCAGGAGGCTTCCGGGGTCGAGGTGGGCGTCGCCCGTGTAGTGGACTGCGCCCGCGGCCGCGTAACCCGCCTCGGGCTCTATGCCTGCGACGCCATGCCTGTCGAGGACGCGGACGTCGAGGCCCAGCTTCACCGCCTCGTGGGCCAGCTCCGTCTCCTCGGCGTGGCCGGCGTCCGTTGCGCTGACCATCAGTAGGCCGTCCGTCCTGAGCCCGAAACCTCCGATGTCACGCTCCAGCGCCTCGTAAGCCTTCCTGCTGGCGCGCGAGAGCGCGAGGAGCGCCGGCGCGGCCGCCTTCACGCGTTCACGCCGCGATGCCTTCCAGAACTCGAGGCCCCAGCGCAGCAGGTCGGGCGAGGGCCTGGGCGCCACGTGGAAAGGGCTCTCAGGGTCCGGCATCCACCGCAGCGCCTGCAGCACGGCTCCTGGCGCGGCCAACGGGACGAAGTGGCTGGGGACCACCATGCCGGCGTTCCCGTATGAGGTCCCTTCGTGACCCTCCGCTTCCCGTTCGAGTACGAGCACGTCGTGGCCAGCGCGAAGCAGGTAGTGCGCGCTCGTGAGTCCCACGACTCCTGCCCCGACGACGATGACCCTCACGTGATGCCGTGCGCGAACGGATCGCCCTCTTGCAGCACCAGGACCGCCTCGGCCGTCACGTGGGCGGCACCCGTCACGGTCGGGAGCACGCCCCCTCCGGGCGCCGGCACGTACGTCGCCTCGAAGACGCTGCCAACTACGCTCTCCTGCCGCCACACCTCGCCGGGCGCCAGCAGCCCGTCTGCCGCAAGGCACGCCAGCTTCGCGCTCGTACCCGTCCCGCACGGCGAACGGTCGTACGCGTCGCCGGGGCACAGCACGAAGTTGCGTGAGTCAGCCGCGATGCTGGGACCCAGCAGCTCTACGTGGTCGATCTCGTGGCCATCGCCCGTGTGACCTGCGGCTGCCAGGGCCTCCTTGATGCGGGTGGCGATCGTCGTCAGCGCCCCTATGTTGCCCCTCTCCACCGAGAGGCCGTGGTCGTCACATATGTAGAACCAGTTGCCGCCGTACGCGACGTCGCCCGTGACCCGCAGCGCCCTGCCGTCCAGCCCTTGGGTGGTGACAGCTACGCCCGCGGCATGCCTGTACGAGCGCACGTTGGCGACGCTCACCCTGCCGTCCTCGTGCAGCGTGGCGGTGACCGCGCCTGCTGGCGTCTCTATCAGATGCGAGCCCGGCCCGATCCTGCCCATGCGAGCCAGGGTCACGACGACGCCGATGGTCCCGTGGCCGCACATGCCGAGGTAGCCGACGTTGTTGAAGAAGATCACCCCGGTGAGCGCGTCGGCGCTCTCGGGCGAGCACAGCAGCGCTCCAACTATTACGTCGGAGCCGCGCGGCTCGTTCACCACCGCGCGCCTCAGCCAGTCGTGCTCCGAGCGCAGGCGCGCAAGTTTCTTAGCTACGGAACCTCCGCCCAGGTCTGGGGCGCCGCTAATCACGGCGCGGGTTGGCTCGCCTCCAGTGTGCGAGTCGATAATCTCTATGCGTATCTCGGCTGGCTCGAACATGGCTTGGTGTCGGATTGTATGTGTAGACGGGCTGACGGTGCTTATAGGCGCCGGCGAAGGGAGCCACATATGAGGGTCAACTGGCGAGGCGTAATCCCCGCGGTCACGACGCCGTTCCGCGAGGACATGACGGTGGACATGGACCTTATGGCGCGTCACGCGCGCTGGCAGGTGGAGGCGGGCTCGGTCGGCATAGTGCCGTTCGGGTCGCTGGGCGAGGGTGCGACGGTCACCTTCGACGAGAAGGTAGCTGCCATAGAGAGACTAGTGACCGAGCTAGATGGCCTGGCACCGGTGATCCCGGCCGTGTCCGCCCTGTCGACGGCCGAGGCCGTGGCGTTCGCCGAGGCGGCCCAGCGGGCGGGCGCAAGCGGCTTCATGGTCCTGCCACCGTACGTGTACTCGAGCGACTGGCGCGAGATGCGCGCGCACGTCGCGGCCGTGCTGGAGGCGACGGACCTGCCGTGCATGCTCTACAACAACCCGCTGGCGTACGTGACCGACTTCAAGCCGGCGCAGATCGCCGAGCTGCACGAGCAGTACCCCCACATGAACGCGGTCAAGGAGTCGAGCTCCGACGTGAGGCGCGTGACGTGGCTCCGCGCCCTGCTTGGTGATAGCGTCGACATCCTCGTCGGCGTCGACGACGTCATAGTTGAGGCCGCCGCCGCGGGCGCCGGCGGATGGATCGCTGGTCTGGTGAACGCCTTCCCTGAGGAGTCGGTAAGGCTCTACGACCTCGCGAAGGCGGGACGCTCCGACGAGGCTTTCGAGCTCTACCGCTGGTTCCTGCCGCTGCTGCGCCTGGATGTCGGCACGAAGTTCGTGCAGAAGATAAAGCTGGCCCAGGAGATGGTCGGATGGGGATCGGAGCGCGTTCGCGGGCCGCGGATGGTGCTCACCGGCGAGGAGCGCGAGGACACCGTGCGCACCGTCGATTCCGCGTTGGCCCACCGCCCCACGGCGAGGGTCACGGCGTGAGCGCTGTCATCGATGCCGGTGGGGTGGGGCGGCCGTTCCGCGCGATAGACCCGCGTACGGGCTCGTTCGTCGGTGACGAGTTCCAGGTGACGACTCGCGAGCAGCTCGACGAGGCTGTTGCCGCGGCGACGGGCGCCTTCCCGCGCTACACAGCGTTGCAACCGTCGGAGCGCGCTCGCTTCCTGCGCCGTATCGCCGATGAGCTCGGCTCGGCCCGGCCCAAGATCGTCGAGACGGCGATGGCCGAGACGGGTCTGCCTGAGGACAGGATCGGGTCGGAGCTCACCCGCACGATCAACCAGCTGGTGATGTTCGTAGAGCTTATCGAGTCGCCTGAGTGGCTCGACGCCCGCGTCGACCACGGCGACGACGCCCGCACACCGACGCCCAAGCCGGACGTCCGCTCGATGCGGCGCGGCCTTGGCCCAGTTGCGGTATTCGGAGCCAGCAACTTCCCGCTTGCCTTCTCGGTCGCGGGCGGGGACACGGCCTCAGCGCTGGCGGCCGGCTGCCCAGTCATCGCCAAGGCGCATCCCGCCCACCCCGGCACGTCCGCCGCGGCAGCAGACGCCATAACCCGCGCCGCCGAGGCAACGGGGATGCCGGACGGCGTGTTCGCGATCGTCTTCGACGACGCCATCGAGGTGGGAGAGGCGCTAGTGAAGCATCCTGGAGTGAAGGCTGTGGGCTTCACGGGCTCGCGGGCGGGCGGCGAGGCTCTCACGCGCCTGGCGGCAGCGAGACCGGAGCCGATACCGGTATACGCCGAGATGGGCAGCGTGAACCCCGTCTTCGTCATGCCAGGGGCAGCGGCGCCGCGCGCCAAGGAGCTGGCAGAGGGTCTTCACGCATCGTTCACCCTCGGTGTCGGCCAGTTCTGCACCAACCCAGGCGTCGTGTTCGTGCCGCAGGACCCTGTTGGCGGCGAGCTGGTAGACCGGCTGGTGAAGCTGACGAAGGGGACAGTGGCAGGGCCCATGCTCAACCCCAAGGTGTGCCAAAGCTACGTTCGGGGTCTCGAGCGCATGGAACGCGCAGGCGCGAAGCGCCTCGCGACGGGCCGGTCGGGCAACGGTCCCCACGAAGGCGTAGCCAGCCTGTGGGAGTCCGCCATAGCCGACGTCGAGTCGGACGCGGAGCTGCTCGCCGAGGTCTTCGGTCCCGCGACCCTTCTCGTGAGGTACGAGGACCCGGACGACCTGCCGGCAGCCGCCCAACGCCTTGAGGGGCAGCTGACAGCCACGGTTCACGCCGAGCCGTTCGAACTGGAGCCGGGGTCCGTCGCCGACACGCTGCTGCAGGTCCTCGTCGACAAGGCAGGCAGGCTGATCGTCAACCAGTACCCAACAGGAGTCGAGGTGGGCCCCGCGATGGTGCACGGCGGCCCATACCCCGCCACCTCGGACGGCCGCTCCACCTCGGTCGGCACGCGAGCCATCGAGCGGTTCACGCGCTACGTCGCGTACCAGAACTTCCCACCGCAGCTGCTGCCCGAGCCCTTGCGTCGAGGCGCCTGAGATCCGCCTGAGCGCCGTCTCACGCGGGCGCTACGCGAGATCGTGGCGCGGCCGACTAGCTTTGCTTCATGACCGCCGTGTTCCCCATCGTCATGGCGCTGCTCGCTCTCGCGACGCTCCTGACGACGCCGCCGGCGACGCCCGCGAGCCAGACCCTCGAGGCCAGCACGGCTCCGCCCGAACCCGCCATGCAGGGCGTCATGGACGATCTCATCGCTTTCGACGAGACAGCCGGGGCCGCCCTCCCTGCAGCCCCGCCCGTCTACTTCATGCCCGTGGACGGCGTGAGGGTAGCTGACGTACCGGAGACGTTCGGTGACCCGCGCGGCGCCGACAGGACCCACCAGGGCGTCGACATAATCGCCGACCGAGGCACACCGGTGAGGTCCGCTGCGCCCGGGGTCGTATGGCGCGCAAGTGACTCACGTCGCGGGGGCGTCTCGGTGACGGTCATCGGTGATGACGGCCTGCGCTACTTCTACACGCACCTCGACTCGATCGCGACCGGCGTAGAGAAGGACGTGCGGGTCGGCACCGACACCGTGCTCGGCTACGTCGGCAACACAGGGAACGCCGCGGGCACCGCACCTCACCTCCACTTCGAGGTCTCGCTTCCCGTTGATGGCGAGCCGTACTCCTGGCGGCCGATCGACCCGCTCACCTACATGCTCGACCGCTGAGGCGGTTGCGCCCCCCCGGGTACACGCGTCCGGGCCGGGCGTAGTACACTGGCCAACGCTTGGGGCTGTGGCGCAGTTGGGAGCGCGCGTGAATCGCACTCACGAGGTCAGGGGTT
>CAZMFX010000095.1:0-10154 GCA_964565625.1 uncultured bacterium
AGATGGAGGTCGTGACCCGCATAGCTCCGTCCCCCACCGGCGATCCGCACGTCGGTACGGCCTACGTCGGCCTGTTCAGCTACGTTCTAGCGAAGAAGCACGGGGGCCGGTTCATATTCCGCCTTGAGGACACAGACAGGCAGAGGTACCAGGAGCAGTCGGAGAAGCGCATCCTCGAGATGTTCGAATGGCTCGGCCTCGTACCGGACGAGAGCCCGGCGCGAGGCGGCCCGAGCGCTCCGTACCGGCAGAGCGAGCGCCTCGATACCTACAGACGGCACGTTGACTCGCTGCTGGCGTCAGGGCACGCCTACATGGCCTTCGAGACGGCCGAGGAGCTCGAGGAGATGCGCACGGAGCAGAAGCGCCTCGGTAAACCGCTCGGGTACGACGGCCGTGGTCGCTCGATGCCGCGCGAAGAGCAGGAGCGCCGCGCAGCCGACGGCGAGCCGCACGTGATCAGGCTCGCCACGCCGGACGACGGCACCACCGTCTTCGCAGACAGGCTCAGGGGCCAGATCTCGTTCGCCAACGAGGAGATAAGGGACCCCGTCATCCTCAAGAGCGACGGCTACCCGACCTACCATCTCGCCGTCGTGGTAGACGACCACCTCATGGGCGTGACGCACGTCGTGCGCGCCGAGGAGTGGATAACGAGCACGCCCATACACGTGCTGCTCTACCGCGCCTTCGGCTGGGAGCTGCCGGAGTTCGTGCACATGCCCATACTGCGCAACCCGGACAGGACGAAGCTGAGCAAGCGCAAGTCGGACACGTCCGTGGACTCGTACAGGCGCCAGGGCATCCTCCCAGAAGCGCTGCTCAACTTCCTCGCGACACTGGGTTGGAGCATGCCGGACGGCCGCGAGTTCTTCGACCTGCACGAGATGACGGCAGCGTTCGACCTCGACAGGGTTTCCCTGGGCGAGCCGGTGTTCGACATCAAGAAGCTCAAGTACTTCAACGCCAAGTACCTGAGGGAGATCCTGCCGCTCGAGGAGGTCGCCGCCCGCACGACGCCGTTCCTCGAGGAGGCCGGCCTCGACATCGGAGACGACCGCGACTTCGTCCTAGACGTCGTGGACGTGTTGAGGCCAAGGGCGGAGACGCTGCAGGAGATCGCCGACCAGGCGGGCTACTTCTTCACCGAGGAGTTCTCGTACGACGATGGCGCCCGCAAGCAGCTCGCCGCCGGCCAGGCGCACCTGCAGGCGGTCGAACGCGAGCTCTCGATGCTCGAGTTCTTCGATTACGACGGCGTAGACGACATGCTGCGCGATTACGTGCAGGACCAGGCGGTAGGCATGGGCAAGGTGATGATGCCTCTGCGGGCCGCCCTCACAGGCACGACGTCGTCGCCCGGCGTCGTCGACCTGATCGTGATCCTCGGCAAGCAGCGCGCGCTGGCGCGCATCGGTCGCGCCCTCACCTTCATCGATGCCGGGCTCCCGGACGACGATCCGCAGAAGGCCGCAGAGGAAGCGAAGCGCAAGGAGCAGGCAGCCAACAAGCAGGGCCGTCCCAGGCAGGTGGCCCAGGCGAGGGGCAAGCCGGACTGATGAGCTGGTTCGACAGGCTGAGGCAGGGGCTCTCGCGCACGCGCAACGTGATAGCGGAAGCGACGACCGGCGAGGCGACAGACCAGGCGCCGGCCGCCGACGCCGCCAGGCAGCCTGCCGCCAGGCCGGCCCGGCCCGCGAACTGGGAGATGGACTGGGACGAGCTGGAGTTCGCCCTTATCGCCGCAGACGTCGGCGGCAAGCTGGCGGCCGAGGTTGTAGAGGGCGCCAAGCAGGGCCGCGAGCGTGGCATGCGCTTCGGTGAGGCCCTCGAGAAGGCCCTGCTCGATCAGCTCGAGCCCGACACGATGCGTCAGAAGCTGCGGCGAGTGGGGTTCCAGCTCGACGTGACGCGCAAGATCGTCGAGCCGAAGGGCAACGTGATCATGGTCGTCGGCGTGAACGGCGTCGGCAAGACGACCACGATCGCGAAGCTCGGCGCCTAATACCAGGCGAACGGCCGCTCGGTGATGTTCGCGGCCGGCGACACGTTCCGGGCGGCGGGCAGCGCCCAGCTCGCGGTTTGGGGCGAGCGCCTCGGCGTGCCGACGGTTACGGGCCCGGACGGCAGCGACCCCGCCGCGGTCGCCTTCGACGGCGCACAGCGCCGCAAGGCGCAAGGCAAGGACCTGCTCATCGTCGACACCGCGGGCCGGCTCCACACGAAGCACAACCTCATGGAGGAGCTGAAGAAGGTAAGGCGCGTCATCGACAAGGCAGATCCCGGCGAGCCGCGCGAGGTATGGCTCGTCCTGGACGCGGTAACGGGCCAGAACGGCCTCGAGCAGGCGCGCCGCTTCCACGACGCCGTCGGCCTGACGGGCGTCATCGTAACGAAGCTCGACGGAACGGCGAAGGGCGGCATCCTGCTGCCGATCACGCGCGAACTGAGGATCCCGATAAAGTTCATAGGCGTCGGCGAGCGGCAGGACGACCTGCAGCCGTACGACGCGGCCGCGTTCGTGCACGCGCTCCTCGACCTGCCAGTAGAGGCTTGACCAGGTCGGGCGGGCCGTCCCTGGCGGTCCTCAGCGCCACCCAGATGGAGATCGGGTTCCCCACGCTGGCCTCCCCCCAGGACGCGGACAAGCACGCATGGCCCGTTGTCGCCGTACGCGACCTGGCAGGCGTGCCCGTTCTCCTCGCCGTTAGCGGCATGGGCAAGGCGAACGCAGCGGCCGCCGTGGCGTCGCTCGGTAGAGGCCACGGCGTGTCGGCCGTGGTCCAGGTGGGCATCGGCGGCGCGTACCCGGGGGCGAATGTCGGCCTGGGCGCAGCGGCGCTGGCCGGTACCGAGCTGGACCTCGACCTCGGTCTGGGAAGGCACCCGGAATGGAGCGACGTCGCTACGCTCTCCGTGCCGGGCGAGACGACCCGGAACGTCATCGACCTGTCCGGCCGTGTCCTGGAAGCGGCCGCCGGAGCGGCGGCGCTGGGGCCGCTGCCGTTCGCTACCTCTGACAGCGTCACGGCAGACGCCGAGCACGCCGCCTACCTGCGGCGCCGCTTCGACGTCGCCATAGAGTCGATGGAGGGTGCCGGCGCGGCGCGGGCGGCGCTGGCCGTCGGCGTGGCGTTCCTGGAGATCCGCGGGGTCAGCAACGTCGTCGGCGACCGCGACAGGTCGTCTTGGCTCATGAAGGACGCCCTCGCCGCCGCCTGGGCCGCGGCGGGTAGCGTGGTCCCGGCCGTCATGGAGGTCGTCTAGGTGAGCTTTCTGTCCAACCTGCCCCAGTGGGTCTTCTACGTGGTGCTCGGCATCACGTTCCTCGTCGCCCACGCTGCCGCGTTCAGGCCGTCCCCGGAAGGAGGGCGCGGCCGCACGCTCAAGCGCGTGCTCTCCTCCGCCCTGCTGTTGGTCGGCCTCATAGTCGTGAGTCCGTCGGAGCCAGCATCGCTGCTCGTAGCGCTCGCGGCCGCCGCCTTCGCCGGGTTCCTGAGCGGCAGGGCTGCGCCGCCCGTGCCGAACCGCGAAGGCGACGGGGGCTAGACTTCCGCATGGGACTGCAGACCGGCCTCGACATCCTGGCACCGGCCCGCGCGAACGGCTACGCGGTCGGGGCCTTCAACACGAACGACATGGAGATCACCCAGGCGATAATCGAGGCCGCGCACGAGACGCGCAGCCCCGTCATCGTCTCGCTCTCGGAAGGGGCGCTCAAGTACGGCGGCGACGCCCTCGTCGCGGTGGTGAAGCACTTGGCGCACGATGCGACGGTGCCCGTCGCGATACACCTTGACCACGGCTCGTCGTACGAGTCGTGCCTGAGGGCCCTGCGGTGGGGCTTCTCCTCCGTGATGATCGACATGTCGCACGAGGACGAGGAAACGAACGTGCGCGAGACCGCGCGCGTCGTTGAGGCGGCGCACGCTGTAGGCGTCACGGTCGAGGCAGAGATCGGCCGCCTCGCCGGCATCGAGGAGCACGTCGACGTGAGCGCGGAGGACGCGGCGCTGACGAAGCCCGAGGAGGCGAAGCGCTTCATCGAGAGCAGCGGCGCCGACTACCTGGCGGTAGCGATCGGCACCTCGCACGGTGCGTACAAGGGCAAGGGCAGACCGTTCATCGACCACGAGCGCCTGCGCGCCATCTCGGAGCTGGTGGCCGCCCCGCTGGTACTGCACGGAGCGTCGGGCGTCCCCGAAGACCTCGTCGAGCGCTTCGCGGGCAGCGGCGGCGAGATAGAGGGAGCCGTCGGCATCCACCCGGAAGACGTCGAAGAGGCGGTGAAGCACGGCATCTCGAAGGTGAACACGGACACCGACCTGCGGCTCGCCTTCACGACGAGCGTGCGCGAGACGCTCGCGGCCAAGCCGAAGGAGTTCGACCCTAGGAAGATCCTCGGGCCGGCACGGGACGAGATGCGAGCTGTAGTGGCAGCGCGCATGCGCCTCTTCAGGTCTGCCGGCCGGGCCTAGCCGTACCCTCCGCCGCCTGCTCGTCGCGCGCCGGGTCGACGTATACGGTCTTCTGCTGCGAGTAGTGCACGGCCCCCGGCCCGCCACCCTTGGCGCGCCATACGTTCTTCCTCTCCGTGTAATCGACAGGGACGTTGCCGGAACGCCTCGCCTCCGAGAAGCCCGCCGCCAGCCGAGCCGCGAACAGCACCGACTCGAACGGCACCTTCCCACCTCCGGAGCGGATGATGACGTGCGCCCCCCTGTACCCCTGGGCGTGCAGCCACACGTCGCGTGACCGGGCGACTCGGAACGTCACGGCGTCGTTCTCCCTGGCGTTGCGACCGACGACTACCTCGAAGCCGCGCGGGTCCCTGAACCGCACGCCAACTTCGGACGTGCCTGCGCGGCTCTTGCCGGCGCCGGAGCCTCGCTCGTCCGGCGCCAGCTCGGACGCCAGCGCCGCCAGCTCGTCGTGGCTCATGCCGCCGAGACCCGCCTCGAGCGCTTCAAGGCGGGCGACCTCGGACCGCAGTTCGGGCAGTTGCGCCGCCGCGCGCTTTCTGCGCGCCTCCCTGCGCCTGGCCCTGTCGTAGCGTAGCTGGGCGTTGCCTGCTGCGTCCCTCCGCGGGTCTATCTCGAGCTCGACTGTCTCCCCGTCAAGCCCGACCAGCGTCGCTCGCGACCCGTTGACGATCCACGTGCCGGCCGTGGCGAGGAGCAGGTCGGCCTCCGCTCTGAGCCGCGCTGGCTCGTCGACGCCTCCCAGCGCCCTCTCGGCATCGTTCGATCGCCTGCGTGCCAACCTAATGGCGCTGGCGAGCGCTGTCCTCGCCCGCCGCTGCAGCTCCTGCCCTCCGCGAGCTGCCGAACGCGAAGCCTCTGCGTTCTCGGAGCCGAACGCCGCCAAGAACGCTGACGGGCCCTCGACGAGCTCCGCCATGGCCTCGAGGGTCGCGTCGAGAAGCGCGCCGGTCATGACGTCAGCCGGCGCCCCTTCCACCTTCCGCCACACCGCATTCTCGATGGCTGCCTGGAGCGTCGGCCCGATGCCGTCGACCACGTCTCTTACCTGTCCTAGCGTCCTGCCGTTCAATGCCGCCCTCAGGCGCTCTGCGCCGGCCGAGCGGGGGTCGAGCTTCTCGTACGGAGGAGGTGGCACGTACTTTGCCCCGGCCCTCAGCTCCCTGTAGCGGTTTCGATCGGAGCCGACCTGGCGCTCGACGCCGAGGATCCTGCCAGCATCGTCCAGGATGGCGAGGTTGGCGTTCTTGCCCGTGAGCTCGACGACGAGGGTGACGGGCGGCTCGGGCACGAACCCCGCGGAGGCGCCGAACCGCATGAAGACCACCCTGTCAAGCGCGAGTTGCTCGGCGGCGAGAAGGTCCCCGCCCGCCCTGGCGGCGAGCTGGCGCTGGAACGGCGTGCGCGGCGCCTCCCGTTCTCCCTGCCGGCCCGATACCAGCGCGAGGCTGGGCCTGGCACGGTCGGTGCGGATCTCCAGGGAGCCTGCACCATGGAGCGGAAGCACGGCCGAATCGGTCGCAGGGAAGGACCAGGCAGAGCGGCCGAAGGGGAACCCCCCGGTCAAGCCGTCCAGCTGTTCAGCTATGAGCAGCCCTTCCACGGCGTCAGGCTAACCGCATGGCGTTCAGTCTCGCTCGCCGCGTGTGGCTAGCGTCAGTTGAGCAGGCGGTCGTGCCCGCCAAGGGCCTCGCGGGCCTGGGCAAGGTACTGAGTGAGGGGCAGGTACCACTCGCTCGACGGTTCGGTGTGGTCAAGGGCAGCCTTGGCGTGGGTCAGTACCCGTGACGCGTGCTGGTCGCCCATCTGCGCGTAAACGTCTGCGAGCATCTGATGGGCGGACACCCAGTACGGGTCGCCTGGCTGGCTGGAGCCGACGGCCTGCTCGAACCAGCTCGCCGCCTCTTCCAGTCGGTAGTACTCGTACGCGATGTTGCCGAGCGTCAGGCAGGCGGCCGCCGACGCTCCCAGCTCGAGCGCCTGCTCGGCCGCCAACTGCGCGCTCTCGAAGTCACCGCTCCTCAGCCTCACGTCCGCCAGGTCGGCGAGCGCCTCTCCCCTGTGAGGGTAGCTTGGGTCGCTCACGACCTCGGAGAGGAGACCGCCAGCACCGTCCAACTCGTCGCACTCGATCATCGCGTACGCAGCCTCGTGCTGCGTGTACGCGCGGTGCTCGGCGGGCGCCATGTCCAGCGCCCTCGCGAACTCGGCCAACGCTTCCCGGTTGCGCCCCAGCGAGGAGAGCGCCTGCCCCGTCGCGAACGTGACGCTGTAACTGGGGTCGGCCGCGCCCTCCGTCTCCTGGCCGGCCGCTCTCGCCTCCGTGAGGAGCTCGAGCGCCCTGTTCGGGTTGCCGAGCTCGAGGTGCGCGCGCCCGAGCAGGTAGCGGTGGACGGCCAGCTCTTCGGGGCGGAGACGCTCCTCGTCGACGTCGTTGAGACAGGCGACGGCGTCCTCAGTCCTGCCGAGCTCGACAAGGGCCCCCGCCAGGCTAAGGCGCTCCGGCTCGCGCTCGGCTGGAGGGGCGGCGTCGACCGCGCGGGTGAACGCCTCGGTAGCGGCCTCCCACTCGCCCATCGCCTCCCTGCACTGTCCCAGCAGCGACCACCGACGCCAGCGCAGGTAAACGGGCAGGTCCGACTCACGCACCGCGGCGAGCCTGCGGCCTGCGCTCTTGGGGGCGTCCACCGCGAAGAGCGCGGAGGCCGCGTGGTACGTGGCGACGGCGTGGGTCTCGTCCACGTCCTTCAGGCCGCGCTTGACGTCGCCAACCGAACCTCCGCGGTAGGCGGCGAACTCCCAGAACAGCGCTCGGTATAGCGGGTTGGTGGCTAGGCTCGCGTCGGCTGTCACAGCGGACCGGAGGGCGGGCATGCCGTTCTCGATGCCGTCCTCGCCGTAGAGCGCGTAGAGCGCCGCCAGCTGCAGCCACGCCTGGCCCTGTCCCTGCCTGGCCGCCTTGCGGGCGGCGGTCTCGAGCATCGACAGCGCCAGGTCGTACTGGCCCTGAGCCAGAGCCTGCTGAGCCGACTCCAACGGCGCCGACCTGCCCCGCCTGAATATCACGCCACACGCTAACACGGTAGATGCGTGCTGCACGATGAATGTCACATTCGGCCCCTCATGAGCGCGCCGGGCTTGACGGCGGTGCAGGAAGTGCGAGTATCTGTCACGTGCGGGTAGTGAGCCTCAACGTCAACGGCGTCCGTTCAGCGGCGCGGAAGGGTCTCGCGACCGTCCTGGCGGATATCTCGCCTGAAGTCGTCTGCCTGCAGGAGGTGAGGGCCAGCCCAGACCAGGCATCCGGCCTCTTGGGCAGCGACTACCATGAGAGCTGGAACCCCGCGCAGCGGCCCGGCTACAGCGGCGTCGGCACGCTGACGCGCGAGCGGCCGGAGGGGGTCACGGCGGGAAGCGGCCGCAGCGAGTTCGATGCCGAGGGTCGCGTCTTGGTCACCGAGGTTGCAGGAGTGAGCGTTGTGAACGTCTACGTCCCGTCGGGGACCATGGGTGCGGCCAGACAGGCGGTGAAGATGTCGTTCCTCGAGCACTTCCTGCAGTTCGTGTCGCGGCTTGTGGCCACGGGGAGACCGCTGCTCATATGCGGCGACGTGAACATCGCGCACCGGAACATCGACCTGAGGAACTGGCGTCACAACCAGCGCACCTCGGGGTTCCTGCCAGAGGAGCGGCAGTGGCTCACCAGGCTTCTCGAGGTCGGGCTGGTCGACGTCGTGCGGCATCTGGCCGGCGACGAGGCGGAGGTCTACACGTGGTGGACCTTGCGGGCCGGGGCTCGCGAGCGCAACGTCGGTTGGAGGCTCGACTACCAACTCGCGACGCCCGATGTCGCCGCCACAGCAGCCGCGTTCGACATCCGGCGTTTCCCCGTTCTGTCGGACCACGCCCCGGTTACCGTGGACTACGACCTGTGAGCGCACCCACTGCTGGTGAGGGGCTGCGTGCCGGGATATGGCGCTTCCTTCCCGGCAGACGCGATTACGACCCCAAGAGCTTCAGGAGCGACCTCCTTGCCGGGATCACCGTCGCCTTCGTCGCCCTGCCGCTCGCGCTAGGGTTCGGGGTCACGTCCGGCGCCGGGGCGACGGCCGGCGTCGTCACCGCGATAACGGCCGGTTTCGCCGCAGCGTTCTTCGGGGGGTCACGCTTCCAGGTGACAGGCCCGACCGGGGCGATGACCGCGGTGTTGCTCGGCATCGTCGCCAGCCATGGCGCTGGCGCGCTTCCCATCGTCTGCATCGCTGCCGGGATCATCCTCGTCGTCCTCGGCTTCGTCGGCATCGGCAGCTACATAAGGTTCGTGCCGTGGCCCGTCGTCACCGGCTTCACCAACGGCATCGCTGTGATCATCTTCCTGCAGCAGCTCCCCGGGGTTCTGGGGGTCGAGCAGGAGCCTGCAGAGAGCATCCTGCTCCTAGCCGGCCGCACGGTGGAGAAGTGGCTTGCCCAGCCCACTTACTTGCCGCTCGTCCTCGCCGCCGCCACGGTCGTCGTGATGTTGGCATGGGGTCGAGTGCGGGCGCTCAGGGCGGTCCCCGCGAGCATGGCAGCCCTGGTGATCGTCAGCCTTGGATCGCTGCTGCCGGCGTTCGAAGGCGTCGCCCGCATCGGCACCCTGCCGCGCAACCTGCCGCTGCCCGTGCTGCCGTCGTTGCCGACGGGTGACGGCCTCGTCGACCTCGCGCGGGCGGCCCTTGCCGTTGCAGTCCTGGCGGCGTTGGAGAGCCTGCTCTGCGCGGTCGTGGCAGACAGCATGAGCGTGGGAGCGAAGCACGACCCGGACAGGGAGCTCGTCGGCCAGGGCATAGGCAACATGGTCGCTGGCCTCTTCGGCGGGATCCCGTCGACCGCCGCCCTCGCGCGCACGGCCGTGAACGTCAGGTCGGGGGCCCGCACGCGGCTGGCAGCGATGATCCACGCGTTGACCCTCCTCGGGGTCGTCCTGTTCCTCGCGCCGATGGCTTCGCGGATCCCGCTCGCCGTCCTCGGCGGGATCCTCATGGTCGTCGCCGTGCGGATGGTCGAGCATCACGCGTCCGTCCTGATACTGCGCAGCACGAAGTCCGACGCCTTCGTCATGCTGCTCACCCTCGTCATAACGGTGCTCTTCGACCTGATACTGGCCATCGAGGTCGGCCTGGTGTCCGCCGCGATCCTGTTCATAGTCCGCATGAGCTCGGTCTTCAAGGTCGACCCGCTCGACCTTGCCGGCACCGAGATGAGGCCGCTCATGACAGAGAAGGACGCTGCCGAGTTGGAGCGGGTACGTGACAAGGTGGTCGCCTTCAGGGTCGAAGGGCCGATCTTCTTCGGCGCCGCCGAGCGCTTCATCGACCAGATGCTCAAGGTGGACAAGGACATCCGCGTCGTGATCCTCAGGCTGCGCAAGGTCCCCGTGCTCGACGCCAGCGGAGCCACCGCCCTGCAGGCGCTGCGGGAACGCCTCGCCAGGCGCGGAGGTCTTCTCGTGCTGTCGGCCCTTCAGCCGCAACCCGCCAGCGTCCTGAAGCGCATGGGCCTATACGACGAGGTCACGGGCGGTGGCCGGTACGACTTCGCGACGACGGAGCAGGCCATCGCCGCCGCGGCGAGCCTCGTCGAGGCCGAGAAGTCAGCTGGCGCGACCTCCGACTAGACCGGCCCCATAAGGGG
>CAZMFX010000096.1:0-9834 GCA_964565625.1 uncultured bacterium
CACATGTCGTGCGCTTACCCTTAGAAGGTGAGCAATACGGCAAAGGAACGGTTATCCGACGTCGGGATGATAGGCCTTGGCGTCATGGGTCGGAACCTGACCCTCAACCTGAGCGACAACGGGTTCAGTGTCTCCGTGTACGACCTGTCCGCCGATGCGCGAGAGGCGTTCGTGGCGGGTGCGGCGGCTGGACGTGAGATCGTCGCTTGTGACGACATGGCCGCGCTCGTCCGATCACTGGCCAGTCCACGAAAGCTGATGCTCATGGTCCCAGCCGGAGCGCCCGTCGACGCCGTCATCGAGGAGCTGCTACCGCACCTGCAGCCGGGCGACGTCGTCATCGACGGCGGCAACTCCCACTTCGAGGACACTGCGAGGCGCGTTCGCCGCCTGCGGGAGCGCGGCATGCACCTTGTGGGCGCCGGCATCTCGGGCGGCGAGGAGGGCGCGAGGCACGGGCCCTCGATCATGCCTGGCGGAGACCCTGACGCGTGGCCGCTCGTCAGGGAGATGCTGCAGGCGATAGCGGCGAAGGTGGACGGGCAGCCGTGCTGCGAGTGGATCGGGCCGGAGGGCGCCGGCCACTACGTGAAGATGGTCCACAACGGCATCGAGTACGGCGACATGCAGCTGATCGCCGAGGCGTACCACTACATGCGCTCGGTGCTGGGCATGCGCGTCGACGAGGCAGGCAAAGCGTTCGCCCAGTGGGACGAGGGGCGCCTCGACTCGTACCTGATAGAGATAACCGCGCAGGTGCTCGCCGTACTCGACGATGACGGCAGCCCGCTCGTCGAGAAAGTGCTCGACGTGGCCGGCCAGAAGGGCACGGGTCGCTGGACGGCGGTGGACTCCCTCCAGCGCGGCGTGCCGCTCACGCTCGTCGCCGAGGCAGTGTTCGCCAGGTTCCTCTCGACCTTCAAGGAAGAGCGCGTAGCAGCCGCCGAAGTGCTTCGCGGCCCGGGCTCGGCCGGTGGGTCTTTCGACAGGCAGGGCCAGCTCTCCGACCTCGAGGACGCCTTGTACGCGTCGAAGATCGTCTCCTACGCCCAGGGCTTCATGCTCATGCGGTTGGCCGCCGAGCAGCTCGAGTGGCCTCTCGACCTCTCGGCTGTTGCCCAAACGTGGCGCGGCGGATGCATCATCCGCTCGCGGTTCCTGGCCGACATCCGCGCGGCATACGCCGACCAGCCGGACCTCGAGAACCTGATGACGACAAGGTTCTTCGCTTCGGAGCTGGCATCTTGTCAGGCGGGATGGCGAAGGACCCTGACGAGGGCGATGGGCTCTGGCGTGCCCTTCCCCGCGACTTCGGCCGCGCTTGCCTTCTACGACGGCTACCGTTCGAAGCGACTGCCTGCGAACCTCATCCAGGCACAGCGCGACCGCTTCGGAGCGCACACATACGAACGGACCGACGCCGAGCGAGGCAGGTTCTTCCACTCGGCGTGGACGAACGAGACTTGACCCTAATGGCAGCGCGCTCGTGCTTGCAGCCAGTCACCCCAGCGTCAGGATCAACACGAGCGGCACGACAGACGTCATCAGGTTCGTGAAGAAGTGCGCGACTATGAGCGGCATCAGCCGCTCCTGCCTCAGGTAGATAACGCCCGCGAACGCGCCCCAGAAGGTGAAAGCGACGACGTAGACGAGCATCGCCGCCGCCGTTGGGGCGAGGAAGACGTGCTGGAGCCCGAAGAGCACCGCGGGCACTAGAACGACGACGGCGGGTGATAATCCCCGTTGCGCCAGTTCGCGTTGGGCGTTGCCTCTGTAGTAGAGCTCCTCAACCGGCGCGTTCGTTATGGGGAACAGGAAGGCAACCACGATCGCGAACACCAGCGAGACCGCGGCGGGCAACTCGAGAGCCGCTCCGGCCGTTGGGACGAAGATCGTCTCGAAGCCGTTGACGTAACCGTTCGGGCCGAACAGGACCAGCACCATCATGTTGATGGCTACCGCGAACGGCACGAACAGCGCGAACAGCCACAGGAAGCCGTACCCGAAGTCCGAACCGCGCAGGTACGGGCGCTCCCCGAGCAGCTTCCGCACCCGGCCCTGCCGAGCCAGCAGCCAGAAGCACACGATGTTCACGGGTATGAAGTACAGCGCAGAGAGCTGGGGGGTGAGCGCGGGCGAGAACGGTTCGCCCGTGAGCAGGCTGAGGATGCCGGCCGAGAGCAGGGCCGCCAGTGCCAAGAGCAGGATACGGATGACGACCAGGCGCACGCCGAACCCTACACCCGTTCAGCGGGTCAGCGGGGTATGACGCGTCGCCCGTCCAGCGTCAGGTAAGTGGTCTCCACGTTGTTGCCGTAGTCCGCCTCGAGGATGTCGTGTTCCGGGTTCGCCACATTGACCAGGGCGTAACGGCCGTCTGGTAGGTCGGTGATCACGATGTCCTGCTCGTATAGTTGGGCAACGTACACGTCCCCGTAACCAGGTGAGATGCCCTGGACGTCAGCCCCGCAGTCGATGGGGTACACGGGCTCGGCGTCAGGGGCGATCAGACCCTCGTCGACGACGATGTTGTCCATCAAGCAGAACCCGACCTTCTCGTTCTTGGCGACGATCTCGTCGAGCTCCCAGTTCTCCCCGACAGACCACAGCTCGTAGCGGGCGAAGCCGGCGAGGTGCAGGTGCCCGTGCCTATGCTCGAACTGGAACGTCCCAACAAGGTCGCCAGGTACCGTCCCTCCGTCCGCTGTGTGGAGCACCTGCTGCACGGCAAGCCGGCCGCTCGCCGGATCCTCGTGACCGCGGACCTCGATGGGCCCGGGGCCTGCGTTCCAGATGGTGGTCGTGAACTTCAGGCGTCGGTCGCCTGAGGGCCGCTGGTCGACAAGGTAGAGGGAGGAGGGCTCGAGTATGCGGATGTCGGGCAGCAGCGGGTCGTTGATGGCCGGGAGCGCAGCCTCGGGTCGGGCGAATGGTCAACGGGAGCCTGCTTGTCCGTGAGCGCGGGGCGATAGGAGAGCGGCGCCGGGGCCGGCTCCGCGGGAACGGCCCACCCGACGAGAACGGCATCTGGCTCGCCGTCATCCTCGTTGCAAGCGGCGGTGAACCACGACGCAGCGCCGACCAGGACCACGAGACCGATCACCCGCAGGGCAACGTGCATGGTCCCGCCATTGTCTTGGCGCCGCATGAGCGCATATGTCGCGTGAGCGAACGTGAGCGCTGCGTTGGGCCGCGCCCGGTTCAGGGCTCTGGGCTACAGCTTCACCGCCGTTCCGGAAGCGGTGACCATCAGCATGCCGCCGCCCTGACCGAAAGAGATGCTCTCGTAGTCGAGGTCGACGCTGAGCACGGCGTCCGCGCCCAAGTCACGCGCCGCCTGGATCATCTCGGCGATGGCGTTGTCCTTGGCCTCACGCAGGCTGCGCTCGTAGGCGCCGCTGCGACCGCCGATGATGTCGCGGATGCCCGCCATGAAGTCACGCAGGATGTTCGCGCCCAGGATCGTCTCACCGGTGACGAGACCCAGGTACTGGCGTGCAGGACGGCCTTCGATGGATGGTGTCGTGGAGACGATCATGTCGGAAGGGTAACCCTCCGCCTCGCCGGGTTGGAGGTCGCAGCGCGAGCTTGGAACGAACGAACGCCGGGCCCCGTTACGGAGGCCCGGCGCAAGGAACGTATGTTGCAACGCGCTACCGCGGTGCGACAGTCACTGGATCAGAACGGCTCCCGGATCCTCGATGATCTTGTCCTGGATCGCAACGAGATCGGCGCCAGTGGCCGAGCTACCGAGCACACCGTCGAACAAGTTGTTCTCCGTAGCGTCGACAACGTTCGGCGTGCTGTTGCTTATGTAGACCTGAACGCTGCCGTCGAACGTGCTGTTCTTGACGACCGGGATGGAGGCGTTGCCGTAAGGCAGGACTCCTGCCGCCTCGGCGCCCGGTTCCGTGTACTCGAGCGAGCTGATGGTCACACCGTCGATGGTGCCGGTCACGTTCGCCCCGGCAAGGTCCCAGTAGACGATGCCGTTCTGCGCGATGACGTCTGTGGCGCCACCACCGGTGAACGATCCACCCGAGACGTTGACGGTGATGTCACCGCCGGCGCCTCCGATGCTCCCGCCAGGTCCATGCCGGTTGCCGTTGACGATGTCGATAGCGTTCTTGTTCCAACCGGAGAAATTGGTGTCCTCCACCAGCAGCTGAGACGAGAAGCCCGCGCTGGCGTCCACGGCCAGACCCTGGCCGGTCTGGGAGCCTGTCTGTACGCCCGGACCTACTACGTCAAGGTCCCGGATCACGCCGCTGGAGGCGTTCCAGAAGGCGATCGCGTCCAGCTCGGAGCCCCATGCCAGGTCGTCCGCGACCACCTGGAACCCGTCCAGCACCACTTCAGATGACTCGTCTACGAGGACGACCACCTTCATGTCCTCCGTGTACTTGTGGCTGACACCGGAAGCGAAGCTCGAAGCCGCATCGATGACCGTCGAGTCGCCCGCGCCCACGATCGTCAGCGCGTGAGCGCCTCTTACCGCGAACCCGGCGTCGAACGTGCCTGCTGTCAGGTTGACGACGGCACCCGGTGCTGCGTTGTCTACGGCGGCCTGGATGCTCATCCCGGGGCCGGCGTGGAACACGTTCTGGTAGGTGATGGCGCCCGAACCGTCGGTGTCCAATGCCCTGATGTAGGCCGAAGTGCTGGTGTCGGGGCAGAGCCCGACGGCCAGCGCGATCGCGTCCTCCAAGGACCTTGCGAAGTCGATGAAGTCCGCGCCCCTGCCGTCATCGGCCGGACAACCAACGTCGCGCTGGTCTGGGTTGAAGACGGCGTACCGGAAGCCTTCCAGGCGGAGCCCGCCTATCGAATGGCCGAACTCGTTGTCGATGTACACCGAGCGCTCTTCGTCGAACGTGGAAGAGGCGTCGACGTCTACGTCGGAGACGCCGTTGATGGAGCCCGTGTTCGTCGAGTAGAGGCCCACGCTCCCCCATAAGTTCCCGGTGGTATGGACCCCCTGAAGAACGATGTCCTCGACGCCCGAGAGCGCGAACCCTACGCCCGCGGTGCCGTTACCGTCCGCGGTCACGTTGGTTAGCACGGCTCCGACGACCGTGTTGAGGTCGACCTCGCTGCGGCCGTAGTTAGTGACGGTCACGTCCTCGACCTTCAAGCCCGCGAGACCATCGGCCCTGAAGGCCTTGATGCCGTAGTTACCGGCGCCTCCTGCGGGACCTTCGAGCGTGAGCCCCTTGATGGTGACGCCGTGGGCCTTGATCTCCAGGCCGTAGCCACCCGTGTGAGTGGTCTGCAGTATGACGGTGCCCTGGTCGGCGCCCATGAGCGTGAGCGCCTTGTCGATGTCGTACTGCGTCGCGGTGTACGTGCCGGGAAGCACGTAGACCGTGCCGCCCTCGGCAACGGCGTTCAGGCCCTGTGTGACGGTCTGGAACGGGCGCTCTTCGCTACCGTCGGAGTCGCCGCCTGTGTAGTTCGCGTCCACGTAAACGAAGCCGGCGAACGGTGTGTTGACGCTCGACTCGTTGCCAGAGCTGTCGGTCGCGATGGCCGTGAGTTCTCCACTAGGGCTCACGGTGAGGTCGGCGTGCCAGTTCGTGGTGCCGGGGGCGAAGACGATCTGAGCGACGTTCGCATCCACGAGTGAGGTGTCTGTCGTCGCGACGAGGATCGGGCCGTCGAAGACCTCAACAGACGAGATGGCGATGTTGTCGTCCGCCGCACCGAAGACGCGGTTGATGACCGAGTCGTAAGTCATGGAGACGGTCGGGGCCTCAAGGTCCACGCTGACGTCGCCAGCGAAAGGGGCCGGGCAGTCGATCTCGTACGTGCCGTCACCCTGTATGGCCAGGGTCCCGACCTCGTAGCCGGATCCCGTGTCGACCAAGCCGCTTACCTCGCCGGTCACGGAGACGGCGCTACACTCGGCGTTCACGTCGATCCGGATGCCGCGCTTGCTGGAACCGATGATGCTGCCGCCCGTAACAGACTCGTAGCTGACCTCGAAGTCCGAAAGCGGAACCTGGAGGTAGTCGCCCGGGAAGTCAGCGTTCTCGTTGGCCATCACGACCAGCATCAGGTCGAGCACGGAGCCGGGCATCGCGTAGTTGGTCGGGAAGCGCGGAACCAGGACTGCGCCGCTTGGGTCGTCCAGGACGGAGGTCAACGTCACCATCACGGTGCTCGCGTCGATGACGTTGCGGTCCTGAGTGTCGTAGGCGATCACGTTGCCCGTCGGAGCATCGTATCCGAGCGACTCGAACGTGTAAGGGTTGCCCGCTGCAGGGAGATTCACCTGAGCGGTTGGGTCGGCCGGCGTCAGCTCGATGGCCATGGTGCCACCGCCAGGCTGCGCGGTGTATTCACCACCGGTGAGGTCGAACTCGACAAGGGCACCGTTCTTGTCGAACACGGAGACCTGAACGTTGTCGACCGCGATGTCGCCGTCATCCGGTTCGAACGGCGCACCGGCCGGCTCGAGGTCGGCCGAGGCCAGCGAGCCCTCGAGTCCCACGCTCAGGGTGACGAAGCCGCCGGGAACGTCGGCAACCGGCTGGTTGCAAGCGGCAAGCAGTAGGCCGATCGCGGCGATCAGCCCCACTAGAACTCTTCTGTTTCTCTCCATCTGTTCTCCTTCCCCCGCCCCGCTGTCGCAAGCCGGGAACCAGTTCGCCGTGCCAGGTGCACGGCTGCGCGCCCAGCCCCTCGGCCGGGTGGTCTCGGGCATCGAGAAGACATGGGAGTACGCCCGTGGATTGCAGTTGCCTGCGGTTCCCCCTGATTCGCCGCGATCAGTGCGCCGGTCGCGGCGGCCTTCTACCTGCGCTTGCCACCCTCGCACCCTGCCCAAAATGAAGCCGTGATGAGTGACCCTGACGACCGGAGGGCGTGGCTGGTAACGGCGCTGAAACCACTACAGCAAGCGAGTGCGACAGCTAACGTCGCACCGGTTCATGACTCGCGGACGGGCGTCAAGCGGCGGCCTGATGCGCCTCCCGAACGTGTCGAAGTAGCTCCTCGTCTATCTCTTCCTCGCTTGAGACGTAGATCCGATGTGTGCACATCTGGCCGTGTGGGAGCACTTCCAATCGCTGGGTTCCAGGCGCGCCGCGATTGTTGATGCCAACCTCGAGGCGCCCTTTGGTGCCCGGACCCACGGTGGCGAACTGCTTCTTGCGCCTCAGGCTCACGTACGACTTCTTGGGTGAGATCTCGAACTCGCCGAGCTCGGACAACAGGTCCATCACCTTTTCATGGAGGGGACGCAGGCCGGCCTTCCTTCCTGTGTAGATGGCGCTAAATGGGTCGTCATCGGCCGCGCCACCCTCCTTCATCGCTCTGTAGTCGTGAACGAGCATGCTGGCGTGCCCATGGCCCAGACCCAGCTCGTCTTTGAGGCGCGAGACGATCTGGCCGTGCTTCATCTCGCCCCAGCCCGCGATCAGCTCGAATATCTGTGAAACCTTCATGCCTGTCTGGGCCTCGATGTTCGCCGTGGCCGTATCCACGTACTTCTGCGCCTTGTCGTCCACAATCAGCCTCCCGCCGATTTCGCCGCGCCCCGTCCGGGGTCGACTTCCACGACCTTGCGGATGGCGTCCTCGAAGCGGCTCAGGTCGCCGTGGATCCGGATGCCCTCTGCCTGATCGTCGGTGATGGGCCCGACGATTACCCTCGAAGACCGCAGCACCGAACCGTCCTTTGTCGGCTCTACCGTGTTGACCGTGTCCATGATGGTGCCGGCGTGCAGCCGCGACCTGACGGCGACGCGGTGCGGCGGGTCCCATTCCAGCACCGTGCCGTAGAAGTGGCCCTTACCCTCGCCCCAGTCTTCGTACTGCTGGCCGCCCACGCGCGGCTCGAACACGATGCGCTTCACCCGGTTCTCCCCGTACGTGTAGGGGAACCACTTGAGGATCTCGCCTGGGTCGGTGAGCGCTCTGAACACGCGCTCGGGTGGCGCAGCGAAGCGCAGTTCGTTCTCCAGGCGTAGGACCCTTACCGTCTCGGTCTCCATGGGCTCCTCCTCCAGGTGCCGCTTCAGTGCCGTGAGTTCCGCGGCGGCGGCGTCCGCGTAGCGGCTGACCCAGCGTTCGTAGAACCCGCGCAGGGCGGCGGCGTTCACGTGGTTGTAGCGGTGGCGTCCCCGGCGTTCGACCAGAACTACGCCGGCGTCCGTGAGCACGCCGAGGTGCTGCATGACGGCGAAGCGGGAGACCTCCGGCAACGCGTCAGCCAGCTCGCCGGTGGTCTTGGGCCCGGTGCCCAGCTCGTCGAGGATCTGGCGCCGCCGCGGGTTGGCGAACGCTTTCCAGAAGGCGTCAGCGTCCTGTCGCTGTTCGGCCAGGGCAGCCGGCGCAGGTCCGGACGGCGATGTGGACATGTGACATTAGTATCACATAACGTACTCGGCCGCCAGTGGTCGGCCCGGAGGGACCGGAGACGACCGCGTAGACGAAGTCCGTCCCGGCTCAGTTGGCTGTAAGGAGATCGGCGAGGTAGTTGGCGAGCATAACGGCGGATAGCTCACCCGCGTGCGTGAACACGTGGTTGCCCTCACGGTCGAAGAACAAGGTCGTCGGTAGACCCCTCGTGCTGAACTCGCTGGCCAGGCTAGTGTCCGCGTCCAGCACGACCCCCTCGATGAACAGGTCCTTCCGCCCATCGAGATACTGCTGGACCGTGTGCCGTCCCTCCGCTTGATCAGCCAATACGAAGTGGACACCGCGGTAAGTGCGGGCGGCTTCCGCGAGCATCGGCAGCTCCCGACGGCACGGCGGACACCAGGTGGCCCACAGGTTGATCACGACAGGCCCGCCCCTGAGAGAAGCAAGGTCAAGCTGCCCGCCCTCGAGCCGTTCGAGGGTCAGTGGCGGGAGCTGCCTTGCCTCCAGCTCGGTTGGTGTCACCAGCGCGGGTACGGCCAGCCAGACGGCGATTCCGAGCACAGCGGGAACGGCGACGCTCGCTGCTTTCGCAGAGCCGCGAAGTACAGATGTCGTCGCCACCAACACTCCCACGGCCACGCCCCACCACGGGCTGAACCCTCCTTGCCAGAACTGCAGTATGGCCAGCGGCCGTGCCAGGAACGCCTCGAAGTTCTCCATGACGAAGCCGACCCGGGCGCCCAACACGACTGCAAGCGCCGCGTTCCATGCCCAGGCCGCCGAAGCGGTTGGAGTGGAACCTTCACGCCTGCGTCGCCATGCGATCACCTCCGCCGCCACCACCAGAACCACCAACCCAAGCGCTGCGAAGAACCGCGGTGCGCTCAGGACGAACGGCCCGATCTGATACGCCGACACCATCGAGGCTTCAGCGTACGAGTCAGGTCGTTCCTGGCAGGCTCTATGCTGTACGCGCTGGATCGCACGCAGCTGGCCGGAGGTGGTCGAGGTGGGTGTACCAGAAGGCATCTTCGACGACCGGGACCCAACCCCGGATGACCCGGAGAGCAAAGAGGACCGGGGGCGCGCGTACGTCGCCGATGGCATCACCGTCTACTTCAACGCCCGCAAGTGCTGGCACACGGGCATTTGTCTCCGAGGTCTGCCGCTCGTCTTCGAGGTAGGCAGGCGGCCGTGGGTACGAGCCGACCTGGACACGCCCGAACGTATCGCGGCGCAGATCGACCTGTGCCCGTCGAAGGCGTTGACCTACGACCTTATCGCCACAACCCCTGAGCAGGAGACCGCCTGACGTCGCGCCTAGTGGCAACGCGCTCCGCCACGGTGTTGTAAACTGCTTCCCGCTGTCGCGAGGGTGGCTCAGGTTCCCCGGTGCGCGTCAGTTTTCAGCGAGCGGGTCGTTAGCTCAGTCGGTAGAGCAGCTGACTCTTAATCAGCGGGCCGTAGG
>CAZMFX010000097.1:0-6320 GCA_964565625.1 uncultured bacterium
AAGGCGCCTATGAGGATGAGCACGAGCGCCGGCACGAAGCGGTCGCTCTGGAGGATCGCGGGGCCGGCGGCGAGCACGGCGTCGACGTCGTAGCTGCCAACGATCCCGCCGAGGATGATCACGCCCAGCAGCAGGCAGAAGCCGCCCAACGAGGTGACGAGGAACGCCATCCTGGCGCCCTCGCGCGCGTTGGCGTTGTGGTACCAGTAGCCGATCAGCAGGAACGAGAAGAGGCTCGTGAGCTCCCAGCCGAAGACGGCCTGTATGAGGTTGCCAGAGACGACTAGGAGCAGCATCGAGCCCATGAACGCCTGGAGCAGGCCGAAGAAGCGCGGCACCGGGTCCTGCGGCGACATGTAGTAGCGGGCGTAGAGGATCACGAGGGCGCCTATCCCGGTTATCAGCAGCGCGAACATCCAGCTCACGCCGTCGAGGCGGAGCGAGATGTCGAGCCCCAGGCTCGGCACCCACGGGATCGTGTACTTCATCACCGCCCCGCCCGCGACCCTCGGGTACAGGGCGATCGTCGCCGCCAACGGGGTGACGGTGAAGACGCCGGCCAGGATGGCTGCCGCCGTCCTCGCCCGCGTGTGGAGCGTCGAGGACAGTGCGCTCCCGACGAACGGCAACACGGTGAGCGCGATGAGTAGGACGGCGTCTATGGGCATCAGGTGAGGGGCGCCCGGTGTCCGCTGGGGGCGCAGTGAGTCATCTTATCGGCTGGTTGATGTGTCGCTGGAATGCGTCGTGCGGCGCGCAGCGTCGCAGGGGCTGTACCAGTCTTAGACCAGCGGGGCCTCGCCGTGGTAGCCTGCCGCGCATGTCGAAAGGTTCGGCCGGCGGGGCGGCCGTCAGGGGGGCGAGTTCGTGAGTCAGCAGGCCGCGACAGCCGCGGAGCGGCTGAGCCACGACGCTCAGCGCCTGCTGGAAAGCGCCATCGCGGACAGGGTCACCCCGGGGGCCGTGCTCCACGCGGTCTCCGCCCGCGGGGCGGAACTGCGCGTCGCGGCCGGACGCCTCACATACGAAGGCTCTTCTACCCCGGTGGGGCATGACACCGTCTACGACCTGGCGTCGCTGACGAAGGTGGTCGCGTGCCTGCCGCTCCTGTTGCACCTGCTATCGGAGCGCGAGGTGAGCCTCGAGGACACGGTCTCGCGCTTCTTCGCGAACGCCGGCTGGTTCCAGGAACCGTCTCTCGCAGACGTCACCTTGGAGGACCTCGCGCTGCACCGCTCTGGCCTGCCGGCCTGGCGGCCGCTCTTCGCCAACGTCAGCGAGCGGCTCACTGCAACCGCCAACGTTCTGCAGACGCACGTGAGCGAGCCCAAGGGCAGCTTCGTGTACAGCGACCTGGGCGCCATGGTCCTCGGCGCGGTCATAGAGCGTGTGCTCGGCGAGAGGATAGACGCGGCGTTCAACCGCATCGTGGCGGAGCCCCTCGGCATGCGCTCGACGCGCTACGCGCCGCTGCCGGCGGGAGCATCTGTCGCGCCGACGGAGGATGACGGGTGGCGCGGCCGGCTGCTGAAGGGCGAGGTACACGACGAGAACGCCACGGTGATGGACGGGGTCTCCGCCCATGCCGGCCTCTTCGGTAAGTCTTCCGACCTGATCCGCTACGCCTCCGCGTGGCTTTCGCTCGAAGCCCCGTTCGCCCGATCGGAGTGGCTGCGCGAGGCGGTTCGGGACCGTTCCGGCGGCTCGGGGCCGGCGCGAGGGCTGTTGTGGCGCCTCAACGACCCCGTCGAGTGGCCGCTAGGTGCCGGGGTGTCGAGCGAGGCCTACGGCCACACCGGCTTCACGGGCACGAGCATCGTCATGGATCCTGTGGCTGGTTGGGCGAGCGTGCTGCTCACGAACCGCGTCCACCCGCGCCGCGGGGACGCCTCTCCCGTCGCCAGGCTTCGGAGGGCGACTCATGAGCTCGTCGCGGCAGCGTTCGGGACGGGCACCGCAGGTTGAAGCCCGTGGACCTTCGACCGGCGGTCGTCGTCGGGCTCATGTCAGGCACGTCTGCCGACGGCATAGATACGGTCACGGTCCGTCTGGAGCGCGTTGGGGGTCGACTGCTGTGGGAGGTGTTGGGCCGCGGCTCCCACGAGTACCCACCTGAGGTCGCGGCGGACGTGAGACGCGCCATGGACCCGGCATCGTCGGACGTACTGCTCATCACGCAGCTGCACCAGCGCATCGGACGCGAGTACGCGGCCGCGGTGACCGCGGCCCAGGAGCGGCACCCGGTCGACCTCGTTGGGCTGTCCGGGCAGACCGTCTACCACGTGCCCCGTGTCGAGCCCGAGCGCGGCTGGCACACCAAGAGCACCCTCCAGCTGGGTGAGGCGGCCGTCGTCGCGGAAGGCTGCGGGGTCGTTACGGTGTCAGACTTCCGCCAGTCGGACCTGGCCGCCGGTGGCCAGGGCGCGCCGCTCGTCCCCTTCTCAGACCATCTCCTCTACTCGAAGGCCGGCACAACTCGGGTGGTCGTGAACATAGGCGGCATCGCGAACGTCACTTACCTCCCGGCCGACGGGGACGCGGCGGCGGTGCTGGCGTACGACACCGGGCCTGGCAACTGCCTCATGGACGAGGCGGCGCAGGCCTACCTTGCGTCCTCGCGGGACGAGGACGGCGCGGCCGCGGCGGCCGGCGACGTGGACGCTCAAGCCCTGACGCTGCTGCTCGAAGACCCGTACTACGACATGAGCCCGCCCAAGACCACCGGCCGCGAGCACTTCCACCTTCGCTACGCCCTCGACCGCGGGTGGCGATCGAACTTCCGCGGGCGACCGGAGGACCTGCTCGCCACGCTGACCGAGCTGACGGCGCGCACCGTGGCAGCTGCCATCGAAGGGCTGACCGCCGATGATTCGGCAGAGGTGCTGGTTGCGGGAGGCGGCGCACGCAACCCTGAGCTCATGCGGCGCCTGCGCTCCCACCTCGACGTGCCGGTCAGGACCTTCGCGGACCTGGGATACGACGATAAGGACCGCGAGACGCTCGCGATGGCCGTTATGGCCTACATGGCCCTCAACGGCGAGCCGAACGTCCTGCCCTCCGCCACCGGTGCGGCCAGGGCCGTCGTCGCCGGCAAGGTATCGCGACCCTAGGCGCCCGGCCGCTGCTAAGCCACCGCGGCCTGGTAGGCGCGTGCCGAACCTCTACAGCGTCGCCACTCCGTCCGGCGGTACCGTTGAAGGCGATATGAAGCTGCTGTGCGCGGCCGACCTGCACCTTGGCAGGCAAGCCAGCCGTCTGCCTGAAGACCTAGAAGCGCCGCGGTCCAGGCTTACGCCCGCAGAGGCGTGGCGCAGGCTCGTGGGCGTCGCGGTCGAGGAGAACGTCGCCGCCGTCGTCATCGCGGGAGACGTGCTGGACGACGAGAACGACTTCTTCGAGGCGTACGGCGACCTGAAATCAGGCGCCCAGCGCCTGTCGGACGCCGGCATCCAGCTGGTCGCGGTCGCAGGAAACCACGACACCGAGGTGTTACCGCGCCTGGCCGCGGCCGTAGAGGGCGTCAGGGTGCTCGGGGCGGGCGGCGTCTGGGAGAACTACTCGCTCGACGACGGCGGTGACAGCGTGAACATCGTCGGCTGGTCGTGGCCGGATCGCTGGGTGACCGCTTCCCCGCTGAGAGGCCTCGATGCCGTGCTGGGGACGCTGGGTCCGGCCGTAACGATCGGCCTCCTGCACTGCGACCTCGACCAGCCACAGAGCCGCTACGCCCCCGTCGCGAGCGCCGACCTGGAACGCGGCCGGGTCGATGTCTGGCTACTGGGGCACGTCCACAAGCCATCGTTCTCAAGGGCGCAAAGCGGAGCGTGGTCCGGGTACCTAGGCTCGGTCTTCGCCGCCGACCCGGGCGAGGCCGGCGACCGCGGCGCGTGGCTTCTCGAGGTGAGAGGCGAGAACGTCTCGGTGACGCGCGTACCGCTTTCGCCCGTCCTGTACGACTCTGTGACCGTCGACGTGACGGCCGTGTCCGCATCCGAAGATGTGAGAGCCCTGATCACGCAGGCGCTCGACGACCACCGCGAGTCTGTGCTCGATCCGGAAGACGGCGGTCCACTCGCGGTGGGCCTGAGTCTGACCGTCACCGGGCGAACGGGACTGGCAGGGCAGGTGAGGAGGCATCTCGAGCGCGACGACCCCAGGGGGCTCCGGCCGATGCTCGACGGCATCAACTACTTCGTGCACGACGTCCGGACAGAGGTGGCCCCAGAACGAGACCTGGCCGCGCTATCCCGGCGTGACGACCCCATCGGCCTCCTCGCGCGCCGGCTTCAGATGATCGAAGGCCCGCCATCTGCCGAGCGCACCGCCCTCCTGGAGCGCGTGCGCGCCGAGATGCTGAAGGTCGCGGGAGGCAAGTACTACGAGATGCTCGAGCCGCGGGAACTGACAGACGAGTACGTGGCAGGCACCGTGCGCAGGGCAGCCCTACGGTTCCTCGACGAGGCGATCGAGATGGTACAGGCGTGAGGCTCACAGGCGTAGGCATCGACCGTCTGCCCGGGCTGGCGGGGCCGTTGTCCGTCTCCGGCCTGCGCCCCGGCTTGAACGTGATCGTGGGGCCCAACGCCTCAGGCAAGTCCAGCATCGTGCGCGCGCTGACCGCCGTCCTGTACCCGGAGCGCGCCGGCGGTCGGTCGGCCGTCCGCCTCGACATGGAAGACGGGGCGGGAAGAAGGCTTACGGCCCGCTTGCTCGGCTCAGGAGTCGAGTGGGAGGTCGACGGCCGGTCAGGAGCGCGTCCCGAGCTGCCGTCGCCCGAGCTGCTTGGCGCGTACCTGCTGAGGCTCGAGGACCTCGTAGCCCTAGAGGCGCCGGCAGGCAGCCGCGAGGGCCGCGCTGTCGACGACCACATGAGCAGGCAGCTTCACCGCGAGCTGACCGGAGGGGTCGACCTCTGGGAGCTCCGCGGTGGGATCCCACAGCAGAAGACCGCCGGCCGCAAGGAGTCCTCGGCCTTGAAGCGCGCCGCCAAGGTGCACGCCGGCCTGAGGCGCAAGCGCGAGATGTTGGCCAAGCGCCATGGCCAACTGGCTCAAGTTGAAGCGGAGCGTGCCGCGGCCAAGCTCGTCGCCGAGCGTGGCGCGAAGGTGAAGGTAGCGAGAGACCTGGCAGCCGCCCTCGAAGAGTTGCGCCGGCGCAGGTCGGAGCTTGAATCGATGCCCGCTCAGATGGGCAGCCTGACAGGCGATGAGGCGGAGAGCGTATCGCGCTCACGCCAGTCGCTCGAGGCCTGCGGGGCGGAGCACGACCGCCTGCTACGCGACCTCGCGAAGGCTCAGGCGCGTTCTGCAGAAGTCGCGTTGCCTGCAGGCTTGACGGCAAGCGATGCGAACCGCATGGCCCACCGCGCCGACGACCTCTGCAAGCTCGAGCACGAGCTGCGCCAGGAGGAGGCCGCGGCCCTCTCCGCCCGTACCGCGAGCGCAGAGGCATGGAGACGCATGGGGGGCACGCCCGGAACGCCAGGCACCGCCGTTGACCCCGCAGTGGTCGACGAGGTCGAGAGGCTGGTGCGGCGCCGGGTAGACGTGAGAGGGCGCATCACAGGCATAGGCAGGCGGCTCGCCGCGCTGGGAGAGGAGAGCGCGAGCCGGGCGCCTCGGCTCCAGGTCTCGGGGGCGGCAGGCGCCGAGGCCGAGTCGGGCGGGCCGCAACCGGTCGGCCGCGCGCCGGATCTGGGGGACCGCCTCGAGGCGTTGAGGCGCTGCCGCTCCGACCTGTCACGTTGGATAGAGGTGGCAGGCTCCGGTCCCGGCCTTCCCGGCTGGGCGTGGGGCGTGGCGATAGCGTTGGCGGCACTCGGCGCCGCCCTGGCGCTCCCCGGCATGAAGGCGCTCTCCTCCCCGTGGCTGCCGGCCGCGGCATCAGGGGCGGTGCTTCTGTGGCTGGCGATCTGCGTCCTCTTCATCAGGCGAAGGGAGAGCCCCGCCGCCCGCGTCGCCGCCGACGACGTTAGCCGGTCGCTCGCCGCAGCTGGCATGCAGGCACCGGCGACGCGACAGGACGCTGCCCGCCTGCTCCAGGAGGTGATAACAGAGGCCGCCAGGCTCGAACGCGAGGCGGCCGCGCACGAGGAGCGGAACCGGGAGATGGCGCAGCACAGGGAAGCCTTGTACGAGGCGCAGGAGGACGCCAGGCGGTTGGGCGACGAGCTGGAGCGGTTCCGGTCGGAGCACGGCTTCTCGGTCGGACAGTCCGGCACCGACACGGCTCCGGCCACGCCGGCAGACGGTGAGCCGGACGGAGGGTTCGCGTACTGGCTGAGCGCCGCCATGGAGCACGGGCGCGCGTCCGACCGGCTC
>CAZMFX010000097.1:6420-7896 GCA_964565625.1 uncultured bacterium
AGCGACCCTGAGCTGCTCGCCGCCGCCGAGTCGGGCGACCTGGCGACGATAGAAGCGGTGGCGCAGGACGCCAAGAGCGCAGGGCAACGGGTCGATGAGCTCTCCGAGCAGATAAGCGAGGTCCAGAGCGACGTGCGGCACGCAGAGAACGAGAGGGCGCTCCAGGACGCCGCGGCCAACGAGCGCATGGCCCTCGACGACCTGGAGGCGCATCTGGAGGAGGCGCTCGAGATCCGCGCTGCTCAGGTACTCCTCGACATCGTAGAAGAGGAGCACGAGTCTGCTGTCAAGCCCGCTGCGCTCGAGCGCGCGCGTGACTGGTTCGACCGTTTCACGCGCGGCGACTTCGAGCTCTCCTTCGAGCAGGGCGACGACGGCGCCTGGCGCTTCGGCGCGGTCGACAGGCGCCCAGGAGCCGGCGGCTTGCACCTGTCGCTCTCCGAGCTCTCCACGGGCACGAGGGCCCAGTTGCTCGTGGCCGCTCGCCTCGCTTTCGCGCTCGAGGCCGAGGCCAGCGGCGGTGACGAGAAACGGCCGGTAGAGCCGTTGCCATTCGTGCTTGACGAGGCGCTGACGACGTCGGACAACGAGCGGTTCGCTCAGGTTGCAAGCGCGATCTTCGACGTCATCGAGCGCACGGGCAGGCAGTTCATATACCTGAGCGCCAGGGCGGAGGACGCCGAGCTGTGGCGCGACGTCGCGGCCGAGCTTGGAGCCGTCGTCACGTCAGTGAGCATCGAAAACACGGTGCCCGCCAGAGCGCCGACCGGAGCATGAGTTCTAGCGCGCGCCGGGGCGCCGGGGCCCTGCCGGCGGCGGGGGCAGGCGCTTCGTGCCCGCCAGCACCTGTCGCGCCAGGTCGGCTGCCGCCAGCACCGGCTGGGCAGTGGAGACGCGCAGGGTCGTCCCGCCGGGTAGGCCAGAGGCCAGCGCGTCTGTGAGCGCGGGGCCGCTGCCCGCGACGCCGCCCGCGAGCGCGACCGGCATCACCTGGCCGAGCCTGCCGCAGACCACAGAGGCCAGCCTGGCCAGCTCGTGGCCAGCGGCCGCCAGTACGTCTACAGCCGTTCGGTCGCCACGTCCAGCCGCCAACGCGACCGCGTTGGCCAGCGAGGCGACCTTCGCGCGCCCACCGCCGTACACGGCTGTCCTCACGGTCTGCCAGTCCGACCCGCCGAGCGCTCCGAACACCGCGGACGCCAGGCGGCCCGACGGAGGGGCGCCCGTGACGTCACACTCGCGCAGCAGCCGCTTCAGCGCCTCCCTGCCGATCCAGTAGCCGCCGCCGGCGTCGTCTATGAGGTAGCCGTGCCCGCCAGCACGCACCACGCTCCCGTCGCGCCCGACGTGGACCGCTACGCTGCCCGTGCCCGCGTAAACGAGCACGCCCTCGCCCGGCTCGAAGACGGACAGGTACGCGGTGATAACGTCGCCGAGCACGGCGACCTGCCCGCCTGCGAGGCTCAGCCTCTGGGA
>CAZMFX010000097.1:7996-9808 GCA_964565625.1 uncultured bacterium
CGAGGGCGGCAGGCCGTCCGAGACCACGAGCCGCGTCTTCAGCGCGTCGGGCGGTCCAAGCGGCGTCGACGTCAGCCACCCGGCAGTCACCTCCGGGGCGAACGAACCGGCAAGCCCAACTCCGACGCCGGCTCCGGCGACGACCGCCTCGCGCACGGCCGCCGGGCTGCCCAACCGGACGACGCTGGCCGGCTCCAGTCCCAGCGCGCGCAGCTCCGCCATGGCGCGCCCCGTCACCTCGCTGGCGGCGGGTGGCACCAGGAGCGAGCTGCTAGAGAACGTTGCCCGGTCCGGCCCGTCACGACCCGCGAGCCTCGTCCCGGCGGCGGCGACGAGCACCAGCCCTTCCGTGTCGAGCGGCTCGGTGACGAGGCCCGGCTCGGAGCTTGCCGGCGCCCACAGCACGACCGCAGCGTCGAGCTCGCCTGCGCGCACGCCCTCGACCAGCTCTCGCGACCAGCCTTCGGCGACGACGGCCTGAACCTGGTCCCCGGCGAGGCCGGCGATTCGGCCCGCGTACCGCGCGGCCAGGTCCGCGTCCAGCCCCACTCGCAACGGGCCGGCGCTCTCGCCTTCGCCGGCCAACCACCTGGCGGCGCCGGTGAGGGCCGCCCTCGCTTCCCTGGCGTACGGCAGGAGCCGCTCACCGAACTCGGTGAGCTTCGTACCGGCAGCGGTCCTGACGGTGAGCGGCTGGGGGCTGAGGCGCTGGAGCGTGGACAGGCGCCTGCTAACGGACGACTGGCCTATGCCCAGCTGCTCGGCCGCTGCGCTCTCGCTGCCCGCCTCGTGCAGCGCGAGCAGGGTGAGCAGCGGTTCGGAGTCGGGAAGCACGGGCACCGACGACCATCATGCACTAAGCGCATAGCAGGCGCCGCGGATTCGCAGGCATGGGCGCTAACCTCGGCAACGTGGCGCTGCCCCGGCGCGGTTAGAGTGACGCGGGGTCGACGAGAGAATGTACCTGGAACGCATCTACGACGAGGACCTGGCCCAGGCCAGCTACGTGATCGGCTCCGAGGCCGCGGGCGAGGCGATAGTCGTCGACCCGCGGCGTGACGCTCACGTCTACCTGGAGGCTGCCCGCGCCAAGAAGCTGAAGATCGTCGCCGTCACCGAGACGCACGTTCACGCCGACTACCTCTCGGGCTCCAGGGAGCTGGCAGCCGCGGCAGACGCCGACCTCTACCTCTCCGCCGAGGGCGGCCCAGACTGGCGCTACCGTTTCGACCACAGGCCTCTGCACCACGGCGACGTCATCGAGATCGGCGAGCTGCGGCTCGAGGCGCTGCACACGCCGGGACACACGCCCGAGCACCTGTCTTTCCTCGTCACGGACGGTGCGCGCGGCGACGAGCCCGGCTACCTGCTAACCGGCGACTTCGTGTTCGTCGGAGACCTGGGAAGGCCCGACCTCCTCGACGAGGCGGCAGGCTACGTCGACACGCGGTTCGAGGGCGCGCGCCTCACGCGCCGCAGTCTGCTCGGCCTCCTAAAGAGGGCGAAGGACCACGTCACCATCTGGCCGGGTCACGGGGCGGGCAGCGCCTGCGGCAAGTCGCTTGCCGCCGTGCCGAGCACCACGGTCGGGTACGAGCGCCTGACTTCGTGGTGGGCGGGCCTCCTCGATGACGAGGAGGCGTTCGTTGCCGAGCTCCTCTCTGGCCAGCCCGACGCCCCGACGTACTTCGGGCGCATGAAGCGCCTGAACAGGGATGGGCCACCGCTTCTCGGCGACCGGTCGCCACTGGCCAGGCTCGAAGCCGCTGACCTGGCCGGCCGCGTGAACCGCGACCTCATCCTGCTGGACAC
>CAZMFX010000098.1:0-9669 GCA_964565625.1 uncultured bacterium
CGTGCCGGTCACCGTACGTGACGTCCGGCCTCTCGCCCTGGAAGAACAACAGCTGAACGATCCCCTCGTTGGCGTACACTTTCGCAGGTAGCGGCGTGGTGTTGGACAGCTCGAGGGTCACGTGGCCCTCCCAGCCTGGTTCCAATGGCGTCACGTTCGCGACGATGCCGCAGTTCCGGACGAACACGCCCGCTTCCAACGCGAAGTTGCCGGCCTCCGGAACGGTGAGGCAGTAGACGTCGTGGTCACCCTTGAGATGTCGGACCTTGGCTACCTTATGGTTCGCTCGGCTTGCCGTGCCGCGAAGCGCAGCTGGGACCTCGGGGAAGCGCCTGAACACGTTCCTGTCGCAGTCGAGGAGACGTGCGGCCCCGCGAATGGAACCCCTCTCGTCGAGCGCGCTGCGCTCGACGTTGCGCCGGTCATGGTCGACATGGTGTCTATGCGTTCCCTGTTGATCCTCGTAGACGCCATTGCGCAGGTTCCAGTCGTCTGCCAACCTATGAGTTGGTTCGTAGTACCCCGTCATAGGTTGGAAGGTCATCTCGTATCCCCGGTAGACCGAGCGGTAGAGGGGCATCAAAGAGTCGCCGGACCTGAGTTCGGCAGCTTCCTTCCACGTTCCGTCACGGCACATGAACCCGTGGTCGGGAGTGGCCTCTATGACGCTGCCATCGTCGAGCGTCACCTCGAGGAGACTGTCGCGCCCTATGTACCTTGGCGCGTCCAGTAACGACGCGATGACCCGGCCGTTCTCGCCTACGGAGTACCCCCAGAACATCTCGCCGTCCACGTGCCGATCTGCCATCTCGGCGAGCGTTGGCGCGCCGCCATCGACCAATGCGACGCGAGTTGACCCACTGAAGCACCTGGCATAAGAGGACTTGCCGAGGGCGATGACCATCGTGTCATCCGGTATGCGCAAGTACTCGACAGAACGCGTAAGCACGAAGCTGTTCGGCGGGATGATGCAGGTCTCACCATCCGACTCGACCAGGCTGCGCGTGTCGAAGTGCTTGGGGTCCACGACGGTGTTGAACGCGTTGACGAATATCCGCCACTCCGGGGCGGCCCGCAGGTCGTAACCGAAGCTGGACAGGCCGTAGCTGATGACGCCGTCGCGCTTGAGGCCGTCCTCGAACGGCTCGATCATGCCCTGCAGCGCCATCTGCCTTATCCAGTGGTCGGGTTTGATGCTCATGCCGGAGTCTAGCAGCGCCGACTGCCCCCCTGGCTGTTCGCACGCCCAGGGCTGATAGACGAGAACTGCGTCCCTGACGGAATAAGTGGCGCCGACTGGAGAGGGGAGCGGCCCGCCGCTTCAGAGCAGGCGGAACGCGAGCGCGGCGACGATCGTCGGCGGGAGAGCCGCTAGCGCGAGCCCGAGCGGGCTGACGGCCTGGCCGTCGAAGTGCTTGCGAAGGATGGAGATCCCAGCCGGGTTGGGCGCGTTGGCGATGATCGTGAGGCCGCCGCCTGTCACGGCACCGGCGACCAGGGCGTACTTGAACGCGTCAGACAACCCTTCGACGAGCGAGCCCAGGTACGTGAGGGCCGCGTTGTCCGTGAAGGCGGTGAGGCCGGCGGCGCCGAGGAAGACCTGATCGCTCGACATCCCGAGCAAGACGGGCTGCAGCCACCACTCCTGCAGGCCGCCTATCACGACCAGCCCGGCAAGGAAGAACGCGACCAGCAGCCCCTCACGCAGGATCAGGCGGTCCTGATGGCGTTCGTAGGCCGTGGCGACACCCAGGAACAGCAGGAAGATGCCCATGAACAGCGGTGGATGGTGCGCGAATGCCACGACGCCGACGAGGAAGGCCAGGTGGAGAGCGATGAGGAACGCCGGGACGCGGTTCCCCAGCGGTCCGACGGCCGGCGCCAGGCGCCTGAGTTCGCCACGGAAGAGCATGGTCGCAATCGCAGCGTTGACGGTGACGGCTATCGCCGCCTTCCAGCCGAAGTTCGCGAGCATGAACTGCAGGTCCCAACCCCAGGTGCTCGCGACCATCAGCACAGGGGGTGCGGCGAACGAGGTCAGGGTGCCACCGATCGAGATGTTGACGAAGAGGACGCCGATGGTCACGTACTTGAGACGGCCAGAGATGTTCCTCGAGAAGAGGCTGTTGGCGAGGACGAGCGCCGCCAAGGTCATCGCGGCAGGTTCCGTGATGAACGAGCCGAGCAGCGGCACGACAGACAGCACGACGAAGTGGACGCCCATGCTGCCGGGCAGCGGCAGGGCGTCGGAGAGGCGCCTTACGATCGCCATGGCTGTCTGCAGGATTGGCCTTGTGCCTGCGATGACCATGATGACGAAGACGAACATCGGCTCGGTGAAGTTGCGCGAGTCGACGTAGTCGACGGCCGTATCGGCCCCGCTGATGAAGAACATGGCGGCCACTAGGACCATCGCCCAGAAGCCGAAGACGACTTCCACCTCGCCGAGCAGGTGCCACGTGCCCTTGTGCCTTGGCCGCGATTCTTCCAGGCGCTCGAAGAGCTTCACGGAGAAGGTGTGGAGGATGGCGAGGCAAAAGATGACGGTGCCGACTATCTCCATCGTGGCGGGCATCAGGCGCGGTCCTCTGGCATGCGGATGTGACCGTATCAGGTCGGGCCGGTTCGCGTGTCGGGAGCAGACCTGGCGGCGGCCGCGTCATGTGCGCGAAATAAGACATCAATGTGATATCATCTAGATGTCAAGGAGGAACCGGATGGTTCGTGTTCAGGAGAAGCAGGCGCTCAAGCTGAACGGCTTCGTGGCGCTTCCGGTCGTGCTGGCGCTGCTGGTGGCGGGGCCGTGGCTGTTGTTCAGCGCGATTGACTTCGCCGCTGAGACGGCGGTGGCGGGAAGGCTTGCATCTGGCATCGTCATTACCCTGCTTGGAGGGACGCTCGCAGCCGGGTTCTTCACCGTGCAGCCCAACCAGGCGCGCGTTCTCGTCTTCCTGGGTGAGTACGTTGGCAGCGTCAGGGACACCGGGTTCTGGTGGACGAACCCTTTCACTACCAAGCGGGCCGTCAGCCTGAGGGTCAGGAACTTCAACTCGGAACGACTCAAGGTGAACGACGCGGACGGCAACCCCGTCGAGATCGCCGCGGTCGTAGTGTGGCGCGTCGTCGAGTCTGCGAAGGCGGTGTTCGACGTCGATGACTACGAGGAGTTCGTCGACATCCAGGCAGAGACGGCGCTACGCAGCCTCGCCACCCGCTACCCGTACGACGCCGCAGGTAGCGAGAGAACCAGCCTGCGGGAGAACCCGGACGAGCTGGCCGAGGCGCTGAAGGCTGAGCTCGACGCGCGACTCGAGGTCGCGGGCGTAGACGTGATAGAGGCGCGTCTGACGCACCTCGCGTACGCCGCAGAGATCGCACAGGCGATGCTCCGGAGGCAGCAGGCCCAGGCGGTCGTCTCCGCCAGGCAACTCATAGTCGCCGCAGCGGTAGGCATGGTCGAGGACGCGATAAGGGAACTGGCGAACAGTGGCGTAGTCGACCTCGACCCGGACAAGAGAGCGGCGATGGCGAGCAACCTCATGGTGTCCCTCACCTCCGAGCAGGCTGTGACGCCCGTGATAAACGCGGGAACCCTCTATCAGGGTTGAGCTACCTGGACGCCTCCCACGGCGGGGATCATGGAGCGGCGTACCGCCGAAGCAAGATGAGTGGATAAGGCCGCCGAGGCCAGAGGAGAGGAAGAGATAGTTGTGAGACCGTTCAGGAAGTGGGCGATCGGGATCGTTGCCGTGTTCGCCCTTGCCGGGACCGGCTTGGCGCAGGATGCCGCGGACGAGCCGACCGCCGCGACCGTCTACGAGCTGAGCCAGGGCGGCGCGGTGCTCGGCCAGGTTGGGGTCGACGTGGAGATCGCGCCGGAGGGTTACGTATCTGACTCCTACGTCGACCTACCTGGCCTGCTCGAGCTTCACGACGAGCTCGTGACCGGCCCGGACGGCTCGGCCGTCAGTTACCAGTTGAGCGGTGTCGTGCGCGGAGTTCAGATCACGATGTCCGCGACGTTCGACGAAGGCGGAGGCTCGTTCGAGCTGACGCAGGCTGGGCAGACCGCGACGTTCGATCTGGCGTCAGACGAGCCGCTCTACGTCATCGAGAACAACTTCATCGACGGCTTCCAGATCGTCGCATACGAGGCGCTGGAGCGCGGAGAGCCGATGGACGTCGCCTTCGTCACGCCGCTGGGCGGCGCCATCGGCAGGCTGACCGCCGAACTGAGGCAGGCGACGGAGCAGGTGGAGGTTAATGCCGAAGTCGTCGAGGCCACCGCCCTCGACGTCGATCTCGAGCTCGGCCCTCAGAAGATCTCGACCGTCGTGTGGCTCGACGCCGACGGGAAGATCGTGGCCCTCGACCAGCCCCTCGGCAACGTGCGCTTCGCACGGGTCCCCAGCCCGGACGGTGGGCAGCCACAACCGCCGGCTGGTACCGATGGCGACGCTGTTGCCGAGACAGCGGATGAGCTGCTGGCCCGTACCTCAACGTGCGTCGAGACCGAGAGCCTTACCGTCGACTCGACGGGGGCCTCGCTCTACGGCCTGCTCTCGCTGCCTGTCGACAGGCCGTCATCCGGCGCCCCAACCCTCGTGCTGCTGCCAGGCAGCGGTCCGACAGACGTGGCCGGCAACTCGGCTCCGCTCATCACCAACTCGGGCTACGAGCAGTTGGCCAACCTCCTCGGATGCCATGGCTACGGCGTCCTGCGCATCGCCAAGCTCGGGATCCCGCCGTCGACTGGCAACGCCAACGCCGTCACCCTGGACACATACGCGCAGAACACGGCTGACTGGCTCTCTGCCCTGTCGGAGGCCGACGGCGTGGATCGCCGCAGGCTGGGGGTGATCGGCCACTCGGAGGGCGGGCTCATAGCCCTCTACGCGGCCGCCAACGGCTACGTGGAGCCGGACGTCATCGTCCTCCTCGAGACCGCAGGCAGGACGTTCGGGGAGCTACTACGTGAGCAGGCGATCGCCTCCGCCAGGCGGGCCGGGTTCGACGAGCAGGCCGTTGCCGGGTACGCGCAGGACGTCGACGAGCTGCTCGCCGCGATCCGCGGGTCGAAGGGCACGGCGCTCGAGATGACAGATGACCTGAAGGACAACCAGCTCGCGCCGGCGTTCGCCGCGGCGGCCGGCCTCCTGCGCAGCGAGATAGACGTTGACCCGGTCAAGCTCGCCAGAGAGGTCGAGGCCCCTACCCTGGTGATACAGGGGCTCAAGGACGTCCAGGTGCGGCCCGTCGACGGTCGCCTGCTGGCCGGCGCGCTGCCCAACGCTCTCCACCTGGAGCTTCCCGACTTGACCCACAACCTGGTCGACACGCCGCTTCCCGCCGAGCAGTTCCTGCTTCCGGCGGCCGATTCCGTCGTGTCGGAGACGCTGGTAAGGGCGCTGGCCACGTACCTGAACGGCACCCTTCGTCTGGCCCGGTAGGCGAAGCATGTCAGAGCGCAAACGCTTCCTCATGCGGATCGACCCGCGGCTGTACATGGCGCTCGAGAAGTGGGCGGCCGACGAGTTGAGGAGCGTGAACGCTCAGATCGAGTACCTGCTAACGGAGGCAGCGAAGCGTAGCGGTCGCTACGGCAGCAAAGCCGAGGCCTCGAGCGGCGAAGCCGATGGGGAAGGCGGGGAGGACCGGCCTGGCGAATGAGGGAGACGGTCCTCCCTTCGACTCGTGGCGTGACGACTGTCGGGCGAACCGCTCTCATGAGGTTCTAACGTAGCCGGCGGATAGGCCGAGACACGAAGCTTCATCCGGCATGAGCGGTGCTTCACCGTCAGTCAGGGGGACGTGCTCTCGTGCCGCGAGGTGGAGCAATGAAGCGAACGCTTACCGTCGTCCCACACCTGCTTGCCGTCATGTTGCTGACTGTGCTCGTGAGCTGCACGAGTGACCGTCCCGGTCCAACGGGCCTGCATCCCGTCGTGCTTCGGATCGACGCAGGGGCAGTACTGGCCCCGCAGGGCGTCCCGACCGAAGGCGGCGCAAGCGTGGTCGACCAGTTCACGATCACGGTCCTGGACCGTGACGGTGACGTCGTGCGGTTCGACGCGACCGGAGCATCTGACCCGGAGGGCGCCTTCGATGCGCTGACGATGTCGTCGAGCCAGACGACGATCACCGTCCTGCTCACCGCCGGAAAGTACAGGTTCATCACCGCTGGGATGGACTCCTCTGGCGAGATGATCGTCTACGGCGAGAGCGTTGCAGAAGTCGGGCACGAAGCCACCAGCGTCATGCTGAGCGTCCATACGCTCATCGGTTCGGTCGAACTCGTAGAGGAGGGACTGCGCCACTACGTCGTCGCGGGTGAAGTGATCGACCTCTATCTGCGCGTGCGCACCTCGATCGGCTCCTTCGACGTCCCGCTGGCCGACTTCACCGTCGAGTACGAACTCGAGCCGAGCCTCGGCGAAGTCGAGGGCAGCGGCATCGGCGCCAGGGCCTACGTCACGTCAAGCCCAACCTCCGATACGTTCGTGTTGCGCGCGATTGTTAGGGGTTGGCACCTCAAGGACGGTGCTCCCACAAGCCATGGCAAGTTCATAGCGACCTACACGCGTCAGTTCGCGCACGCTATCGGGATATCGATAGACGTGGTGCCGCCGTCGCTCGTCTTCGAGCCCCCGTCACAGGTTCCGGCAGGCGAGTCGACGCCGCTCGGAGGCGCGGCTTCCGACGAGGTCGGCGTAGCGAACGTGCGCGTATACGAAGGTCCGGTACTCCTGGCAAGCACGTCTGCCCAGGACGTGGCCGACGGTGCGGCCGCCATCGACTTCACCGATACCTCCACCGGGGCATGGAGCTTCGACTGGTTTCCTTCGGGCACCGGAAGCTTCCGTCTCACCGCCATCGCCACCGACAGCAGCGGCAACGAGACGCGGGTGACGCGCGAGGTTGCCGTCGAGGCGTCCGCTCCGCCTCCGGCGTCGATAGCCGGGCTTCACCCGCTCAGTTCGGAGCAGCCGTTCGACGAGACCGCTGGCAACTGCGCCGCGGACGGGCTCGACCTGCCGGGGCAGGGCCTACAGGCGGTGGGCGCAGGGCTGCAAGCCGTCGGAGCCGTTGGCGGCATCTTCCTCGGGACGCCGGCAGACTTCGCCGGCAACGCCGCCAGCCCCGAGAAGGTCGCGCAGGACCTGTGGCAGGTGCTTGGGGAGCCCAACTACCACGACCGCGTAGCGATAGTCGTCGTCGACGACTTCGGCGGCACTTACGAGCTGCCGGATTCCCTTGTCGACGGATCTGAGGTCACGCAGCAGCAACTGGAAAGCTGGTTCGATTCGGGAGAGCTGTCACACGGGGCCCTGGTGCTCCATCACCTGTTGAGGATGCTCGCGAGCAGCGGCTTCGACGACGGCTTCGTCACCACTAACCCCGTGACCGGCGAGCCGATCTACATCCGCTGGACGGACGACGGCGGCAAGCTCGTCGTGCAGACCGTCGACACCGATGATCGTGATACCGCCGAGATCGTCTCGGTGCTGCGCGACTCGATACTAGAACTGGCCCACCATGAGGACCACGAGTTCTCGCGCTTCGTCGTGAACATGAGCTTCGCCGTCGTGCCGTGCGCGGTAGCGGCCGACCTGGGAGCCAGCTCTGTTGACACCTTCGAGGAGTACGTCCAGAAGATAAGGACGTTGAACGGCATCGGCGCGCAGTACGAGACCGAGCTCAGCGAACTGTTGACCGCTCCGCTTGGCGCCGGGGATGACCCGCTGCTCGCCTACCTCGACTGCCCCTTGCCCGTCGCGCACAAGGACCGCTGCGACGGTTGGGATTACCACGCGGGAGCGGCCGTCGAGTCGATCGTGCACGTCGCCTCCTCCGGCAACCTCGGCCACGACTTCGCCCTCTACCCATCTGCATGGCCGACCGTCATCAGCGTTAGCTCCCTAGATGTGGACGGCAACGGGTACTCTTCGACCCGTTCCGGGTTCGCGAACAGCGGGGAGGTGGCTGCGCCCGGCTCCGCGTTCATGCTCGTCGCCACGCCTGGACAGGCCGTCGCATACGCGGGCACGTCGTTCTCGGCGCCCGTGGTCACGCTCTTCACAGCGCTGGACACGATCACTTCCCAGCGTTGCGACCCTGGTAACCCGGGAGTAAAGCCGGCCACTGGCCCCGACCTGGCGCACGGCACGTACGTGAACACGCCTCTGGACACCATCTTCGGGGAGGCGCAATCCGCGGTGTCGCTCTACTGCGACTGACGGTTGGTGACGTCGACGCTGAATGGAGGCCCTTGCTGCCGTACCGGCCGACAACATGGCCGCGAGGGTCTATAATTCTCATGACCGACAACCCGAGAAGGCTGAACCGGAGGTCTGGATGAGACGTCGTGATTTCCTCAAGAAGGCCGGTGTAGTAGCAGCCAGCGCCAGCCTGTCGCCGCTCATGTTCGCGCGGGCGCAGGGCGCCCAGGTGTTCAGGTGGGGCATGCCAACGTCGTGGCCAACATCGCTGGACAACCTCTACGGAGGGGCTGTCAACCTCGCGAACTACCTGCGCGAGATGACGGACGGGCAGATCGACATAGAGGTGTTCCCAGCCGGTGCCCAGATAGGAGGCCTCGAAGTCTTCGACGCCGTGGCAAGCGGCGCGTTCGAGGTCGGTCACACCGCGTCCTACTACTACATAGGCAAGGACCCATCGCACGCCTTCTTCACCGCCGTGCCGTTCGGCATGACAGCGTCTCAGATCACATCTTGGGTGCACACCGGGGGCGGTCAGGAGCTGTGGGACGAGCTGAACGCCGCCAACAACATGATGGGCTTGCTGGCAGGCAACACCGGGATGCAGATGGCCGGCTGGTTCAACGTCGAGATCAACTCGCCGGAGGACCTGAGGGGCGTGTCCTTCCGCACGGCTGGGTTGGGTGGCCAGGTGTACGCCGACGTCGGCGTGAACGTGCAGACTCTGCCCGGCGGCGAGATCTTCCTGGCGCTGGAGCGCGGCGCTCTAGACGCCGCGGAGTGGGTAGGCCCGCACGACGACGAGACGCTCGGCCTCAACAACGCGGCTCGCTACTATTACGGCCCCGGATGGGCGGAACCGGGCGCGGCCCTGTGCACGTACATAAACCTCGACGCCTGGAACTCGCTTACCCCGGACCTGCAGCGTGCGTTCCGCGTGGCGGCGAAGGCGGCCAACTCACAGATGTACTCGGACTACCTTGCCAAGGACCCGGCGGCGTTCCAGCGCATGATCGCCGCGGGAACCGAGCCGCGCGTGTTCTCGAACGATACGCTCCAGGTCTTCCGGGACAGTTGGACGCGCATCGACGCCGACCTGCGCGCCGGCAACGCGACCTACGCGCGCATAGCCGAATCCGTAGACACGTTCCTGGCGGGGGTGAGGCCCTTCGACCAGCGCAACGAGCACGCTTACGAAGCGTTCCTATACGGCCAGGCACAGTAGGCAGCAAGCCGGGAGAACAGAGAAGCACGTGGGGTGCCGCGCCGCGGCCCACGTGCTTCTTCAACTCTTCCGAGCTGCTCGTCCTCGGCTCTCCGGCCAGATCGGTGCGGCAGTACCCGTTGACCGGATGCGGGATGTGGGCGGCGGCTACCTGGCCAGGTTGGGCAGCCAGTTCACCAGACCGGGGAACAGCACGAGGAAGACCAGCGTCACCACCTGGATCGC
>CAZMFX010000099.1:0-9564 GCA_964565625.1 uncultured bacterium
GCGAGGACGTGCTGGCCAAGATGTGGCTGCTGCGCAAGGTCATCTCCGACATGGACCCGGCGGAGGCCATGGAGATGCTGCTCTCGCGCCTGTCGCGGACCAAGAGCAACGCGGAGTTCCTCTCCACGCTCGGGCAGGGTTAACGGTAGTAATCGGGCGTGAGCCCGCTCAAGCTCCTCGTCGCGTGCCTCGCGGCGCTCGCATGGTGCGTCGCGGCTGCCGGTGAGCCCAGGCAGGACCTGCGCGACGCCCAGCTGGCCGTGCTGCCCGCCGCGTTGTCCGACCTGGCGGGCGCCGAGCTGGCGCCCCAGGGGTTCATGCAGCCCGTGAACGGCAGGCTCAGTTCACACTTCGGCTGGCGCAACGTCTCGGTTAACGGCAACCGCTACCACTTCGGCGTCGACTGGGCTGCCCCTACAGGCACCCCCGTACGGGCGGCGCGGGACGGTGTCGTCTCGCGGGCCGGCTGGTGGAGCACTTACGGGAACGCCATAGCGCTAGACCACGGTGACGGCAGCCAGACCCGGTACGCCCACCTGAGCGCCGTGGACGTCGTGGCCGGCGAGGTCGTGAGGCAGGGCGACGTCATCGGGCGTGTCGGCTCGACGGGAGCCTCGACAGGGCCGCATCTCCACTTCGAGATCCGTTTCGGCGACAGAGCGGTAGACCCGCTCGGCTACCTCGAGGGCCTGCTGGACACGGCGACCAGGTAGGCACGCGCGCTCTGACGCGCCGCGGACTGTTTCACTCGGGGCGCGCGTCGCGTTGACCATCGTCCACGGCCGTGGCTATACTCGACGAAGTTACTCGGAATGGTTCCGAGAACCGGGCATCCCGAGCACCGGCCGTGGCGCCGGCGCCACCGCGTCAGCAGGGACGGATCATGTGGGTATCGACCAAGGCACAGTACGGCATGCGCGCTCTCGTAGAGGTCGCGCTCTCCGGTCGTGAGCCCATAAGCCTCAAGACCGTCGCAGAGAGGCAGCTGCTGAGCCAGCAGTACCTCGAGCAGATCTTCGCGTCGCTCAGGCGCGCTGGCATCGTCGAGTCGGTTCGCGGTGCGCGTGGCGGGTACCGCCTCGCCAGACCCCAGGACCAGATCGACAGCCTCGAGGTGGTCGAGTTGCTCGAGGGCAGCGTCGCCCCGGTGGCATGCCTGGACGACAACGACTCCTGCGTGCGCGTAGGAAACTGCAGCACCGAGAGCCTGTGGCGAGAGGTAGACAGCGCGGTGAGGCGCGTCCTTGGGTCGACGACCCTTGCAGACCTTGTCGCCGAACGCAAGGCGCGCGGCTACGCGGCGCCCGACGGGGCGGCCAGCCTGCCGCTCGTCTCCGCCGACCTGGCCTGATCGCAGTCCGACAGATGGCGAACATTTACCTGGATCACGCTGCGACGACGCCGCTCAGGCCCGCGGTGCTCGACGCGATGCTGCCGTACCTGACGGCGGTGCACGGCAACCCGTCGAGCCTGCACGCCTCCGGCAGACGGGCGCGCAAGGCGGTGGAGGAGGCGCGGGAGAGGGTCGCCTCGGTGATGGGCGTGAGGCCGAAGCAGGTCGTCTTCACATCCGGCGCCACGGAGGCCGACAACCTCGCTGTGCTGGGGCTCTTGGCTGACAGGGAGGGGGCGCTTCTCATCAGCCGGCTCGAGCACGCGGCCGTCCTGCGGGCGGCCGAGCGGGCAGCCGCGAGCGGCAGGCGCGTTGGTTACGTGACGCACGGGCCGGGAGGCGCGATCGGCGGAGACGACGTGCGTGGGGCGGCGGCGAGGGAGGGACGCGTTGCGCTCGTCGCGTTGATGCTCGTGAACAACGAGACGGGCGTGATGCTAGACGCCCCGTCGGTCGCCAGCGCGGCGGGAGCGGTCGGTGCTCTCTTCTTCTGCGACGCCGTCCAGGGCCTCGGGCTCGAGGACGTGTCGCTTGGCGCCCTGGGGGCGGACGCGGTCTCGCTCTCGGCTCACAAGGTGGGCGGCCCCAAGGGAGTCGGGGCGCTGGTCCTTGGCCCCGGGGTGGAGCCGGAGCCGATGCTGGCAGGCGGAACCCAGGAGCGGGGGCTCAGGCCGGGCACCCACGCGGTCGCGGCGATAGTAGGGATGGGAGCGGCGGTGGAGCTGGCAGGGTCGGAGCGGGAAGAGCTGCACCAGCGCATGGCGACGCTCCAGGCCGTTCTCGAGGCCGGGCTTTTGCGTACGCCCGGCGTGAGCCTCAACGGGGCGAACGCCCCCAGAAGCGTCAAGCACGTGAACGTGAGCGTGTCCGACGTCGACGGCGAGAGCCTGCTCATGGCGCTCGACGACGCGGGCGTGGAGGTGAGCGCGGGCTCTGCATGCGCGGCCGGCAGCCTCGAGCCCAGCCACGTGCTCTTGGAGCTGGGCCTGTCGCCGCGAGCGGCGAAGGCGAGCGTGCGCTTCAGCCTGGGCAGGGAGACGACCGAGGCCGAGCTGCTTGACGCTGCCGGCCGGTTCCAGGCCGTGGTGGAGCGGTGCAGGACCGTCGCCGCCTGAGGGGCACGAGCCTCGCGTTCTCCGGTCAGGCGCTGCGCACCCGCCGCGCCTGAGCGAGCAGCTTGTGCGGGTCGTCTATGTCCTCGAGGGTGACGGTAACGTGCGTAACGTCGCTGCCAGGCACCTCGTACATGAGCGGTAGGAGGACGCGCTCCATGATCGACCTGAGGGCGCGAGCACCCGTCTTGCGCTCCTGAGCCCTACGCGCGATCTCCACGAGCGCCTCGGGGTCGAACGCCAGCTCGACACCGTCGAACGCGAACATCTCCGTGTACTGCTTGACGAGGGCGTTGCGCGGCTTGGTGAGGACGTCGACGAGCGCCTCGAGCGACAGGTCGTGCAGGCGCACCGTGACGGGCAGCCTCCCTATCAGCTCTGGTATCAGCCCGAAGCTCATCAGGTCCTCCGGAAGCACCTCCGCGTCCTCGAACGCACCAGCCTCGTCCTCGCCGGACTGGAAGCCGACGCGCGACACGTCGAGGCGCCTGCGCATGATCTCCTCTAGACCCTCGAACGCACCGCCGCAGATGAAGAGGATGTCGCTCGTGTCGACGTCTATCAGCTCCTGGTGCGGGTGCTTCCTCCCGCCCTGCGGCGGCACGTGGGTCGTCGTCCCCTCGATGATCTTGAGGAGAGCCTGCTGCACGCCCTCTCCTGAAACGTCCCTTGTTATCGACGGCCCCTCCGACTTGCGGCCGACCTTGTCGATCTCGTCGACGTAGATAATGCCGCGCTGAGCGGCCTCGACGTCGTAGTCCGCCACCTGGAGCAGCCTCAGGATTATGTTCTCGACGTCGTCACCGACATACCCTGCCTCCGTCAACGTCGTCGCGTCAGCTATGGCGAACGGCACCTTGAGCGTGCGCGCGAGCGTCTCGGCAAGCAACGTCTTGCCGGTGCCGGAAGGCCCTACGAGCAGGACGTTCGACTTCTGCACCTCGGACTCCGGGTGCGCGAGGCGGCGGTAGTGGTTGTAGACGGCGACGGCGAGCGTGCGCTTCGCGTCCTCCTGCTCGATGACGTACTCGTCGAGCACCCTCTTTATGTCCCGTGGGACCGAGGTCGGCAGCGGCCTGTGGCGGCGCGGGCCCGCCGTGACGGCGCGGTCTCCGACGCGGCCTGCGCAGTCGGCGCACAGCAGCATGCCGCTGGCCGAAACGAGCAGCGGCGAGCCGGCGTCGGGACGGCCGCAAATGGCGCAGCGGTCGCCGTCGTGGCCGCGTGCGCTCATCTGCCCGTGAATCTCCCTTCGCCGCGTGGCTCTACCACCCTGTCTATGAGGCCGTACTCGAGCGCCTGCTCCGGCGACATGAAGCGGTCCCGCTCCATGTCTGCTCTCAGCTTCTCGCGCGAGTGCCCCGTGTGGCGGTGGTAGATCTCTTCCATCATGTTGCGGATGTCCGTGAACTCCCTTGCCTGCACCTCGAGGTCCGGCAGGCTGGCGCGGGGGAACCCTGCGGAGCCGGCGTGGATCATTATCCTCGAGTGCGGCAGGGCGACGCGGTTTCCCTTCGCGCCGGCCATGAGTATCGCCGAGCCCATCGACATCGCGATCCCGACGCAGTTCGTGTGCACCGGGGCGGAGATGTACTGCATGACGTCGTATATGGCCAGGCCCGAGTAGACCTCGCCGCCTGGGCAGTTTATGAAGAGGTTTATCGGCTGCTCGCGCGACTGCGAGTCGAGTAGCAGCAACTGCGCAGTCACGACGTTCGCGACCTCGGAGTCTATCGGCCCGCCGAGGAAGATAATGCGCTCCTTGAGCAGGCGGCTGTATACGTCGTAAGTGCGCTCACCGCGACCGGTCTGCTCTATTACGTAAGGGACTAGGGGCATGTCGTGCTAGAGCCTAGCACCGTGCGTGCGCGCCCCGTGACCAGCGCACCAACGACCGCGCGTGTGATCAGTGGTCGTGGTCGTGAGAGGCGTGGTGGTCGTGGTCGTGCGCTTCGTCCTCTTCCAGGGCGTCCACGCTCGCTTCTGCGGCTTCGACCAGCGAGTCGTCGTCAGCCGGCCCAGCCGTCTCGCCCGTCAGCTCGGCGATGAACTCGCGCACGGCCTTGTCGCGCGCGAGCATGAAGCGGTAGTTGGATACCCAGCTGTCACCCATGTCGCGAACGAACGAGCCCACGTCCTGGCGCCTCTGCGCGGCGAGGTGCTTGAGGGCCTCAGTGAGCTCGGCGTTGGAGATCTCCGTCCCCCTGACCTCCATGAGCCTCTCGAGGACCAGGTCGCGCCTGACGCCGCGCTCCGCCGTCTCGAGCAGCTCCTTCTCGAACTCCTCGCGCTTGCCGCGTGCCTCCAGCCGTGAGAGGTAGCTCTCGAAGGTCTCGCCCTGCTGCTGAAGGTCCTGCACGAGGTTCTCGAGCAGCGTCTGCTGGCGGCGCCTGACGAGGCCGGGTGGAAGCTCGAGCCGCGCGTCCGCGGTCAGCTTGTCAATCAGCTCGGTGCGGCGTGCCTCGTGCGCTTCGCGCGCCAGGTCGTCGGCTATCGCCGCCCTCACCCTCTCCAGAACCGCGTCCCACGAGTCGACACCCAGCTGCGTCGCGAACTCCTCGCCGGGTTGAGGCTTGTCCTTCTCCTTGACGTCGACGACCTTCACCCGCATGCGACGGGTGCGCGGCGAGCCGTCCTCCTCGCGGTCGACATCGTCGGTGAGGGTTATCTCGCGCTCCTCGCCGATGGCGGCGCCAACCAGCTGGTCGCGGAGCTCGTCGGCAGCCCGCTCGAGGTCGACGGGGAAGGTGCTCGTCTGGGGTTCGGGTGCGGTTGCCTCGTCGCCCGCTGCTTCATCGGTTCCGTCGGTCGCCTGTGCAGGAGTGAGGCTCGTCGCCTCGATCATCACCCAGTCAGTTGGCTGGACCGGTCTGTCTACCGGGACGAGCGTCGCGTTGTCCCGCTGAAGCTCCTCGACGGCAGACTCGACGAGGTCGTCCGTCAGTTCGCGTTTCGGCGCGGTAAGCGTTATCGAGTCGAGGTCGGGAAGCGTCACCTCCGGGTACAGCTCTGAGTGGATCTCGAAGCTGTAGTCGGAACCCTGGACGGGCTCGTGGGCGTGGAAGTGCGTGCTTATGGGAAGGAGATCGTGCTCCTCGAGCGCCGCCTGGAAGTTGGCGTCGATAAGCTTGTCCTTCACCTCCTCGTTGAGCGCCTCCGGGCCGATGCGCTTCACGAGCACGCCGCGCGGGACGCGGCCCTGCCGGAAACCAGGAATCCGTACCTGGCGCGACAGCTCTGTTATCACCTGCTCGTAAGCGGCGTCCACCTCAGCGGCCGGAACGGTCACCTTGACGGTCGCCTCCACCGGCTTCTTGTCCAACAGTTCGGTCCTCATGGGTCTCCTCTTGGCGCTCCGGAGCTGCGGTCGCTTCGACGCCTCTTGCAAGAGCAAGCGGCAAGCGCATGGCTTGCCGCTGTGGTGCGAGGAGCGGGACTTGAACCCGCACGGCTAGGCCACTGGATCCTAAGTCCAGCGCGTCTACCAATTCCGCCATCCTCGCATGGCGGCTCGGGCGGGACATGCACGCCCCGCCCGCGCCTCGAGGGCGGCAAGCCGCCCATCGCCTGGGGTGGATGATGGGATTTGAACCCACGACCCCCGGAACCACAATCCGGTGCTCTAACCTGCTGAGCTACATCCACCACGCCAGCAAGGAGGGATTGTACCAGACCGGGGCGCCGCTCGTGTCACGCGGCGCGCCGCTGCGCTTCTCACGGCGGCTCATCGCCCGCTAGTCGTAAGGCAACAGACTCATGGCGTACGGAGGTGCGTGAGCATGGGCAAGCTGGTGATCGTTTATGGGATGGAAGACGAGCTGGAAGAGGGGCTCGAGCTGCTCAGGCAGGCCGGCGTGACCGACGCGGTGAGCGTCGTGCAAAGGACGCCGAGCGGCGACGATGAAGCCGACCTGGAGGCGGGCAGGCGCGGGCGCGGCGGCGACGCGGACATGGGGGACGAAGTTGTGATACCCCCGTCTGCGACGCTCGGCGCGAACGTTCCCCTCGGCACCCCGGCCGTGGCCGCGCCGGTGGCGGTGGCGGGCGCCGACGTCGATCTGGGCGGAGGGCCGGCCGGCTACACCAGGTCCGAGATCGAGGACCTGACTGGTGCTCGTGCGGACGAGGCCGAGCATCTGCTCGACGTCGTCAGCGGTGGGGGCTCGCTGCTCGTGGTCGAGGGCGACGACCGCACTCTCGACGTCGCGCAGCGTGCTCTGCAGGGGCACGACGGGCAGGGTGCGATAAGGCACTGAGCGGCGGGCGGTCGAACCCGCCTAGCCGAACAGGCTGCACGCCCCCGGGCGAGTTCGTCGCCTGAGGGCGTGTTGCCTGCTGTTAGTCGCCGGGTTGGAGGCCCCGGCGGATCGGTCAGATCAGGGGTTGAGGAGGCTCTGCTGCGTCTGCGCATCGACGACGACGAGCCTGAAGTGGTAGTGCGGCTCTGCCATGCCGGGATGGCCGCCGTTGAACGTCACGTCTACGTGGTCGATCGTCACGCCGAGTTGAGCGAGGAGGCCGGTCGCGAGGTCGTCCCAGCTGACGGCTTCCTGCATCTGGCTGATCGGGATCATGAAGAGGACCTCGACGAGCGAGCCGTCAGACCCGTACGAGAGCCACGGGCCGACAGGCGCGTTGGCCGGGTCGATGTAGAGGGCCCCTGCTCCCGGGATGAAGTCTGGAAGCGGCAGGATCGTAGAGGCGTTCACGTAAGGGGCGGGCGGGGGCTCGGTAGTCAGGTCGTTGCCCTGAGCGAACGCGAGCGTCGCGAAGACCGAGGCGGTGACGAGGAGGGCTAGCCGTGCAAAGCGGCCAAAATGGGTGTAGGAGGGTGTGTCCCTCATATGCGGTGTCCTTCCGGCCTCTGGGGTCTGCAACTCCCCTGGGGCAAGGAGTAGCAGCGATCGCTGATCCCATTACATAGCACCGATATATCAATAATGCAAGGACTTTATGTCATTATTGTCATCACGCTATGCTGCGTGCGGGGAGGGCGAGATGCTAGGGCCGAGCGACACGCGTAGGAGCGTCATGCTTCAGCTCCTCAGGAACCGTGGGGTCGGGCTGACTCTCGACGAGCTGGCCGGCATTATCGGCGTTTCGCGCAACGCCATACGGCAGCACATAACCGGCCTGGAGCGTGACGGCCTCGTACGGCCCATAGCGGTCAGGCGTACTGGGCGTCGACCGTCGAGGGCATACGGCCTTACCGAGCTCGGCGGGGAGCACTTTCCGCGCCAGTACGACCGTCTGGCCCTAAGCCTGCTCGAGGCCATCGACGACCGGCTGGGGCCGGAAGCGGCCGAGGTCGTCCTGGACGCGATGGTCGAGGACCTCGCCCTTACCTGGCTGCCCGAGCTGCAGCGGCTGGACCAGGACGCGAGGCGGGAACGGGTCCTCGAGCTGATGAACGAGCTCGGCTACCACGCCGGGCCGGGGCTCGGCGAAGACGAGGGCGCTCTACGTGCGGTCAACTGCGTCTTCCACAACGTCGCTCGTAGGAACCGCGCGGTGTGCCGTTTCGACGAGAAGCTGCTGTCTCGACTGCTGGGCGACGAGGTCCGGCTGACGTCGTGCATGGCCCTCGGCGACGGCGCATGCGTGTTTGCCGGCATAGACGGCTCCGCGGCCGCTTCACCCGCCTTCCCTGACGACGCCTGAAGCACGCCGCGAGCGGATCCGCCGCCTGGCGCAGCGCCCACTGGCACCACACGACCCGACCCGCTAGCATTGGCGCCGGCATCACGGCCAACACGCTGCTTCGAGACGTCGCGTCGGAGAGTGACCAATGCTTGACCTTGCGTACCGTGTGGGGTTGGGAAGTGCGGGCCTCGTCCGGCTCACGGGCCGGTACCTCGTTGCTCTCGCGGCGCTCCTGCTGCCGGGCGGCGCCTACGCGCAGGCGCCGGACACGTCCAGCACGGACGTCGTGCTGGTGCTCGACGCCTCGGGCTCCATGTTCAACGAGCTTCCAGACGGCCGGTACCGCATCACCGCCGCCAAGGAGGCCCTGGCGACCTTCATCAGCCGCCTGCCGGAAAGCCCAGACCTGAGCGTCGGCCTCAGGGTCTACGGCTCACAGATGATGGCCCTGGACGATGGCGCGTGCCAGGACAGCCTGCTAACGGTCCCCGTCGAGCCTGTCGACCGCCGGTTGCTGCTCGCCACCGTGCAGGCAACTGAGGCTATGGGCGCGACGCCCATCGCCTACTCCCTGGAGCGCGCGGCGGAAGACCTGGCTGCAGCGACCGGCCGCAAGCTGATAGTCCTGGTCACCGACGGGGAGGAGTCGTGCGGGGGAGACGTGCGGGCCGTCGCGGAACGGCTCGCGAGCGAAGGCCTCGAGATCGATCTTCACATCATCGGCCTCGCCCTGACGCCAGATGCCGAGCAGAGCTTCGCCGGCATCGGCACGTTCCAGAGCGCCAACAGCGCAGCCCAGCTGGCCGAAGCTTTGGGCAACGCCGTCGCACTTCCCGAGGAGCCGGCAGGCGTTCCGGTGACCGTTCGCCTGACCCGTGATGGACAGCCGGCGACGGAGGGTGCGACGGTGACGTTCGCCGACGCGCTGGGTGGGGGAGAGCGCGCCTTCCGCGAGGTGGGCCCAGGCGAGTTCGAGTCCGAGCTACCTGCCGGTAGCTACACCGCGCTCGTCGCCGACGCGTTCGCGGGCGCGCCGCTCTCGTTCGCGAACCTGTCGGTGTCCGCGGACGCCGATAACGAGTTCGCCTTCGAGCTCGCGCCCGCGTTCCTCGTCGAGGTGAGCGTGACGCCGTCGGACCCCGCGATGGGCGGCACGGTCCAGGTGAGCTTCAGTGGCGCCTCTGCCGAGGCGACGGCATGGTTGACGGTGGCGCCGGTGGACTCGCCGGACGACCGCCTCTTCGCGGTGCAGGGCGTACGCGGTGCCAGCGGGTCGGCAGAGGTGCTGGTGCCGTTCGAGGAGGCGCAGTTGGAGGCGCGCTACCACCTCGTGCTGCCCGAGGGTGGTACGAGGATCGCGGGCCGCAGCGAGCCCTTCACCGCTCGGCGCGTGGCGGCGACGCTGCAGGCGCCGGC
>CAZMFX010000100.1:0-1287 GCA_964565625.1 uncultured bacterium
ATGGCGCGCTCGATCCGCCTCGTCATGAGGTAGGCGTACGGCGACTCGCCGTACGCGCTCTTGAACTGCCGGCTCAGGTGGCCGGCCGACATGTTCACGCCGCGCGCCAGCGCCTCTACGTCGAGTGGCTGTGCGAACTCACGATCCATGCGGTCGCGCACACGTCTCAGACGCGCGAGGTCCTTGAGGTTCGGCTGCTCGGCGGGGCGCCTCATCTGCGCGATGGTGCCACGGTCTGCCCCTCATGTCCACCGACCGCGGTACGTGCCGGCAGCTCAAGCACGCGGTCGCACACCCGCTCGACGAGCCGCCTGTCATGCGACGCGAGCAGCAACGTGCCAGTGAACCTCTCGAGCAACGCCTCGAGGGCCTCGACGGCGCGTAGGTCGAGGTGGTGAGTGGGCTCGTCGAGGATCAGGAGGTGGGCATCGCTGACCGCGATGCGTGCCAGCGTGAGCCGCCGCCTCTCTCCACCCGAGAGCTGAGCCACGGGTCGCTCTGGCCCGGAAGGCACGCCGACCTCGGCGGTGACCCGCCACACGTCAGCGTCCACTAGCTCCGGGTTGACCTCCCACAGCACATCGCCAACGGTTAGGTCGGGCCCGGCGTTTGACCACGGCTCCTCTACCTGCTCTGCGATAGACATGCGCAGGCCAACGCCGTGCCGTACGGTGCCGGAGTCAGGCCGCCTCGCACCGCTAAGCACCTCCAGCAGCGTCGACTTCCCGCTGCCGTTCGGGCCAACGAGGGCCAGCCTGTCGCCGCGCATGAGGTGCAGGTCCATGCCGGACACGATCGTCCCGCCTCCGCGGCGGACGGTCAGCCGTTCGGCGACGATCACCTCGGTTGGCCCCTTCGTTGCGGGCTCGGCCGAGAAGCTCAGGCGCCGGTTGTCGACCCACGGCTTCTCCTCCACCTCCTCGCGTTCCAGGCGGGTGGCGATCGACTTCGCGCGGCGCGCCAGCCTGTTTGAGACCGTCTCGGCCTTCGCCGTTGCCAGGAGGAGGTTGCCGTCCTTGATCCGGTTCTTGTTGAACCTTCCCGCCGAGCGGGCCGCCGACCTGTGCCGTTGGAACTCGCCCTCCAGTCGGCGCTGCCTGGCCGACTGCGAGCGGTGCCTCCTCAGCCTGCCAGCGTCCCGGGCATCCCGCCGAGCGGTGGCATCCGTGTAGTTGCCGGCCTCGAGGTCGAGGGTGCCGCGCTCCAGGAAAGCGGTGTGCGTCGCGACCGCGTCGAGGAACGCCCTGTCGTGCGACACCAGCAACACGGCGCCATGCCAGCCCGTGA